>CALLUY010000109.1 GCA_938010615.1 uncultured Pirellulaceae bacterium | reverse complement strand
CCTTCTTGAACAGAGAACTTGAACATCGGCTTCGTTCGTGCCTCACTACGCGATGTCAAATTCTTAATTGTTGAACAGAGAACTTGAACATCGGCTTCGTTCGTGCCTCACTACGCGATGTCAAATTCTTAATTGTTATCCCGCGTTGGCCTTGTTGACAGGCTGTTTTACACCATTCACGTAATGATCTACTGACGTGCAGTTGCCATTAGTATCGTAGTTCCAAGTTGGGCCGTGCCGAAGATTGTTTTGCATTGTTGTTTTCTCCTGCACTGTGCCGCTAGGGTAGAAGGAATAGTCAATGCCGTCACCGCTTCGCGACCATTTCGTCTCAAACGCCAGTTGACCATCAAGGTTGTACCACTGGCTATTGATTATCTTTTTGCCACCTTGGACTGTCGTATCCACGCGAAGCGTTTGTCCCGATGGATATTGAGTAACCCTCTGGCCGCTCTGATCGCATCCGATCGAGCAAGAAATTAACACGATTGGAACCGCACACGCGACTATTTGTTTGAATATCATCAGATCGCTGCCACAAGACCACCGGGAACAAAATCGGACAGGAGGATAGCACCAAACGGGACACGCTCAAACCTCAGTCACGCTCGATTGCAAGCAGTTTCGGGCGTAATTAAGCGGGATAACTAATAGTATGCAGAAATGTTTCTGTATATTTCTGGGAACCAAGTGTCCCATTGTTGATATTCAGGAGCTTCGCATCAAGACGTTTCGCGTTTTGCCGCGTGATCGAAGTCAGGTCCAGCATATCCAACTTCCGCATATTTCTGAAACACAACTTCCGTATATTTTTGAGCGTGAACAGAGCGCTTCTGTATATTTCGGGAGGTTTTGTCGCCTTTTAACGCCTCAATTGCAGCTCGATAAGCATATCAAATGCCGACTGAGGAATGCTGCCAATCGTGCAGCCGCCGATTTTCAAAAAATGCTGCCAAGAGATCGCAAGCCGGAGACGACTTACGCTGGATACCACACAATTATCCGTCAAAGAAACGGCAGCAGTGCCGCCGCGATCACTGCCCGTACTTCATTGCCGAATTCAACCGGGATTGCATGTCTTTCACCGCATCAGCGTGTGCAGGCAAGTCCGCGAGATTCGTTAGTTCGTCAGGATCTGATTCGTAGTCATACATTTCGTGGCCGAATTCGCCGCCGCCCCACTGCGTGTATCGATATCGAGAGCTGCGAATCGAATATCCTTTTACCTTTTTTTTGGTGAACTCTTTGTGTGTCCATTTTGCCCTGCTAACGGTCATTGTGAAAACATGATCATTGACGGTCGCAGTTTCGTCTTTCAGGATAGGCACCAAGCTTTGTCCTAATACGTGCTTGGGGACCGAAACATCTGCCAATTCCCCAAGCGTTGGGTAGATGTCAATCAAACCCGCCAGAGAACTCGAAGACTTTCCAGCTGGCATGTCCGGGTCGCAAATCACCATTGGCACATGACAAGATCCCTCAAATAGATCACCTTTTTGCCAAAGTCCATGGGCGCCCAAGTGATAGCCGTGGTCGGACACAAATACGATGGTTGTGTTGTCTCTCAGACCAAGCCGATCGACCGCGTCCACGACTTTGCCGACTTGCTGATCCATCAGCGTGATCGAAGCATAGTACGCTTGAATGATCTCCTTGCGTTGCTTCAGCGTCAGATCGCGTTGCTTTGGGCGATCCATTTGTGCCGCCACTGGAATGTCGTCGCGGTCCCCTTCGACTTCCATCACAGGTGTGATTTTGTCGAGTGGATAGCGTTCAAAGAATTCAGGCGGTGCGACGTAAGGAGTGTGCGGACGATAAAAACCAACGGCTAAGAAAAACGGCTGATCCGTTTTGTCCGGATGATGTTTCTCCAGCAACTTGATTGCTTCGACGGCGGCGATTCCGTCCGTATGATCTTCGGCTTTGCTGGGAAGGTTTAGCCAGCTAAGGGTGCCGCCGAATTTTCCTTTTTGCAACGTGTGAATCTGGTCATGGACTTCACGATCAACACCGCGCGGATTGACCACCGTGTCCCACGAAGCCGCATCATCCATTCCGTCTTCGCCAATTTGCAATGGCACGCCGTAGTGATAGATCTTGCCAACTCTTCCAGACCAGTAACCTTGATTGCGGAACATCTGCGGTAACGTCACAACATTAGGCAGTTGGTGTCGAAAATTTTCAGCGTTTGAAATGACTCCTGTTTGATTCGGAAACAAACCGGTCATCATCGAAGCCCGACTTGGATTGCAAACTGGATATTGGCAATAGGCTTTCTCAAATCGCGTCCCGCTTTGAGCCAACTTGTCGATGTTGGGTGTCTGGACCAAGGGATGGCCGTAGCAGCCAAGGTCAACGTTGCAGTCATCTGTCATGATCAACAGAACGTTGCGTTTGAGTTTTGTTTCTTGGGCAAAGCTGTTCAAGCCTTGGGAAACAAAACTGCAAAGGATCAAAATCGACAGCAGCGGCTTAGTTTGCATTGTTGTTTACCGGTTCATCAAGCACCATGTCCGACGGGAAGTCGTTCGCACTGTCTCCTTTTCGAGGTCGTAGCCGCTTGTTCTGCGATCGTCCGCGTGGAGCGTTTAAGGGAATATCCATCCCGCCAAGCTCTTCCATCATCTCGTAAAGCTTTCCTTCCATCTCTTTGGCTTTCGCCTGGTAGCCTTTCTGGCGAATCAGATTTTTTTGCTCCATCGGATCGGATTCGATATCGAAAAACTCGTCCGTGTCCCACAAGCCGTAGTAGGTGTTGTACTTGTATTTGTCACTTCGCAATGAAAACACGGTCGGCGATTGCGGGAAGTTCTTCTCCCAGTAATACGCGTAGAGAAAGTACTCGCGCCACGGAACGTCTTCACCTTTTGTCAGTGAGATAAAGCTGTCACCGTCCATGTGGGGTGGTTTCTCCAGTCCCATTGCCTCCATCACCGTTGGAGCGATATCAATGTTGGCAACCATTTTTTCAACCGTTGCACCGCCTTTAAAAAGTTCAGGGCATTGAACCATCATTGGAACACGAATAGATGTTTCATAGGCAACACGTTTGTCGATCAGGCCGTGTTCCCCAAACATGAAGCCGTTGTCGCCCATGTAGATTACCATCGTTTCGTCATGAATCCCCATCTTTTTGAGCTGATCCATCACGGCGCCGACACTGTCATCAACTGAGCAGAGCGATTCACAATATCGTTTGTAATACTTTTCGATGTTCAATTCGCTGTGGTATGGAAAGTCGACTCCGTGCCAACTGTTGCGTTGATCAAGCAACCAACGCGGACGATTAAGCTTGTTCTCGGTGAGTTCCTTTTCGCTTGGTGGTCGGCTGAAGGGCTTCGTTGCGAACTTGTCGTTGTACTTTTCTTCGGGAGTAAAATTCGCGTGGACCGCTTTGTGTGACAGATAAAGAAAGAACGGCTCTTCACTGTCCTTTTGTTGGTCAAGGAAATCAATCGCGTACTTGGTGAGCAGAGTCGTGATGTAGCCATCCTGTTTGACACGTTCGCCGTTGACGTTGATCGTGTAATTTGGACCAGGCGGCAAGTAATGCCCCTGACCTTTGAAGCTAACCCAGTAGTCGAAACCCGGCCGCGCGTTGTCGTTGTGGGCGCCCATGTGCCACTTGCCGATGTAGCCTGTTTTGTATCCGGCCTTCTGAAGATACTGTGGAAAAAACTGCGTGCCGTCTGGAACGGCTCGCTGGTTGTCGATGACTCGATGCCGGAACGTGTAAAGCCCCGTCAAAATCGAAGCGCGACTCGGAGAACAAAGCGATGTTGTCACAAAAGCGTTCTTCATGTGAACGCCGTTGCGAGCCATCGCGTCCATGTGAGGCGTTTCCGCGAACTGATGTCCCATGAAGCTCATCGCATCGTACCGATGGTCGTCGGACAAAATAAAGACGACGTTACGCGGTTTGGCTCCTTCGATCTTTGAGGGCTCGATCGATTTGGGAACCGGGACGATGTCAGTGCCGGTTTCTGCGATCACAAAGTTCGCTGATAGAAAAAGAATCGTGAATGTGAAAGCTGTTCGGAACAGAAGATTCATTTCAAGCTCGCGTTGTGGCGGTGACCGTTGGATGATCAGTTTAGTCTGCCAGAACCTGTTAACGCAAACGTCGAATCGTCGCGCAAGAGAAAAGCCCGAAGACAATCTTCGGGCTAAATTTCGTTTCGAATTTTGAGTGCCGCTACTTGATCCACTCACCTTTGAGATTTTCCAGCAATCCCGGAACTTTTGAGGCCACGATTTCAGTTCGACCAATCGTGGGTGTGTCGAATTGTTGGCGGTAGAAAATCTTTTTCATTTCGACGAAGCCAGCCCACTTCAGGATGTCAGCGCAAACTTTCGGGCCTGTCGGATACCATTTCAAGCCGTGCACGCCAGACATGACGTTCTCTTTGCTTTCCCAACCGGCTTTCATGCTTCCGTCTTCTTCGCCCCACGTTGTTGATGTGTTGAAGAACATGAGCTCGTTCGTCAGGTCCGCTGCGATCTTCAAGCCGGTGATTGGGTCCGGCAGATGATAAAAGATGCCTTTGAACATCGTGATATCTGATGGGGCCAAGTTTTGTGATGGAATATCGTACAGATCGTTGACTCGAAACTGAATTCGATCCGTTGGGCTAATTTGCCGCTGCGTTTTTACGAATCGAGCTTGCTTGATCCAGTGCTCTCGAACGTCGAAACCGAAGGCGGCTTTGATGTCTCGTTCACGAGTCCAGAAACAGTAGCCGCCGGCGTTGCAGGCGCAGTCGAGAAATGTTTTTCCTTGTAGTCCGTCGGGATAGATAGAATCGATTTGCTTCAGAAATATGTCACGCAACATCAGGAGACTAACGTCACCGCCTCGACCGCCTTCTTCACGGCCTCGTTTCACACCGTCTTCGACGAACACTTCGCCTGTGTTCAAGTCGTCGGTCAGCTGAATATTCATGTGCCAAGGACCAAGCGCTTTGATACGCTTGACCATCGATTCGCGATCCATTTTTTTGGGGGTGGGAGAAGGTGCGACGCTCATCGTGTCCTCATCGGGCAAGAGTTTGGTCTGAGTTGTTTTCAGACTCTGAAATTCCGCCAGGAGACTAGCAAAATAGGTTTGCTTCATGAACGCCATTGTTGGCTGATGCTAGCGATTCGTGAACTCGTGGTCGTCGTCATCGCTTGCTCGGAAGCATCGCGTCTATACCAAGATTTGTCCCAAGTCTTCAGGTCCTTGTCCGACCGGTTTGTCTTCCGGTTCCAAATTCGAATCGGTGTCTCCGAGAAAATCAGATGTCACGTTGTCGCTTTGGCAAGTTGCGATGTGATGTGCCGCACGACCGAATGGCTCGACTGAACCGCTGATTCCAAGAGAGGAACTCCGCCAGTAGCGTATGAGCCAGCAAACCAAATGCGACGGTTCTTCAAATGGAGCATTTCGAGGTCGGCGTGCAATGACTTCGTGTTGGAATCGACGACTGGACGCTGCATGTTGGCTGACGAAACCACGGCAGCAGAATCAATTTTTCGGTTTGGAAAGATCGTGTGGAACACGTCCTCTGCAGCTGGCCATCGATCATGAAAACGATTCATCCAGACCGTGCAGGACGAAGCCCCGCTTTCAGATGAACGGAAATTGAACGTGCCCCAGTCCCCTTTATCGTTCGGCATCGTCGACGAATCAGTATGGACCACGACGGGGACATCGACATATCGAAACTTCGCCAGCAATGCTGCAGCTTCTGGCAGTTCTGACGCAACCAAATCACTCGCATGGTTGGCTTGCGTTGCAACGATGAGCTGATCGAACTCGTGAGAGTCTCCATTGGCGTGTACCAAAACCGATTCGTCTCGTAGAGAAATGCTCTCAACATTCGTCCCGCATAAAAATCGGTCAACGTCAAAAAGCAGTCGCTTCGCCGCATCCTGCGATCCATTAACCGTCCGCATCAATCGCTGACCACCGTTTGAAACTTTGTCCAATGAATCAAGCACCACATCGCAAGGGTATCGCAACAAGTCAATTGTTGGACACGTGAACACGGTAGACGTAAGCGCTGGTAGCAAAAAGTCGTTCAGGAAATCAGACGACGATCTTTTTGGGACAGCTGTCTTGAGGAATTCGCCAAACGTAATCGCCTCAGCGCTGCCATCTTGAAGAGCGTCCAAGCCAATCTTTTGAAAAGCTCGCAGGTCGCTCAACAGCTTGCGAGTAATTGGATTGAAAGTGTTCTTTAGAATTGCAACGGTGTCGTAAGGCAACCCAATCTTCAATCGAACATCCTTCGCCGTGTTCAGAAATGTTTGCTGATGGTCAACGGGTGCAAAGTCGACGCCGGCGTCTTGGTATAGCTTGGTGACGGCAGGCCAGAGAGAAGCGTTAAACATCCGAGACGGAACGTCGCCGATTATCTGACCTTCAAAGTTCGTTGCAAAGTTCGAAAAGTCTCGCGAGTGTGCGGCGAGTCCAGGGTTGGCTCCCTTTTCGAAAACGGTAACACGAAAACCTTTACGTGAGAGCAGCCACGCTGCAGAAAGCCCAGCCATCCCGCTGCCGATGATGCCGATCCGATTGTTGGGCGGAGTGCTAATGTGATTGCCCTGTCAACGAAGTGCGAAAGTGTTTCTGTTTTCGATCACCCGATCAAAGTCTTCCCAACCCGGTGGACTTCGTGAACTTCGAGCACCTTGTCGTTTGATTCAAAAAGGCTCTCGATACACTTTCGATGGATCTGCATCTTTAACCCGCCAACACCAATCGCTCCATAACAGACTGTTTCGCCGCGAAGCTCCCCTTTGTCCATTACTTCGACGCCTTGAATTCCTGCTGGCGGCACAGCGTTCACATCCACGACGACCTTGAGTTGCTCAGTTTGCCACCCCTCCGCGAGTAGCTCGATCCCTGCCGCTCCAGCAGCGAAGATGGCATCAGATCCTGCAACTGCTGTAACTGCAGCCTTAGAGTCCCGTACTTCAAGCGGCTCGAGCTTGACGCAATCACCGAGGTCCTTCGCAATGTCACCGCAGACTTTTTCGGCTCGTTCAAGCTTCCGCGAGCAAACTCGAATCGTCATTGATCCGTTAGAGTCTTTGATTTCTTGTGCCAATATTTGTGCGACTCGAATTCCAACAGGGCCCGTTGCAGCAAGGATCGTGACCGTCGAACCATTCCACGAAAGATGCTGTCCTGCCGAAAGTACCGCTGCCGCCGCCGTGGTGTTGCAGCCGTTAGGGTCGGACATGATCGAAACACGCATCGGTCCGAAGAATGCGTCTTTCGCTTTGGCGACCAATGCTTCGGTCTGATCCACGTTGGAGCCACCGAAAAAGATCGCCGTCGATTTTAGATCTTTGATGGCTCGAGTGAAAATGCAACCGTGAACCAGTCCGGTGACGTCATCTTCGGAAACCGAGCCATGCGTCAGAAGTTGCTCAACGCCAGAATCGATCGCGACGACGGAATCGAAGACGCTAGGATGTGTATCGGGATCGATTTGCACAAGAATTCGTTGCTTTGACATCGCAATGAACCTAAGAGTATGTGGGGATAAAAAAGACTCGCTGGAACAAAAAGACTCGCAAGCGAATGAGCCACCAAACGATGGCTCAATCAGTTGCGAGCTCAATGCAGTTCGAAATCAATCGAAAATTAGAATCCGCGGTACGGATGAGTTGCTTCTTCTTTTTGGGCAATCATTTCGTCGGCTGACGGAGATGAGTTCATTGCGTTCGCAATCGCCATCTTTGTCGCCGAATAGTTGTAGTCGTAGATCTTCTTGTCATCTTCAGCACCCGGGTGAATGAACACGCCGCAAACGCAAACGAGATCTTCAGCTTGGTCCTTCGGAATGACTCCGTCGGCAACACTGTCAGCAACCGCTTTCGCGACAGCAGCTTGAGCTGGGCCAAACATCTGGACTGCTTGCTTCATGCCTTTGATCGTGACCTTCGTGACCATGACGGTAGCTGGCTTTACCGCAACGTTGGGGGCCAATACGGCCAACAAGTTTGTGTGGCCTTCTGATTGAGTTGAAAGAGCGTTCGCGAAAGCTGTGCCGACTGGTCCAGACTTGCTGCCGATCATCAAATCGATGTGAGAGATTTCGTTGCCTTCACCATCAAGTGCTTCACCAATAAACATAGACATAGATTGACTCCTGTAATACGTTGAGTGCCAACTCTGTTTCGGATCAGCACCAGTTCTTAAAGTTAAGCTAGAAAGAGTAACAAACTGGCTCCATTTGGGCAACCATTCCGACCCTGAATCCGACGACTGCGATGAATCTACCTGCCGATAATACAACATTTGAACCGGATCAGGCCTTGGTCGTCGGAGCCAGCGGCAGGATGGTCGCGTCGTTGCTTGTACGGTTGGGGATCGATTGTTCTGTCGCCGATCTTTATGGCGATGCTGACACGTTCGAGCTGTGTGACGGACGGGTGCAAAAGTTAGATCAGTTGAGCGATCTTTCGAGCTGTGAAACGCTTGTGCGTGCTCACGACTTAGCCCTCTTTTCAGGTGGGCTTGAAGGAAGTTTAGATCTACTGGAAACGTTATCGCAGTGGAGCCGACCTGCGTTCGCCAACGCTGATTCTGCTTCGCAGATGATCGACGCCGACGCTTTCAATCGGACGCTTTCCGCGATTGGCCTGCCGGATTTTCGACTTCTTGCCGATCCAGAACTCGCGAAGTTTCCAGCGGTGGCAAAAGATGTTGCCCATTCTGCGACCGCCAAGTTAGTACATTCAATTGCCGAAGTTCGTTCGTCTAAATCGAAAACTCAAATTCTGCAAAACTTCATCGACGGAGAATCGGTTTCGCAAATCTTTGTCGCAGAGGATGGCGTTGTTGAGTGTCTTGGAGGAACGTTTCAGTTGACGAAATCACTCGGTTGGTTCGGTTCCATTGCGGGACTAGAGCTTTCGCAACGCGACCAACAGATAACGCGGGCTTTCGCCACTGAGATTGCAAGTCAAGCAAAGTTCAAAGGCGTGTTCGGTGTGGACTTCATTCGCAATCAAGATGGTATTTGGCCCGTCGATGTGAACCCGCGCATCCCTGCTTCGGCAGAAGTTATCGGAGAGTCCGTGATTCTGCGGCACCTAAACGCATTCGGAGTTCACTGTGGTGTAAAAGCACAGCCGTCCAACAACTCAATTATTGGCAAAGCAGTCGTTTTCAATCAGCTGGATTCAGCGATCCAATTCGTGCGACAAAAGCTGCATGTTTTCCCGTCAAGGCATCTGTCACCAGACGATGTCGTGTCCATCGCCGACTTGCCAAACGATGGCGAGTGCATCGAACCCGGTCATCCGGTGCTCACGGTGTTCGCGTCTGGTCAAACCCAACGAGGCGTGGAATCAGAACTTACTACGTTGATCCAAGAAATACTCGAACGACTGGACTCGTAAAATAGTTGTTTTCTACTGGCATTTCATTTCTTCGATTGTCAACTAGGCCTTGGACCGTCATCATGACGGCTCTACCATTTAATTTCTTCCCGTCGTTTTTCGGACAAAGAAAATGAGCTTTGACTATCCACAGCAACCACGTCGTCGCAAAGGTGGCTTTGGCGGAATCTTTATGTTTCTGATCATCGGAGCTGCGATCTTCTTTTTTATGCAAAGTCGAGGTGCTCCCAATCCTGATGGAGCCGGTGGGGAGCGAAATGGAACTCGCTCGGTCGAACGAAAAATCGATAGTCGAGATAGCCGAATCGATCGTGAACTTCGCGAAGCAGATGAGTACCGTCGCCAACGTGCGGACATTTTAGGAGCTCCCAAGTCGCAGGATCCGAACCAGACAATGCCCCGCGGCTCCGGGAACAACGGTGACTGGAGCATGGAAGACGTTGATACCAACAACGGCAAGACTGCTCCATCTGCCGGCACCGCGAAGAAGACAATTGGCGAAGATGGTTGGTCAATGGAAGAAGTGCCATCGAAGAAGAATTCGGGAACTGGGTTCGAGCTCAATAATTCCGCTGGCGGTGAAGTGAAACCTGCTGCGAAAAGTGATTGGTCGATGCAGGATGTCGATCCAAAAACCAAAAAGACCACCGAGGGCGATTGGTCGGTCCAAGAAGTTGGCGGCAAGGGTGGCAAGAAATAGCCGCATGTTGCTTGCAGACATCATGCACCGAAATGCAAACTGCTAATCGGAACGCGTGAGTGAACGTACTTGCTGTAGTATGGTTTCCAGATCGGCGTGGTCACCGGGACCGTCATTAATGTGTCGCCAGACCAGCGTTCCGGTTTCGTCAATCAGCACGACTCCAGCTTGTTGCAAAGCGTCGCCTTGAGTCCAGCCCTGTCGATGTCCCGACAGCAGTACTTTCAAGTATCGTCCGATCGCCCTCGGACCGATGCCGAGTTTTCTTTTCAGGTTGAAAACGCGGAAGCTGTTCAGTGCGGGATCGGTGTAGAGGTCGAATTCGATTTCGAAAGTGCTGCGGAAATTTTTGGCTTGAGCCACCGTTCCGCTTCCGATGCCGACGATGGAAACATTATTGCCTTGGATTTCTTCAGCGATCGAATTGATGCGAACAACCTGTTCGCGACAAAACGCTCAGCCGAATTGTCTCAGAAAGACCAGTAGCGTCGCCTGTTTCGCACAGAGATCGGCCAATGAGACCTCATTTTCATCCAAGTCCAGAACGTTGACTTGCAGATTCGGAATCGTTTTCATGTCGCTCATTTGAGAAACTCAAGTGTTTCGATCATCAGTTTGCCACGATTGAATCCATGTGAATATTCGAATGTCGCTGGGACCGACAGATCCTGATCTTTGCGGTATTCCTTCAGTTTCAAAAGGCACGGATCGCTATCAAGTTCTGGGAAGACTTCGATGGCAGCAAGTTGTCCAGTTTCCGGGTTGAAGAACAAGTGCGATTCAATCGTGCCGCGCGTCGCCACGAGAATTTGATAGTGAGGTCCATTCTGATCCAGCGGTGCCGATCCAAAGTAGTAGACATCCCCAAATTTTTCGGGGCCGAGTATCAAAAAGTTGCGCCATAGATGGATGGCGATTAACAGCCCGCCAGTACCTTCGGGAACTCTCTGATCCGATAGTTCCGTTTCGGGATCGAGCACCCAAGTTTTCGAGCCAATCTCGAGCCCGGACTTGTCGTCCGAAAGCACCATCTGGACTTTCGTTTTGTCATCGTCGACGCCGCTCAGTCGCCAACGATTCGTCGCTGTCGAAAAGTCGCCTTGGCTGTCGATCGCGCTGGCCCAAACACGCTGCCGATTAAGTTTGTTAAAATGGTAGTTCGTGTATCCACGCCGCGCTTGGTACCAGTCGGCGTGTTCATTTGGTTCTTCGGTGTCACCCTCGGTGTTGGGTTCCGATTCGATCTTCTTCGTTTCAACTTCCGGCCCCTCGATCATCTCAGTTAGTTTTTCAGCCGAATGAACGCCGGTCAGTCGCACCATGGTTTCGATTTGAGCTCCCTCGCGTTCAAAAGAAATTGGAACTCGAAAACCTTTCGGGAAAATGCCCAGCACATTTTTGAACTGGTTCACGGTACGGATGGAGCGACCTGCAAACTTGGTCACTTTGTCGTCGTATCGCAAGCCGCGTCGCCAGGCATCGGACGTTTCCAGAATGTTTGAAACGCGAACGTCACCTTGATCGTCCGTCGCAACGGTAGCCCCAATCGTGGCGTGATCAATGATTCTGCCGCTCTTTAGATAGTCCAAAAACAGTTTGATTTGGTTGATTGAAATTGCGTAACCAACGCCAACGTTGACTCGTCCTCGTTTTTCAAAACTTCCGCGGCCGTTGATGCCGATTAGGTCGCCGTTGGCATTGAAAAGCGGACCGCCAGAATTCCCAGGATTAATCGCCGCATCTGTTTGAATGCAATCCGCGTACTCCAACAGCGTTCCTGATGGATATTGATAACGATGCACACCGGAGACAACGCCCCAAGTGACCGTAGGTTGGAAATTGGTCGCCAGCAGGAACGGATTACCGACTGCAAAGCAATCGTCACCTTGCTGGACAGCGTCACTGTCGGCAAGCGTCGCGTAAGGAAAATCGTCGCGTCCAAGTAGCTTGATCAAGGCTACGTCACCGACAGGATCGATTCCAACAATGACCGAGTCATAAAGTACTCCGTCGTTCATGCTGCATTTCATGAACGGCCCGTTGCCTTCGACAACGTGATAGTTGCTCAACGCGTATCCATCGGGCGAGATGACGACTCCACTGCCTCCGCCTTGACTCTGAGGCCCAAACACGCCAACCGTACAACGGGAGCCCTTGGCGATGGCGTCGATGCGATCCTGCTCAATTCGCTGAACGGACTCTGGAATCTGTAACGAATCCTCTTGCGCAGCCAGACTGCCAAAGAAGCAAACCAATGTTAAGAGAAAGATTGTCGTGAATTGAATCATGGCTGCATTAGATCAAAAATGCGAGAATCACGCACTGGCTGGAGATCTTTGCTTGATTCAGCAGTAACGTTCTCGGGCAATCAGCGATGCAGGCGATCGTTGTTGGGCAACGACATGTTTCAGAGCTTTTTCAAATGCATCAACGACTTGTCCCAGATAGATGCTGCCGAACTGGTGCTACGCAGGCTCGGCAGACCGGTTGATCTGACACGACTGGTTGTTCCGGTGAATGGGAAGATGGGGTTCAAGAAGTCGCTGCGGGGCGGAGTAGCCGATTCGTTGAAGATGGCGGGTTGTGGGCAAATGGCTAGAGCGAAGCGGCAGGTTTATGCTGAACGATGGTCTTTGCGTGATCAGGATTCCATCTGATGACGAATGGTCCGTCCAAGAAAATCCGCAAAAGGTTTAATGTTCCCGTCAACGCTTGCGGCCTCTAACGCAAGCACGTAGTTTTCTCGGTCTTGGACTCTTATTACCGTCCAAGGGTAACCAGCAGAGGCCAGCATCAGGTTCATTAGAAATCTCGCGGTTCGTCCATTGCCATCGGAGTATGGGTGGATGAATACGAAAACGAAATGCCCTAGGACGATACGCGACGCGGGGTTGTCTTCCTTCTCAAGCAAATCAAAAAATGTAGCCATTAAATCGGGCACTTCAGCACCTGAAGCTGGATAGTGCCGTGACCCACTAATCAATACTCTACCAGATCGGTACCCGGCGAGGCTACCTGCTGATTGCGCACCTGCTTTAACCAGCGGAGCAAAAAGCTCTCGGAACCAATCGCCGTGATCTTGCCTTGCAACGATTCCGGCATTTTCTCCTCCCAGAACCCTTGCCAGACTTTTCTTCACAGCCTTGAACGAATTCAAATAACCCGAAGCTGCCAAAGCATCGTAGTTCTTTCGATCTGCTTCACTATCATCTGGGTTCCACGCTCCGCTCTTTACTTGTTCTATCAATTCGGGAGTCACTCGGTATCCTTCGATTGATAAGGAATGGTAGGCGTCGTCTACAGAAGTTTCATCTACTTGTCGCAGGTACTCGCTAGGGTCACAGTTGATGCCATCAGTATTCGGCAATACATTGTCAATGTCGGCACGCATAGTTTGCCACATCAACCTTAGCCGCGCCTCACGTGGAGAAGCAATTTTGTCATGGTGACTTACTGCGATCTTTTCCTCAAAAGGGTCTACCTCCGAAATATCGTGGCCAACCGCCTCCATTGCCTTCTTTATCTCATTCGCAATAGAATCTCGACCAATGTTTCGAAACGCTCCACATAACCGCCCCGCGATTGTTGAGTGCCCCTTATCCAATAACTCTGGAAGTAAAACTGACGCATTGGAAATCCCCAACAATGCTGCGCGAGCATCCGTTGGGAATTGAGTGTAGAACGCTGCTGCCGCTTTGATCAAAGCATTTGGGAGTCGGTATATTTTCAATTGACCCGAGGTTGTAGTTACTTCAGCATCGGGAAGGGATCTTCGCAAATCGAAAATTGAAGTTCCATGAATCAACTGCTTTGGCTTGTTGCCGCCTTTTGGCGTTCGAATAATCAGTTGCTTTGGTACTGTCCTGTTGCCAACATGAATTTGGAGTGACCGTTCTGGAGACAGGCACCAGTCTTGCCCAAATCGCTCATTGGCGTAGTCAGCGCAGAAATCCCAGAAAGCAGCGTACCATGGAGTAGTATCGCCTGCCCTGTCGTCAGGACGGCTCGATATGTACCAGCCCTTGATTACGGGCTGTATGAAATTATTACTCTGTAATATTTCACGTTGCCCCCTCGTCAAATCTCTCGCGCGAATGGCCGATCGCCCTTCGTCCTGTAGTTGCTTCAATTTCTCCAATGCTGCCGCAAGCTTTTCTGAGATGTTCGACATTTTGTAACTCAATCTACTTGTAGGCTTTTGCGTTGGGCTTATTGTAGGCTTTTGTGTTCACATTTATGTAGTCTACTGTGCATGCCAAAACGTCGGGTTTTGTTCAAAAATCAAGTTAAATTTTGATTTTCACGCAATTTCCAGAAGTAATCGATCAATGTTCCAAATCGTACCCGTCAGACCTGCCTGAACGCCCGGTGACGTTTTCAGGGCATCTTCTCCCGATTCTTGTGCCAACTCCGCAAGTTATTGTGTAGGTATTCAAACCCGGGAAGCGCGTGCTAGCGTCAATGGGTGCATGCGAAGTCGTAGAAAACAGGCTTGGACAAATCGAATGACACTTTCAACAGATATCACTCTTCCTGCAAACATTCAGCCAGTCTTCCCCTGTCGTTGCGTTGTGTGTGGCGAAGAATCAAGTGATACCGCAAAAATCTCAGCTGATGCGCAGGGTTTCATCGTTTCGTTTTTTGTTCCGTTGATGTCGCTGTTGGGCAGGAAGAAGATTGAGTTTCCGATCTGTCCGGAATGCAAACCGCGGTTCTTTCGGCAACGCTGGATTCGATCGTTAATTTGCTGGTCAATTATTATCGTAGTCGTCTTCGTGGCGTTGCCTTATTTCCAAGGCTGGAATCGTTCGGTTACGAAATTGGCGGTGCTCGGGATAGGCATTGCTGCCGTTGTTCCACAATTGATATTCGAAGTGTTTTTTCCTCGCTGGTTTGACATTACTGCGTCAAAAGAAACCGTCGACTATGAATTCAAGTCTGAAGATTACGCCACAGACTTTTATGTATTGAATCGAGAGGCATTTCCAGATGTGGAAATACTGGTCGATAACGAATTGGTTAACAACGCTGATGAGATCGCTGACTGAGCTGTGATCCGTCGTCACGTTGCTTTTTAGCCGCGTAAACAATGGACGTTCGCCATCGAGATGCCGCTCATCATCGCCCCAATGATGCCAACGTAACCTTGATCGGTCCCGCAAAGGAATAGGTTGTCCAAGTGAGTCGTCCCGTCAAGCTGCTTGTCGGGCGCGCCGTAGACGGCTCCGTTGTCGTGCCACGTAAAACGCTTGATCGTCTTGGGAGTAAACACGTCGGTGTCGATCACGTACGGTCGGAAGTCCGGAGTGAATCGAACGCTTGAGGCGACGCTTTCGTCATACCAGCGAAGTTTGGCTCGATGATAATCCTCTTCTGAAAGTTCGTTCCAGCGATTGAAGTCCGCGATCGTCGTGATGCGGATGACTCCATCGTCGAGCTGACCGTCGTCGTCTGAATAAATGTAATTGTTCGGTGAACAGACAACGCCGGTGCGGATGTCACACAGATCGTTTTCTGGCGGATGCCAATTGAATTTTTCGCTGTCGTTATAAAACACGATCGTGTCTTCGTTGCCGAGCGTTTCCGGTTGTCGATCCAGCACCGAAATGGATTCGATGAACGTCAGTTGACCAGCCATCCGCGGATCGGGCTCGCTGGTGTCGGTGCAGATCCGCATCGTTTCAAGTGAACCGGCAGACGAAAGAATGCGTTTGCCCTCGAGGATTTCTCCGTTGTCGAGTTCGACGCCCGTCGCGTGTCCGTTGTCGACAATGATTTTGCTGACACCGCTGCGAAGTTTCAACTCTCCTCCGAGACTGCGAAATCGTTTAACCAAATTTTTCAAGATCAGACGAACGCCTTTGTACGGTCTGGCAAAACCTTCTAGGAAGATGCTGCGAAACATGATGCAAAACTGGCCCCAGGCCATATCATGTTCTTGGGCATTGCCGTACCACATCAAGGGGCAGAAAAGCATCTCCACCAGCATCGGTTCCGTGATCGTTTCAGAGACGACTTGGCGACCGGAAACTTCAAAGCTGGCTTGATCTAGATCGTCGTAGTCAACAATCTTGCCCAACAACGCATCGAAGTTATCGACTTGATTGGGAAACGCATTTGCGACTTCGCTACGTAGCAATTCGAGATCGTTGTCGAAGCGAATGTCGACGCCCGGGAACGCGATTCGTGATCCGCGCTGAGGCGCGAGCGAGAAATCTTCCCACTTGAAACGAAGCTGGCGAAGGATGCGGGCGAGTGGGCCTTTCTTCGTGCCCTTCTCAGTGAAGTTCGTTACGGCATGGAGTCCAACGTCGTAGTTGCGTCCGTTGACGCGATAAAACGAATTCAGTCCGCCAATCGTGTAGTGGCGTTCCAGAATGCAGACTTTCTGGTCGTAGTGAGCCAGCCGAATGCCAGCGGCCAAACCCGACATACCAGCGCCGATGATGATGGTGTCGTACATGGCGTGAATAAATGTCGAGTCAGAAATTTGTGGCGGAGACGTTGAATCGGCGGAGAACTTGAATCAATAAACGACGGTTGAAGACCCGCCCAGCCAATCACAACCCGAAGCGTTAGCGAGGTGCAGCTG
>CALLUY010000108.1 GCA_938010615.1 uncultured Pirellulaceae bacterium | reverse complement strand
CACATGCGCCGCAACTGGTCGGGCTTTCAGCCCTAAGTGATCGTCCAACGCAATCCCGGCCCTGCGGGCCGGGCTAGGTAAATTGCTGGGCCGTTGGCCCGAAATGACCGGAACACTGCAACTTCAAAGAGCGCAAGCGAGTGAAATTGCATGGTTTGTCTGTGCAAATCCTAACCCGACTCGTAAGCGAGGTGCAGCTGGTACCTCGCTTACGCGTCGGGTTAGGATTGGCAATATGAAACGCCGTAACTGCCCGAATAGCAGGCCTTGCCGCAGTCCATGCTACTCACTCGCTTGCGCTTTTTGATGTTGCGCTTTTTGCATCGATTCGGGCCAACGGCCCAGCAATTTACCTAGCCCAGCCCACGGGGCTGGGTTTTGAAGCCACAAGAACAACAAGGGCTGAAAGTCCGTCCAATTGCATCGCCTCAAGGGGCTGACTCGTCAACTGGCCG
The DNA here is from genome assembly GCA_938010615.1 of uncultured Pirellulaceae bacterium. Lineage (GTDB taxonomy): Bacteria > Planctomycetota > Planctomycetia > Pirellulales > Pirellulaceae > Mariniblastus. The sequence continues at coordinate 21,918 of CALLUY010000108.1, read as the reverse complement.
GACCTTCGGCCCTACGATTGTTCGGGAAAACGAGTTCCCAGCCCGATGGGCTGGGCCAGGCAAATGACCGGGGCTTTGCCCCTAAAGAAAAATAGCGCAACTTCAAAGCTTGCGCCTCGGGCTTGTATTAGGCAAAAAAAAGAGCGGAGGCCGTCTCAGGCTCCGCTCCTTCTAACTCTTATCCGAAACACGAAAACTGCGGCTCATTCCTTTAAGCCACAGTCGCACATCGTGGACTAAGCAACCGCTTTCAATGTCATCGCTGGCACAGGCTCACGAATCAAATCAATGAACTCTTCGAAGATACGAAGGTCCAACGCAGAGGCGGCTTCGTTTTCTGGATGGAACTGGGTTCCAATTGCAATCCAATCCTGCATTTCGCTCTCGATCGCCTCGACAACGCCGTCCGGGCAATTAGCTGTAACCGTAAAGCCACTTGCGACTTCGTCGATCGCCATGTGGTGACGGCTGCTTACGCGGATTTCGCCATCGCCGTAAACGCGGCCCATTAGTGAATCAGTAACAACTTCCAATCCATGACGATGGTTTGGATCCTGAGGATCTTTGTGTGGAATGGCTGAACTGAGATCATCTGGAATGTGCAAGAACAAGTTGCCTCCCATGGTCACGTTCAACAGCTGCATGCCAACACCGATGCCGAAGACAGGCGTGCGGCTGTCAGCGATCATCGACATCAACATGCGATCAAACTTTTCACGTCGAGAATCCATCTCGCGAACCGATGGGTGCAACATGAAACCATCGCGACGAGGATCAAGATCCGCTCCACCAACCATCACGAATCCATCGACTGTCTCCAAGATCTGAGCGACGTCGTCTTCGTTGGTCGTCGGGGGAATGATGAGCGGAATACCGCCCGAGCGAGCGATGCTGTCGTAGTATCCAGCAGTGACAACTGAGAATGAAGGCTGGTTGCCTTTGGCTTGTCGAAAGTCCGCATTGAGTCCGATGATTGGTTTGCGTTGCATAATTGTATCTCCGTAAATATTGTGCTCGTATTGAGCTTTCGCCACGAGTCGTTCGTGACTTGGAATAGATTTAGTGTCAGAGAGAACTGAAGAACGCAAGATTCACCACGGCGCCCGGATCCATCCGGTGTGTTTCGTGTGTGATTGAGCAAATTGATGTGGTAAATCGTTTACCAATCCGACTGGCTCATCCCAAGCGTTCGTCGGCAACCTCCGTGAAGTGATGTTGCGTCGTAACTCGTTTACGACGGACGTGATTGTTCCGCAGACCGATTTCCTGTCAATCAATTCCAGCCATCTTCCAACGTACTCCGCTGCTTGCACACGATGTGGTGCTGCTATCACAAAAGTGCTATCGCTTTTGAGGTTGCCTCGACGAAAAGATTTGGGCGATTTTGGCTTCGAGATCGCCGCCGGTGTGCGCTTTGGCACTGTTTTGACGCTGTTTGCATGACCAAAACCGTTGTCAGCGAGGACACAATTTCGACACAATTTCGTTTTCGCATTGTGAAACGTTGCCTTTTTCGATTCCCGGACTCAACGACGGGCTCAAATCGGTGCAAAAAATCGCGGCCGAAAGATTACAGCTTCATCACTTTGCGTTGGTCTTCGATGTCATTCAATGAGTGCAGTTTTCCAACGCCGCTGCCTTTGCAACCTTCACAGGTTTCTGCCCACGTTTCAGGTGACTTGAGATTGCTGTCCCAGAATGGCCAAGTCTTACATTGTCGTGGTCTGGCCCCGTAAACGTTACAGTTTCGATTCGCACCGTCGAAAAACACGCAGTCTCCGTTGGGAAACTCCTTCAGGCTTTTGCGGATGCCAATCTTGCGAACGAAGTGCTCTTCAAACTCATCGACTTCCATTTCAATCGCTTGGGCCAAGGCCGCGATTTCTTCTTTATTGACCCATACGAACCCAGGGGCGCCCGTGCAGCAGTCGCCGCAACCAGAACATGAAAATTTCAAGCCGTCTTTGTACCAGGGTTTGCCGTCTGTCTTCTTTGCCACTGCTGTCGCTACTTTCTAGGTAATCGCATGGATTGCGTTAGGGTTCCGCCACTTGGAGAGTGACGCAAGTTCGTACTGCTAATCACAACCCGAAGCGTGAGCGAGGTGCGGTTGGTACCTCGCTGACGCTTCGGGTTAGGATTTGCGGTGTCAGCCGGTAATTATCGGCGAGAGACCAATTATTGGAAGTGCCGAGCTCCCTAAGATCCGGGAATACCTTGTCGACAGGGCCATGTGAAGCTATTCCGGTTGTTCCCGGCGTATGAGTCAGGCAAAAACGCATTGTGATGCGCATTTTTCCAAACCGGTTGTGCCCGACGGTTGAAACTGAAATCGTGGTATGACGGATCGTGAGCTTCCGATGAACAGGATTGAGTCGATTTTGGTCGTAATACCGGCAGACCCATTCCCAGCAAAGCAATCCGATGAAAACAATTTCTCTTTCGGCACTGGTCCTGATCTCACTTCCGTTTTCTGTCTTCGCGCAAGACGCCGATTCGGGCTCTGACTCGGAGAAGAACGACAGCTACTACCTCGTGGCGCCGGAGCAATCGTTGGGAGCGAGTAGCTACGCGAAGTCGTACCAACCGCCCCGCAAACGCAGCATCGTTCCAGTGGTTGCCAAAATCACTCCAACCACCAAGCGGGTCTGGCCTGCTGTCGAACCATTGACCGAATCGCCAGTTGCAACAAGACGGCCGGTCAAAAAATTCAATGAGCCGCTTGTCGAGTTCGACGAAATTGAAGCTCCTCAAGTTTCGGCCTCAGATTATGTCTTTGCTAAAGATTCTTTGATCCCAAATGTAAAAGACGACTCGGCATCGTTCATCCAACAGACATCGCGGTTTAAAGAAATCCTAAAAGGAAACTTGAATTCAAAGTCTGGTGGCGACTTCAATCCAAACTCAACGGCACGATTTGCGGCACAGGAGATTGCAGAAGTTGATATGCTTCAACCAGAAATTTCTCCACAGGATTTCCCTCTGCCGAACGAAATCGTGAAACCGTCTCCACAGAACACGGTTCAAGTTGCAGAGCCACCTCAACCAGTCATTGAAAGTGTCCCACCGATGCCTGTTGCCGACGGAGACTTCAACGATGAAGCTCCAAGAATCATTGAATCTGCATCGATCGATGATATTAGGATGTCGCAACGTTCCAATTCTTGGGACCAGAAGCCCAACATGATGCGAGACGTTGGCGATCATTTCTCGCCCGGCGGCGAGCCATTTGCCTATCGTGGCATTGCTGGTGACGCAAACTTCTTCGGCGTCGATCGCAAGAGTTGCTGTGACGAGTGGGCGGGCATGTGCAATTGCAGCGGCGGCCTCAAAGCCAACCCGGGTCACTGGGGCAATCCTTACCTTCGCAGCAAAGACAACTGCGATACGGCGAAGCGAGTTTTTGGAAATCATCGAGCCAAAAAGGCTGCGAGGTCGCAATCTTGCGACTGCTCAAGTTGCAACGCAAGGTAAACCAAGCGGCGAACTGCGGTTCTAATCTTTGAAGTTGCACAAATCCAAGCCCGAAGCGCAATAGGAAATTGCATGGGCTTCCGTGAGGCCCCGTCATTCGGAGAGTTACGCAAGTTCATACTGGGAATCACAACCCGACGCGTGAGCGAGGTGCGGCTAGTACCTCGCTCACGCGTCGGGTTGAGATTTGCGGAGACAAACCAAAACCATGCAACTTCCTCTCAAGCTAGGTGCGCCTTGTTACTGGTGGGACTAAAACTTCAGCAATCGCTTCGATTCTTGCAGCAAAAACTCGTGATCCATGAATGGCTCGTAGCTGATGTCCTGCCAGCGGACTCGGCCATCCTTATCGATCAGGAACGTGCCGTGAAGTGGCTGAGATTCGAAATCGTCGTGCGCCCGAAACGCCTTAAAGATATCCAACGCGGAATTTGAAGCCAGACGCATCGGCATCTCTCCATCGAAATCCTCTATCGACTTGTCGAGCCCCTTTTGATCATCGCTGCTGATGGCAATCATCTTGATGCCCGCGTCCTCGAAGTCGCCGACGCGCGGACCGAAAGCCTGTAGTTGCTCGGCACAGTGCAAACAGCCGTGACCAAGATAGAAAATCATTAGATAGTTTTCGCCTGAGTAACTTTCTGACGAAGCCTCTTCATTGTTCGAGTCCAACACTTTCCACTTCGGAACTTTCGGTGCGTCCCATAGAACTGGGCCGAGCGAATCGAGTGAAGGCCGAAAGTGCGCTTTGATTCGAGACTCACCTTTGGCAAGCACCCACGACTCCTCCAATTCCAAGGATTCGACCAACGAATCGAGACGAGAAAAAACTTCCACTGAACGATCCGCACCGATGGCAACGGAGCGAAGCTCCTCAAACCGAGTCTCTGCTTTCTCATGATCGTCATTGAGGTACAGACACCATGTGAGCCGAGCCAGCGGAAGACTTTCCCTTTTGCGTTTTTTGATCTGCTTACGAAGATCGGCGAGTCCTTCTTTCGTTTCTCCGCCAAGAAACCGCAATTCAGCAAGCCACGATTCATCTTCGCCTTTCGCTTCCTTCAATCTTTTCGCTGCTTCGATGTAGTCCATTTCGGCCACCAATCGATATCCTTCGATCGCCTGAATGGCTTGCTCAATCGCTTCGCCACGCTTGGTGAGCTTCTCCGCGTCCTTCTTGGCCGTTTCGTGTTCCTTAGCCAATGCCTTGCGATCAACTTTCGTTTCGTCGTCCTCCTTGGCATCGTCATCTTCGCAAGTTTCGTCCTTGGAATCCAACTGACACTTCAATGATTTGACCAGCTCATCTGCGTCCTCTGATTCGACCTCCGTTTTATCAGCGAGTTCCATCAGCCGCTCCGTAAAACGTTTTGCCTTTTCCGAATCTTCGCCGATTGCAGCGAAGCAACCTTGCAGACGACTGGCTGCGATCTCCTGATCGATTTCGAGCCCCTCAAAACATCCTTGTTGGACGACTTCATCCAATCGATCGAACATTTGAAACTCTCGCAAAACTTGGACGATTCGCTTCTGTCCATAGACAGCGCTGCCTGACCGATTTTTCAAGTCGAACGCATTGAATTTGGGATGACGCGGAAGCTCTACAAGATTCATCGCAAGGTTCAACGCATCGTTGGCTCGACCGAGGAACACATAGTTCCGCGTGAGCCATTCGTTATTGTGGGCGTAGTTGTGAATTTCATCCGGGATGACATGGTCGGTGATCATGTGGCGATGATCAGTCCGTGCAGACGCTTCCTGGTAGTAGACTGCTTCATCGTACCGATTCAGGCGAGAGAAAATGTGACCCGGCATGTGCCACATGTGAGCAATCGATGGTGATGCGAGCCCACACATTCCGGCTGACTCCAAGGCCAGCTCCGGCTTGCGCCGATCCCACAGATGAATGCGATAGTGATGTGCTGGATGAAGCGGATTGACTTTGAGCACTTCTTTGAGCAACGATTCCGCAGCGACAAAGCTACCGATCTTCCAACCGGATCGCGTATTGTGCCAAATCCGATGGACGACCAACGCTTTGGCCTCGATGTCGTCGGGATACTCGATGACGATGTCTTCTAAGTCTCTCAAGTACCGAGCCGCGCGTTCCTTTTTGTTTGAGTCGTCAACGATTTCGTATTCTGATTCGCTATCCGATTCGTTTTCCTTTAACTCGTCTTTGCTTGCATCATTTCCTTTTTCTTTGCAGTCAGCATCGACTTTCTTGTCATCTTTCTTCTCGCCACGAAAGTATCGGTGCAAGGCTTTGATGTAAAGTTTCTCGCGCGGCGAAGCGGTTTCCATTTTCTCAAATGCCTCTTCGATGAAACCTGCCGCTCGCTCAGACTTCTCGAACGTCGCCAATGCGGCTCCCCAGTATGCCATCGCACAATCCGGATCGATCATCGCGACTTGGCGAAATGAGCGTTCGGCTTCCAAGTCCCAAAACCCGTGAAGCTGACCGACTCCCTGATTGAAAAATTTGCGAGCTTCCGCCGATTCGGACGTGACTTCGAAGTCGACCTTGCCCGTCCCGCCAAGAATTCGAGCAGCTTGTCGGGCTCCTTCGTTGAACGCGGTTCCGTGATAAGAGTGCCCCGCAAGGACGTCTGCCAGCGGATCGTCCGACGATGGTGCTTCCTGAGCTGAAGCTGGATGCGTCATTGATACCAGCATGCACGTCACAACAAGCACGATGGTCAAAGAGTTAACTTGCGCAAGCCAATTCCCTCGATTCGAATCAGGTTTCAATTGAAACCTCCCTTATACGTATCTAAAGTGAAAATCACAGCAAACATTGCATCTGACTTTCAAAAACCGCCGATTCACATTCTAATCCGCGATTCGCAAATTGACGATCAGTAAATGGTCTCAATCCACCACTCTTGTTCACACCGAAAATCCAATGGCCACCACCAACAACTGGACGCCTGGAAGCTGGCAACAGAAATCCGTTCTACAGCAGCCGACATACCCTGACGGCGATCAACTTCAAGACGCCCTGCAACGATTAGCCAAGCTGCCTCCGTTGGTAACCAGCTGGGAAATCGAGAGCCTGAAAAGTCAACTGGCTGATGCGGCCGAAGGAAACGCATTCTTGCTTCAAGCCGGCGATTGCTCGGAAAGCCTAGACGATTGCGACAACGACTCGATCGTGCGAAATTTGAAGGTGCTGATGCAGATGAGCTTCGTGCTGATCTACGGCGGAATGAAGAAAGTCGTTCGGGTCGGTCGCGTGGCAGGCCAATACGCCAAGCCACGATCTAACGACACCGAAACTCGTGATGGAGTAACGCTAGAAGTTTACCGTGGCGATATCGTGAATCGTTCTGGTTTCACCGAATCCGATCGCAAACCTGATCCAGAACTTTTACTTCGCGGATACGAGCGAGCTGCACTGACGTTGAACTTCATTCGTGCGCTTTGTGGCGGCGGATTCGCCGACTTGCGACATCCAGAAAACTGGGCGCTTGATTTCTCTGGCGACACAACGCAAGCGGACAAGTACCATCGCATGGTGGACTCAGTCACCAACGCGCTGCAATTTATGGAGGTCGTTCGCGGCGAGGAATTCCAATCGAACAGTTCGGTTGACGTGTTCACTTCTCACGAAGGCTTGCACCTCAATTACGAGCAAGCTCAAACGCGACGCGTGCCTCGCCGTGATGGTTGGTACAACATGAGCACACACTTTCCTTGGATTGGCTATCGCACCCGCGACGTCAACGGTGCTCATGTGGAATACTTCCGTGGCATTTCGAATCCTGTGGGAATCAAAGTCGGACCCAAATTCGAAGTCGACGAATTGATCGCGCTCATCAAGTCGCTCAATCCGAATGACGAAAGAGGCCGCGTAACATTGATCCACCGTTACGGCACTGACGAAGTCGCCAATCGTTTGCCAGTGATCCTCGACGCGGTAACCAACGCGAACCTTCGGGTCCTGCACACTTGTGACCCAATGCACGGAAATACGTTTTCGACGAAGTCCGGCATCAAGACTCGCAGCTTTGACAAAATCGTCGATGAAGTTCAGCAACAATTCAAGATTCATCGCGATCACGGCACGATTCTGGGCGGCGTTCACCTTGAGATGACGGGCGACAATGTCACCGAGTGCATCGGTGGTCAGTCACAAATCGGAGAACCTGACTTGGTGAAGGCATATAAAAGCGCCGTTGATCCTCGTTTGAATTATGATCAAGCGATGGAATTGGCATTCCTCATTGCGGATCAGCTAAAGGCTAGCCACAATGGATAAATCAAATCGCGGTTGAATCGACCGTTCAACATGACGTCAAATGACCGTCTCCTTTTCCAAAAGCAGCCATGAAATCGACTTCTCGACAAACAGATTCGCTTAGCGAGTTAGTCGAAACGTGCGAAGAACTCTTAGGCTACCATTTTCAGAACAAGAGTCTGATCTCCGAAGCGATCACGCATTCCTCCTACGCGGAGAAACGAGTCAACTCCTACGAGCGGCTTGAGTTCCTGGGCGACTCCATTCTCGGGTTCGCTGTTTGCGAGTATCTGTTCAACCGCTATCCGAACTGGCTTGAAGGCGATCTGACGAAAGTCAAATCAAACGTTGTCAGCCGCCAAACTTGCACGCGAATCGGATTGGAGATCGGCATTGACCGAATTTTGGTGGTTGGAAAAGGCGTCGGAACGCTGGGACGAGTCCCTTCTTCGCTGATCGCGAATGCTTTCGAATCGATTGTCGGAGCGATCTATTTGGACGGCGGGATCGAAGCGGTTCGCGATTTCCTAATGCCACAGATCGAACGTCACGTTAATGAAGCTGTCGCCGGTCGTTTAGAAATCAACTACAAAAGCGAATTGCAACAGTATTCACAAAAGCGATTTAGCGTTCCACCAAACTATCGCGTCGTCAGCGATCGCGGTCCCGATCACAAGAAAGAGTTTCTTGTCGCGGCAGTCGTGCTGAAGCAAACTTATGCTCCGGCATGGGGCACCAACAAAAAGGAAGCGGAGCAGCGAGCTGCTGCCAATGCGTTGGCTGCACTTGACGGAAAAGAGCCACCGTTTGCTGAAGAAACTCCGTGAAACTCAGTGCCGTCAACAAGTGTGTATGGCGTGGAATTTTTTGAATGGCAAATCGATTTAGACTATCTTAAAAAATCCGGGAACGACCACTGTCTCCTCATCGTCCTGATATGATGACGACGAATGTCTTGCGTTTGGTGGCCGCTATTGCGTACCAAAGTAACTTAGAGAGGAAACTGTATGCTCCGCACTTTTTCTTTATGGATGTTGGCCGCTTTCAGCGTGTGCCTTTCACCTGTCGCTCTCGCCGAAGCTCAAGACAGTGTAATCCATCTTCCGCTTGGCTGGGAGCACGCGACTGTTTCAACTTACAGCATGCCAACCGAGTCCAGTTACATTGAAGGTTTCGCGGACTTTCAATTCGCCGGCCAACTGATTGGACCAGCATCAGGAAAAATCCCACTCCCACCGAACGCATTCGTTGGCCTCAAGATCGAAGCAGTCAAAGGGTACGAAACATTCATTTCCAACCTCCCAAAAACCGGAATTCATCGTCTTGAAATCGACGGAGCTACTTTTTCCGGGTCATTGATTGGCGAGATTGAGAAAATCAAATCTCTTCAGCAACTGACATTTAGCAATTGCAACGGGACGTTTGAAGACCAAGCAAGCATGAACGGCTTGCCTAATCTGAAGACTCTGCGATGTAACTATTCAGACTCAGACAAAACCTCCCACGCTTCGGTTGCAATTTGGGCAGCCAAATGCACGCAACTTCAGTATTTTAGCGATGGCATTTCTCTTAGCTTGAGCGAGATATCGAGGTTTGCCAATCACGAGGCTCCCCTATTTATTCGAGCGTCATTGGGCGAGGACGCTGCCGACATATTACGAGCACTTTCCAAAATCCCAAACCTCGTAGCTTTAAACCTCATCATCGAAAAAAATGCCCCTGACGATTTTCACGTCGGGCTAGGGCAATTGTCAAACCTCCAGCTATTCAATTGGAACAATGGATTGCTGGATAAGCCATGCCTCGAATCGCTCACGACGATGGAGCGACTTCGAAAAGCCCACTTCCAGGGAAAAGCGACGGTCAAAGATCAATTCATCGAAAACATTCCGAGACTGATGAACCTCGAATCATTGTCATTCAATTTTCCATTAACCGATTACCAAGCTTCTTTGATGAACGAGAAGCTTCTCGAAATGGTAAACATCACGGACGTTCCAACTCTCACCAACGTGACGAGCGAACAACTGAACATGCTCTGTGAGCGATCCAAAATTCGATCGCTATCGATTGATGGACTTGCAGAAAATGCTTCGCAGGGGCAACTGATTGAACTGATTGATCGCAACACTGGCCTGAGCCGCATCGAGCTTTCACGTATCGAATTTGGCACCCAACTGGCAACGGCAATTTGCAATAGCAAGAACCTGACATCGCTCGACCTACGAGTTCCAATCTTCGACGGAAATGAAATTAACAAACCAGAAAAGCTGGAAAACCTGTCGTCACTGCATTTGAAAGTTGGAGGCGAGGCTCAAAATCTCTCCAAGCTATCCCAACTGCCAAAACTTGATGAATTATCGCTTAAACTGGCTGCGGTCGATCCGTCAGAGTGGTCATTTATTGCCAACTGCAAATCGTTGAGAAGTATTACGATCTTTCAGGGACATGTTGACGACACATTCGTCCCCTGGCTCCGGGCAAACAGAAACTTGCGTTCAATAGAAGTGAACCCATCAACGATGAGATGTTTTCTTACTGAGTTCGGAATAGAACAGCTTTCCAAATGTGATCATCTGGAATCGATAAGCATTGGCGGAATCGTGAAGCCGATGACTTTCGCGAGACTCGCAACGATGCCGAAGCTGAAACGTCTCGCTGTTTATCCTGGGTTGCCCGATGGCACGAAAGACAATTCAAAAGCAAAACTGGAAAAATCATTCCCCAACCTCGACTCTTTTTACTACCGCAACAAATCGGGCGTTGTGCGAGGAAATGATGGAGTCTATCGCAGTGTTCCACGAGAGGTCGGGCGAGACAAATTGGATGATCTCGAGGGCAAGACTCTGGATAGTTTGCTTGGCGACTTCATTGAGCCAAACCTTGCAAAGGAACTACAAGGCAAAGTCGTTTTGGTTGACTTTTGGGGAACGTGGTGCGGCCCATGTCTCAGTTACAATCCAGAACTTGAGCGACTTCATAACAAATTTGCAGGTCAAGGGTTCGCAGTGCTTGGCATTCATTCCCAAAAAGACGCTGAAACCGCTAACGCCTATCTCGAAGCACACCCCAAACCTTGGCCCAACATCATTGATGGAAACGGCGATCTTAAGAAGGCTTTCGGTGTTCCAAGTTGGCCCAGCATCTACATTTTCGGACGTGACGGGAAACTCAAGCACGCGGCTCCCTATCGATACGGTCTGGACGAGCCTTTGATGAGATTGCTCAACCGAGGGTGATTTTCTTGCAGTTCTGAACTGCGGAAGATTTCACCTTTCGAATCCACCGTCGCAATAACCCAGTGTTCGGCTATCATTGAATTCTCTGAGAGGCCTTTCGACGACACCAATTGAATGATGAATGCCATGAACAAACTGGTTGTACTTGACCATCCGCTTGTCGACTGCCATCTGACCGTTTTGCGAAATCGAGACACCTCGCCGGCCGAGTTTCGCCAATCAGTAAGGCGACTATCTGTGTTGTTGGCTCATTCGGCGACGGCTGAACTTTCCACCACCGATTCGAGAATCGATACGCCGCTGCAGCCGATGACAGGAAAAAGGCTGCTCAATCGAATTGGATTGGTTCCGATTCTTCGAGCTGGAATTGGAATGGTTGAGCCGATGCTGGATCTGATCCCGACTTCAGAAGTTTGGCACTTGGGACTTTATCGCGACGAAGAGACTGCGAAACCCGTTTCCTACTACAGCAAGCTACCTGAAAGTTCACCCGTCGACGTCGCCTTCGTGCTCGATCCGATGCTCGCTACGGGTGGTTCAATGTCAATGGCCTGCCAGGCGTTGATCGATTGGGGCGTGTCCAATATCAAAATGCTGTCGATCATTTCAGCACCGGAAGGCATCGAAAAAATGCAAGCCGATTTCCCGCAGATCGATATCCATACATGTGTCATCGACGAACGTCTCAATGAGGACTCCTTCATTGTCCCTGGGCTTGGGGACGCAGGCGACCGAATTTTCAATACGCTGCACTCCTGAACAGGGATCGTTCATGCCACAAGTTTTTGGTTGTCCTAACTGCCAAAATCCATTTCAGGTGCCGGACGACGCAGCTGGTCATGCGTTCCAGTGCCCGACTTGCGAGGCAAAGGTCGAAGTCCCCGCTGCGGTTGGCGCGACGTCTGGAACAGCCGATATCGCTCAAGATGAACCCCAAGCCGAAGCCGAAGTTTTTTCTTGCCCGCACTGCTCTGGCCAGTTTGGCGTTGACGAGTCAATGTACGGTCAGAAACTTGCTTGTCCGCACTGTGATGAGCTGGTGGCGATCGGAGAAGTTCCAGAAGAAGAAGAAGTTGCTCCACCGATCATTCAAACGGGCGCCGAAAGCTCAGAATCGGTTGACGTTGTTGACGCTCCAGAATTTAAACCAGCCAACGAAGAAGATTCTGCAACGGAACAAACTGAAGATAATGAGCCTGCAGAAGCTGAAACCGAAGAGCAGTTGCCTCTGCCAGAACCGGTTTTCGAGCCTCAATCCGTCGACCACTTGTTGCCTCCTCGATTCGATGTTCCAGATCCCAAAAGATTTCCAACGCGTCTCGGGTCCGACGAAGTCATTCTTCCGGACGGCGATGGAGGTTATCGTTCAGTGGATGCCAACATCGTGACGATCACTCACAAAGGTCAGCTCTATCAGCTGAAACGGATGACACCGCAACAGCGACGGCGACGAAAAGCGATTCACAACACCGTCATGATCGGAGTCGCAATGCTACTGATTTACTTGACGCTGCGAACACTTGGCGTTTTGTCATAGCAATCATAGCGCAAAAAAACGCCCCGGTGAAATCAACGGGACGCTCTCTTTGGAGAAGACAAAGCTTCTTCACCTTGCAAGGAGTTTTTACTCAATCGTTTCGAACGACGCCTGCATGACACTTGTCTCTGCTTCGGGAGTCGAGTTGAAGAAAGGATTGGTGATCACTTTTGTAGACTTGTTGTCTGTCGACGTTGCATCAGCTTCCAATGTTTCCATTACGGAAATGGGAGTGCTTCTGTTTTTGTTGAAGAACGGGTTTTGCACGGTAGCCGGATGAATATCTTCAGGCGTATGGTTCAACTCTACTGGTCGAATTCCTGCTGGGGCCGCGTATGGGCTGATGCCGTAAGGACGACGCACAATTCCGTTATAGTAGACCGGCGGGAATTCGGCGAAGTAGGGTGGACGAGCCGGTCGGTTGATACCGCGGCTGATAACGCCGCCGAATCCGAGTCCGAATCCGCGGTTGCGAACGCCAAAGTTCAAACCGCCAGCATTGGCTCCGGCTCCGAATTGATAGCCATTATTAAAAGAGAACGACTGGGCAGAAGCCTCAGGTCCTGCGACGATAGCAATCGCCGCGAATGCGACGGCAAGGGCGATGATTTTCTTCATTTTGGAACCTTTACGTTTATTGTAAGACAGGACGTTGAATAAACGCCTTCAAGTTTTGGGTCAACTTCCACACTATTTGCGACTTGGTGCCGTGCAAGCGATCCTCGCGACCTTATGCGTTTAATTTTGGAATCATCCTGAATCACACTGACTTACCGATGAATTCGTCACAATCGTTAAAACACGAGGCCCGTCGGCTGGGCTTTGATTTCGCTGGAATCGTAAGTGCGATTGAACCATCCGGTTTCTCACGTCTGAACGACTGGCTCTCGCAAGGATTTCACGGAGAGATGCACTACCTCGAAACGCGGCGCGACATCTACCAGCATCCCGCTGGCGTACTACCGAAAGTTCGCTCAATCATGATGCTGGGAATGAGCTACCACACTGATTCCGTTTCGCTTCCCACCGAACCTGGCAAGGGACGGATCGCCCGATACGCCTGGGGCCAAGTTGACTATCACGATTTGATTCACAAGAAGTTGAAAGCGTTGTGTAAGTTTGCTCGTTCGACTGATGAAGACATCTCGATACGCGGCGTCGTCGATACCGCACCACTTCTAGAACGCGAGTTCGCTCAGCTTTCCGGGATGGGATGGCACGCAAAAAATACGATGCTGATCAACCGTGAGCTCGGCAGTTGGTTTTTGATCGCCGCCGTTTTGACGGATGCTGACTTGGAGCCAGATGCTCCGATGGAAACCGATCACTGCGGGACTTGCACCGCTTGCATTGAGGCCTGCCCCACGGACGCGTTTGTCGAACCCGGGACTCTGGATGCCACGAAGTGCATTAGCTACCTGACGATTGAGCATCGTTCGCCGATTCCTGTTGAACTTCGCAGTCAGATGGGAGACTGGATTTTAGGTTGCGATGTTTGCCAGGACGTTTGTCCTTGGAACAACAAAGCCAACATGACAACGAACAAGGAGTTTGAACCGGTCAACGAACTGAAACCATTGGACCTGCATCAACTGTTTCGAATGGACGACGATCAATTTCGTGCTCGATTTCGAAAAACGCCACTCTGGCGACCCAAGCGCCGCGGAATTTTGCGCAACGCTGCCATCGCGTTAGGGAATCAACCTTCAGCCGAAGGGTTGAAATCGCTTTCGATTGGTATCAATGACCCTGAACCGTTGGTGCGAGGAGCCTCTGCGTGGGCCATCGGGAAACACATCGGATCGTTCGGAGGGTCTGATATTCTTGCGCAGCGAAAAAACGTCGAAACGGAAGTTGACGTTCAATCTGAAATCGACGTTGCAATCAAGGAATCGAAGTAGTCGCGGCTATTCGCTTAGCTGTTTTCGAATCGCGTCAACCACTTCGCCAGCCAAAACCTTGGAACCTTTGTTCGTAAAGTGAACGTTCGCCGGTTTTTGAAGTTCATCGAGCCGCTTGTTGGCAAAAGAAAACAAGTCGTTCACCGCACAACCATATTCTTCCGCCAGTCGTATCGCGATTTCGTTGTAAATTGGAGGAGCCGTCGGCTCTCGAAACAATTCGCCGCCCTCAGGCACGGGCGTGGTCGTGCAAACGATCACCTTGGCACCCGTCGCCTTTACCTTGACCAGAATTTCTCGCAGTTGTTTCTCGTATTCCTGCGGATTCGACTGTTGCGGATCGCTCAGGTTCTTCGAATTTGCTCCTGATTTCGGATCAACGTGCTTGAGATCGTGCAGACCGAAGTTCACATGGATCACGTCCCACTGACCAGCTTCCTTCTTCAGCCATCCATCGATTGCTTTAATGCCCCGGTCGGTCCCACCACAGTTTTCCGGGTTTCCATTTTTCTTCATCGGGCGATGCACGTCTGCCTCGTCCGCCAACATGTCCTTTACAAACGGGGTGTAGCCAATGGAAATTGAGTCACCCAAAATCAACACTCGAGGCTTTCCAAATCTTCGATGCATCTTTCCAAGGTTATCGTTCCCCCGTTTGATCTCAGAAGCGTCTGGATCCATTACTCGAATTTTCGCGATCGAATCGACGTCGAGTTTTTCCTTGAATCGATCGAGGCAATCCAAAGCGTTGCAAGCTACGTAGTAGTTAGAATTTTTCTTGTCGGCCAATGTAACCAGAACTGACATTGCCTCGCCTTCATGAACCTCATGAGTCAGCAAAAATTCGGCGGCCTTAACGCGAACTGCCATTGAAGGATCGGCTAACATTTCTTTGATTTGAATTTTCAGTTCGTCCGTGACAAGTTCACTTTGATGAATGGCGTTTACCAATCCCCAAAACCGAAGCTCTGGCGCGGCAGCGGAAAGGTTGTCGACGACATTTGCTCCGCCGGCCGCATCGAAAAGGGTTCCAATGTCAAAACCCGCTTTGTCTGCGTACGTGATTCGCGGCTTGCCTGTCTCCTGTTCATACTCATGGAGCGTTGATTCCGGCACCAAATCCAAATCACCAATGGCGACCATCTTTGTTCGCACAGCATCACGCAATTCAGTCAGCTTGGCTTGGTGCGCATCCAACCCGGCGAGGTTCACCGTTTCATGCGGATCAGACTGTAGATCAAACAGCTCTTCCGTCGGTCGCGGTTTCCAAAACGCAGACTGAACCTCATTCAGTTCGCCTTTGCCAAATTTCTCAAACCAAACCCTCGTTGCCGGATTGGTTTGCTGGTATTCGACGAACTGACCATGAGGTAAATGCGGCATGAAATTTCGAATATAAACGAATCGGCCATCGCAAACACTGCGGCTCACGTCGTAACGTTCGTCCATTCGATTCCGAACGCCGAACACATATTTCGCTTTTTTCGCATCGGCACCAAGAAACAATTCGCCTTGCATCCGACCAGGAATTTCAGCGCCGGCGATCTTTAAAATGGTGGGAGCCAAATCAACAAAACCGACAGGCCAATCACTGCGTGCTCCCGCCCCATAGTTGCTGCTCCAGAACTTCTTCCATTTTTCCGGTACGTGCACAATCAAGGGAACACGCATCCCAGAATCGCCGGCGTAACGTTTGTGACGCGGCACGCCAGCTCCGTGGTCACCCCAAAATACAACGATCGTATCATCGGCCAAACCCGCGTCGTCAATTTGCTTTAGGTGATTCGCAAACCAGCCGTCCATCGTTTGAATGTTGTCGAGATACTGAGCCCAATCTTGACGCACTTCCGGCGTGTCAGGCCAATACGGAAACAATGAAACGGAAGCGGGATCGATCTGTTTTTCGTGAGGGCGTCTACGAACCTTACTTTCGTGGGTGCTTGTCTGATTGAAAACAGCGAAAAATGGTTGGCCGTCAGGACGGTTTTTCCAATGAGCCTTACCTGAACTCTCGTCCCAAACATCGGCAACGTCTAAAAGGTTGTAATCTGTTTTCGAAGCATTAGTGCAATAGTATCCAGCCTCTCGCATTAACTCAGGAAGCAACTTCAACCCAGCGGGCTTCACGGCGCCACATCGCATATTGCCGGCCCCAAGTGCAGTCGCATACATTCCCGTAATGATCGTCGTCCGACACGGAGCGCAAACTGGATACGTCGACCAAGCCACGTCGTAGGTCAGAGATCGCCTGGCGAATGCATCGAGGTTTGGCGTTTTGACATCGCATCCGTAGCAACCGAGATGCGGCCCAATGTCTTCTGTCGACAGCCAAACAATATTCGGCCGTCCCGCGTTCCTTGCGGGTTCTGATGCATCAACAAATGACGGCATCGAAGACACAGCCAACAACAGGGCGAGGCACAGAAAGCGATAAAGCATAATTCGTTCCAATGGATAATCGTGTGGAACAACCAGCTTACCAAAAGATTGGCCGCTTCTCACGCCTTAGCGACATAAGTCTTGTCACGTTTTGAGTAGGCTCGAGCCAAGCATCCGATCCTGAGCAGCACGTTCGTCAGCGTCGCGAGGACAAAACTGACGGCTGCGACCATCAACGAAGGACCAAACGCCAAGTTGACTCCCACCAGCACCGCCAGTGCTACAATGGCACAAATGAAGTTATCATTGGGTCGACCAATGGCCAAAATTGCCGTCGACAACACAAAGCTAATCCCCAGCAACGGAACGGCGAGCCCCAGCGTCGAAGTGATTCGATTAACACCGCCTGTATTGGCATCAAACCAGACTTGGCATTTGTTGAACAACAGATTGGTCAAGTCATCACCGAACAGCCACAGCACCAACGCGAAGCCCAGCAAGACAACAAGCACAAACGTACCGTACTGAGCCAGCGTTTTCAGCATCGCGTCCCATCCGCCACGAGTAAACTCCTGCGCCGCTCTAGCGCCTAACAAGCTACAGACGCCGAGCAAAAACGGATTGGCGAGCAACATAATGTTAAAGCAAGCCGAGAAGACGCCTCCCGGAGCAGTACCCAGTTCTCCGGTCAGGTACCAAACGCAAAAGAACATCGTCACGCCGGAGCAAACGTTCTCCGCGGCGGCCCAGCGACCATATCGAAAATTCTCCATGAACTGTTCTTTGGCACCATTTTTGGTAATCGAAAATCGGTTTCCAAAACACCTCCACCACGCGACCAGAGCGATGACGTTGACGATGGCGATCGTCACGAAGGCATGGATCGCAGAAACTTGAGCAAACAAAAACAATGCGAACAGGGACGCAAGAAACGTCACCGAAAACAAAATTTCAAACAGCGCTGAGGCTCGCACTTCGAGATTCGCCAGCAACCAACGGCGCGAAAATTCGCGCAACAACTGCAGCGGCGCCAAAGCAACAACAACCGCAATGACCGCAATCAAAGGAGTCATCGATTGCGAAGTCTGGTACTTGTACAGAATCCAAACGGCTGCGATCGCAATCGCTACGCCCATGAAGGTAAGCGACGCAAGCAGCATATTGCCAGAGAACTCGGACTCGTTTTCTTTGTTCTGTTTGGGAAGGAAAACGGTCAGCGGCGTTGTGACGAAGCCTTCATGCATCGCGACCAACACCATCAGCACACCGAACGCCGAATAGTAAAGCGACAGTTGCTCCATGGATCCCAACATCGAACCCGATGCCGCACCCTCGGGAGCAAATCGACCTCCCACGGTAACGGTCGTCAGAATCCGAGTGACACTCACGACGCCTTGAGCCGCAAGCGCCCAGAAAACGGTCATCGGAAGTCGCCGAATCAGCGCGCTCAACATCCCAGCTTTGGGCGAGCTATCAATGGCTTCAGTAGACACGGCAATCTTGGTTTTGGAATCGGGAAGTGATTCGCTCATTGTAGTCTCAAGAGACCATTTATCAGTGCTTTTTCTCGGGCCCGACTTCTTTAGGTGGGGGGTCCGCCAAGACAAACCTGATCTTTTCCGCACGATCGTTGCTTACAGACAGCACGTGAGCGGTTGCACCTTCGAATTCAAACTTATCCCCAGCCTCGGGAATTTTCGCCAATCGAGTCATCAAAACACCCGCCACCGTATCTGCGTCATCGTCGTCGAGATTCAACCCCAACGCTGTTTCGACTTCGATAATGTGCGTATTGCCAAGGACCACGAACTGACCGTTTGGCTGTTTCAAGATACTCGGCTCTTCCGCAACGTCGAACTCATCGTCGACCGGACCAATGATTTTCTCCAAGACGTTTTCTAGCGTCACGATTCCAATGATCGAACCGTATTCGTCGATCACGAACGTGAGCAGCTGATGCGTTGACTGAAAGTGTCGCAGCACTTGACTGATCGGCATGCTCTCTGGAACTTTCGTTGGCTCACGCATCACCGTCCGAATGTCGAAATTCGAATCTTCGGAAACGCCAAGCAAATCCTTCATGTGAACGACACCCAACAGAGTATCGAGCGAAGAATCGACAACCGGATATCGGGTGTGGCGCGTCTTCTTGGCCATCGCCATCAATTCAGGAAACGGCATATTGACGTCCATTGCCTGAACTTCAACTCGCGGCACCATGACGAGCCGACAAAGCATGTCATCGAATTTCATCACGGCGTTCATCAATCGATGCTCGGCACGGGAAAGGAAACCGTGCGTGTGTGATTCAGAAAGCATCGCTCGAATCTCATCTTCGTTGTGCGGCGCTCCGTGTCCGGTTTCGCCAGTAATCCCAAGCTTTGCCAACACGAGGTTCGTCACCCAATTCAGCACCCACATGAACGGGAACAAGATGTAATAAAAGAATCGCATCGGAGCTGCACACCACAGCAACATTTTCACCGGCTCTCGAATCGCGAAAATCTTTGGCGCTTGCTCTCCGACAACAAGGTGCAACGCCGTGATGATCGAGAACGCAATCAGGAAGGCAATAATATGCACGGCCGTACCCGTGATTCCAACCATGCCTAAAACAGGTTCAAGCAGCGCGGCAAACGCAGGCTCACCGACGTAGCCCAAACCCAGCGACGCCATCGTGATCCCCAACTGGCACGCCGACAGCGAATGATCCATCCGATCAAACAGCCACTTGCACGATTTCGCAAACAAACGTTTGTCACTGACCATCTTGTTGATCTGACTGGGGCGCACCTTGACCAGTGCAAACTCGGCCGCGACAAAGAAGCCGTTGAGGACGACCAGCAACATTGCGATCGACAACATCATGATGTAGAAGCCAGCGTTGGACTCTCCACCACCGTGCGCGTCGCCGGCATCAGCAGCGGCGACTTCAAGTAGCCCAATTGCCGTCAGTCCAAGATCCTGGGCAAAAGAAACAATAACAGCCGTGTTCATGTGAGTTTCTGGGAGGGATTCGGAAAAAGCGATATTCTAACGACACTCGCGCGTTGCGCTGAGGGGAGTTCAATCGAACTGAGCCCGTCTAATGCCCAGTTTGAAACAAAAACACAAAAATCCATGTAAGATTCGGCATTGGCCGCCGTTGAACGGGGGAAGGATGAGCAATCATGGACAACAGCCCCAAAACCAGATATTCCCTAATCGGCCAATTGCATGACCTGCAGAACGTCGACGCTTGGAACGAATTCGCGAGCATCTACCAGCCGCTTATATTTCGGATCTGCCGTCAGCGAGGGCTGCAACATGCCGACGCAACGGATGTCACGCAGAACGTGATGACCCGCGTCGCCAAAGCGATTGACCAGTTCGACGGACTTCAAGACGGAGCCACGTTTCGCGGTTGGCTTTATCGGGTGACTCGCAACATGGTTATCGACTTCTTTCGCCAATCAGAGAACCGAAATACTGCGGGAGCAAAAACGGGGATTCTTGAATTGCTTGAACAGGAACCCAGCGAAGCCGAATCGAAAGAGTTTCGAGCTGAATTTCAACGACAGATCTTTTCCATTGTGGCCAATCAAGTTCGCAATGAAGTCCAACCAAAAACCTGGCAAGCATTTTGGCGAACTGAAATGGATCATCAACCCGCCGCAAAAGTCGCTACTGAACTAAACATGAATGCGGGCGCCGTCTATGTGGCTCGGTCGAGAGTGATTGCACGGCTAAGGAAAGCTGCCGAAAAGAAAATGAACGAAACGGGAGGCCAATTCGATGCCTAACCAAAATCATGTATCCGATCATGACCTTCAGCTGGTCGTTTCCGAACAGCAAACAGAGACTCCACACGAGCAAATTGAAACTCATGTCGCCGATTGCCAACAGTGCCAAGATCGCTTGCTCGAATTCGCGGCAGATGATTCATGGCGAAGCAGCTTTTGCATTTCGATCGGAGAACTTTCAGAACAATCAGCTTTTGAAGACACGGATACGCGATTCTTCAACGGCGAACGCGACACCGCCAACGACGACTTTGAGCTACACACAATCGATCAAATGCTCGAAGACGTTTTGCAACCTCCGACTCATCCCGAAACGCTGGGGAGACTTGGTCGCTACGAAGTCGAAAAAGTTATCGGCTTTGGCGGCATGGGAATCGTGCTCCGAGGGTTTGATCGCGAACTCCATCGTCCGGTCGCCATCAAGATGATCGCACCGCGACTTTCCAGAAATGGAACTGCCAAGGAGAGGTTTCTTCGCGAAGCCAAAGCTGCGGGTGCCTTGCTGCATCCAAATGTGATTGGCATTCATGACATCAGCGAATCGAACCATGTGCCGTGGTTCGTTATGCCGCTAGTCGTCGGCCCAACACTCCAGGAAGTCGTCGAAAAGAATGGGCCACTGCCCACGAAAGAAGTCGTTCGTATTGGAAAGCAGATCGCAGCTGGCTTGGCTGCTGCCCACCAACAAGGATTGGTCCATCGCGACATCAAGCCGGCTAACATCCTTGTCGACAATCAAATCAACCGAATCGTGATCACCGACTTTGGACTGGCCCGACGCGAAGCCGAGGAATCGATGACGCAAACCGGAATGCTGGCCGGAACGCTGAACTACATGTCTCCTGAGCAATCGCGCGGCGAAGACGTTGATGCTCGCAGTGATCTGTTTAGCCTCGGCAGTTTACTGTTCTTTCTTTCGACAGGTGTCACCCCGTTTCAGTCATCTGCTCCGATGGGGATCATTCACCGAGTAGGCAACGAGCCACATTCGAATGCTCAGGTGTTGAATCCAGACGTTCCTGCCCAACTGGCGAAAATGATGGATCGACTTCTCGAAAAGTCACCATCCGACCGGTTTCAATCTGCCAACGATTTAGAAGAGTGGCTTGCGAGTTATCTGGCACACTTGAATCAGCCAGCCCAAACACAAATGCCGGTTCTTCCCGTGAGACCGACGAAGCAAACATCCCAAGGAGCCACTTTGAAGCTTGCTGTCGGAACCATTTTTGCGACAGCTTTGATCAGCGGGATTTTCTACGCCGGCACATTATTCGCGACAAAAGCATCGCCCCAACCAATCCCGAATGTTACTTGGCCTGAAATCCAACAGCGGTATCAGCTAAGCGATCAGGAGTCGCTCGATCGC
>CALLUY010000107.1 GCA_938010615.1 uncultured Pirellulaceae bacterium | reverse complement strand
TGAAAATTTTTCTGAGTGTCCGTTGCATGCCGGTGACCCCACCCGTTAAGCTCATCCATGAGGGCGTTCTGTTGTTGCGTTTTTTGTTTTGCAACACCAGTGTGACGCGGAACGCCCTTTCTTTGAAATACCAGTTTGATGTCAACAAAAATCGCCTATCAAAAAGCACTCAATCTCCCGACAAATTGCGCCCCGACGAGACTACACCCCAAATTTACACGTATGTTCAGAAGGAAATGTGATGAACCAAACATGGCGAATTATGCTAATCGCGCTCGTAGCTGCACTACTGCTTGTCCCGAACCAATCCGAATGCTTAGGTCAGGCCCCGCCGCCATCTGGCACTGGCAACCCGTCTCCCCCTGTCCAAGGTCCAATTGCGGAGGGGGAAGTCACATCTTTAACGCCTGCCGGTAATTCTTGGCATCAAGAGGGTGAAGATATTGATCTGAGTGCCGTTGGCATCGCTACCAGCTTGTCGGATCAATGGGTGGAGGTTTTCATATCCCTTCATCTTCATAAAGTTGAAGTTGTCGGTGGTCAACCGCGCTTGATTCTGGTTGGGTTTACCAACCGGCTTCCCGACAATAATTTGCGAGTCACAGAGATTATTACGTCTAAAGGCGACTCAGCGACTTTGGGGAGAGCCGGGACTTTTGAAGATGCTACTCCAGGCACTTATACGGTGACCTCAACTATCAATGCGAGGGTGCAAGGAGGCTCTTGGACATTGGTCTCACCTGTCGTATCAAATCAATTTGTGGTCATGCCTTCGAACCCTTAATCCGGAGCGACATTCTCATTTAGAACTGGATTTTAAATTAAATAGAACTGGACTATAAAATGTGGCCGACGTTTAAAACGATCCCGATCCTCTTTACCGTCGCATTGGTGACGCAGTCAACCTATGCTCAAATGAATGTAGACCCGCAGTATGTCGATTTAATTGAACAGGCTGTAGAAAAAAGTCTGGCCGATTCCAATCTCAAATTACAACAACAGAGGATGGAAGGAGAATTATTACCACTTTTAGAGGCAGCCCTCGAGAAAGGGCAATTAATTGATTCGCTTGAATTGCTTGAGTATCAAGAAGCAGATATCAAGGGTTTGCAAAAGAAGTTTGAAGAACAGAAATCGGAGATTGAGGGCAAGACCGAATTGTCACGTATGGGGCGCCTCGTTGAGATACAGAAGTTGCGACGAGAGTTGACAAAAAATGTGGTCGGCTTATTGATGGAACATCAGCTATCAGCCCTCACTGACATGAGCGTCAAGGCTTCTGGGCTCCCGAAGTCGCTTACCGAATCGTTCGCTGGAAAGGCATTTGAACTGACTGATAAAGAAAAACAGTCAATTCGTGATCGCTCGACCGAGTTGTCAAAAAAGGTTGAACGACTTTTTAAGGAAACGCGAAAAGAGGCTTGTAGCACGTTGCTTGATGGTATTTCTCCAGAGAGACGTGAAGAGATGCGTCGATTCTATGGTAAAGAATTCGACAATTACTTCTCTACGTTATCAATGGAAAAACTCGTGCTGGATTTCAATTACGAAGATGAACGCCAAGATTTTTTGCGGGGTGCGGTTAAGAAAACGCCTATTGCTGAAATTCTCCCCTCTGGAAAATAATCAGACGTACCTCTATTTCTCTTTCCTGATCTCCAGCCACAACTTCAATGCAACAAACGTTTCGTTCCACAACGGACACTCGCGATCTGTTCCTGTCTTCGCTCGATGCTGCCTGATCCAACCCTTGACCAGTCGCTCCTGAATGTAGGTTGTAGATGGCCACTGACTCCTGCCAATGGGAACGGTCGCCACGAACCCCGAACCAGTAGCGGTCTACGCGTGTCATGTTTTGCTTACGGGTGTGAACCTGATGAACACGGGTCGTGTCGAAACGGATGTTCGATTGCTATGCGATGATGCCGGTTTGGAGTTCATCCCAGATTTGATCGCGGCAAAGATAGAGGAAAAAATCGGTCTCGCGGATCTAGATTGGGAGTTTCACGCACGCAAGATGGAGTCGCTTGAGAAGAAACTGGAAGAGGCGTTCGAGCGATCATCGCTGCCCGAATCACGAGACGTGGAGGCCGTAAACGACCTCCTTGTCCGTTTGCGTCTTCGGTAAGGCTTTCGTGTGCGAGGGAAATTGTGTAAATTCCATCCTCGTAGCGAAAACATTTGGGGCTGTAGCTCAGTTGGTTAGAGCAGGAAACTCATAATTTCTTTGCCGGGGGTTCGAGTCCCTCCAGCCCTACTTTGCCGAAATCTAATTCTCAACAAAAGTCCAATCGGCCAGCTTGTTGTTCTTCTCCGCCAGTCGGTTGACTAGTTCTTCGGCGTCGACGCCCGAATCGATCTCGAACGAACAAGTTAGCTCATCGAGATCGGTTTCAATGTTCCGGACCCCGTCAACAGCTTTCAAATCGCTTCGCACGGAAGCTTCGCAGCCAGTTCAGCTCATGTTTGGAACGTTGAGCGATACTTTTTGAAGCTTGTTTGAGTTGTCCGTGCTGGACTGTTTCTTTTTCTTCCCGCCATGACCGG
This sequence comes from uncultured Pirellulaceae bacterium, assembly GCA_938010615.1. GTDB lineage: Bacteria > Planctomycetota > Planctomycetia > Pirellulales > Pirellulaceae > Mariniblastus. The sequence goes on along the minus strand of CALLUY010000107.1, from coordinate 44,205 downwards.
GCTCCGCTTTCGAAGGGGCCGTTTTCTCGCCGACAACAATTTCGACTTTGACTAGTTTATCAACACCACTGAGCATCTTGTCCATGCCAAAGATCGAGCGGTCCAACTGGAATGATGCTTTGAGCAGCATTCCGCCGTTTTCCATTTTCACATCGGCCGGGAAAGAGACTTCTTTCGTTTCGCCGTGCAGCGTTAAATTTCCAGTGATGGTGGACTTTCCATTTTCGCCAGCCGCGATTGAAGTACTGGCGAACTTTGCCGTCGGAAACTTTTCCGTTTCGAAGAAGTCTTCATTCTTGAGATGTCCGGTGAGTTTTTCAAACTGCGTCCAAACAGAGTCGACGTTGATATCCAAATTCAGCGAGCTAACGGTTCCGTTGGCAGGATCAACAACCGCATAGCCGTTGAAATCGGCGAAGCCACCGAGTCGCGGTTTTGGGTCGTCGCCGACGTGAATTCCGACGAAGCTAATTCGCGAGTTCGTCGGTGCCAAAATAACCGCAGACTGGACGGGGACAGGAGTTGCAGCAACGGCGGCTTCTTGGGCAATCGATTGTTGACCAGAGAACGACGAAAGTAAAATGGCTGCGATCGTGATGACGTTGAAGATTGATTTGTGTGACATTGAGTATTTCCAATTTCTGTTCTGATAAATTTCGAGCGTTGGTTGTAATTTTGCGTTGGGGCTATCATGCCTGAAAACACAAGTTTTGGCAGGCGGTGTCGAAAAAATTGGAAGATACGCGGTACAAAACAAACTCGAAATGATAAATTGCGTTCTCCTCTTCCAAGTCACGATTGTTCGACATGCTCCGACCAAGAAAAAAGTATAACGTCTACGAACTACAGAAGCTTAAAGGAAAACGTTGCTTAACTCACATTCACGTGAAGTCACCCGACGAAGCTGCCGCTGCTGAAGAGGCCGGAATCGACTTGATGAGTTGCAGTTTCGATTCGCCCGAAGCACAAATGCGGTTTCCACGAATCGTGCAGGCCGCACCGAGTAGCTTTATTTCATGTGCAACGCCACACGGGATGGCTTCGGCCGAAGAAGCGATTCGGGTCGCGTTCGAAGCAATGGAGCTTGGAGCGAGCTCCGTTTATTGCTCTTCAAGTCCACGGATCATTGAAGCGATGGCCGATGAAGGGATCCCCGTTGTTGGACATCTTGGGTTGGTGCCGCGACATGTGACTTGGACAGGTTATCGAGCGATCGGTAAGAAACCGCGCGAAGCCAAACAGCTATTTGATCGCATGAAGGAGTTGGAAAACGCGGGAGCGTATGCGGCGGAACTGGAAGTCGTGCCTCACAAACTGGCCAGCTATCTTTCTGCCAATACAAAGATGATTCTGATGTCGCTGGGCGCTGGATCGGGTTGCGACACACAGTTTCTGTTTTCGTGCGATATTCTTGGCGACTATGACGAACAGATTCCGCGTCACGCAAAAGCCTATCGCGATTTTTCAGCTGAGCGAAAACGATTGCAGGCAGAACGGATCGCCGCGTTCAGTGAATACATCGCGGATGTTAACGATGGCAATTTTCCAACCGATGCCAATACGGTTGGAATGGCTGATGAGGATTTTGATCAGTTTGTGAAAGAAGTCGAGGAGTAAACACCGGCATCCCTCTGGGAGGGTCAGACGCGAGGAACGAGTGGCTGGGGAGGTGAAGCTGCTTGTGTTTTCCATTGCCAAGTTTTTGTTTCATGCTTTCAGTCACGAAGTGACGACATGCATTAGCCATGGACGCAAGTCCGTGGTTACGGTTAATGAATCGCCGCGGAGTGCCGATGGCACGGCAGGAGCCAAGCTTTGCACTACCGCAATTTTCCTGCCGTCCTTTCAGGACTGACGATTAATGCACCAACGTTTCCATGGACTGGCGTCCATGGCTAATGCATGTCGTGCTTTCAGCACTAAACACTGCAACTTAAAAACGCGTGAGCGAGGTGCGCCCTGGTAACTCGCTTACGCGTCGGGTTATGATTGGCAGTACGGAACGCCGTAAATACCCGGGTAGCGGAGCCTTCTACCCAGAGGCAAGGTGATGTTGGATTGCTACACCGCTTGAGCCGCAAAGAAATCTTTCACGCTCTTTCGCTTCATATAAGTTGCGGCAAAAATGTAGAAACACATGAACACGGCCGACAAAACAATCGCGAAAATCTGTCCTGCGTATGCCATCTGAACCGCGGCGTCTTTGCCCAAGGTTGCGGCGTTGGGACTAGCCAACGCATCAATGTGGAATACCGTCATCCAGACAGCGAATCCGATGGCAACAAGATTCCAAACGATGAATCCGATCGCCGCGATCACTAACAATGACCGTCCCCAAGGTTTTCGAATCAAACAACCAATGCTGGCCACGACCATTAGCGGCGCGAAAATCGCTCCGATGACTGTTTGAAGAACCAGCGGAATAAACTGAAGGTCTAACGTCTTTTGGAAATCTTCACGAGCCTCTTCGGGAATCAGTTGCCCCAAGGACTCGGCTGCAGCAAGGGTAAAGCCACTGCCACAGACACTGAACAGGCCAAACAAACCCAAAATCAGACACAGGATGCAAATCACCATCACCGCCGTTGGAAAGCCGACGGGTCCCGTAGGGTACGATTCATTCGATTGGGGAACCGTTGGTTGTTCAAATGGGTTCTCTGACATTCTTCATTCCAAATTCAATAGTTAGTTCAAAGGCAAAAGAGTTGCGATTCGTACGCTACACCAAGCCCCACTTCTTTCTCAAAACCCACTCGGTTGCCAACAGGGCAACGAACACCATCAGGAACGCCAACGAGTGAGACATTGTTTCCCCAAATTTCCAAGCGGTTGGAATTTGAATCTTCTCAACTGGTGGATCTTCGATCATCGCGTCTAGCACTTTCGCCAACTCAGCCGAATCCATTATTTTTCCGCCAAAGTCTCGAGTCTGATTAGCAAGCATGGCCATGCGTTCGACATTGGCGACCGGATTGGATTTCTCCACGTCCCGATCAACAACAACGAACTGTCGCTGAGCAACGCCGAGCGACGCTCCGTTTCGTTCGCCTTCAATTTGTAGCAGATACACGCCGGGTTGTGCAACCAAATCGCGGTCGACTTGATTCCAGTTTCCTTCGCCCATTGCGGTAACCGAAACGGGCTGCTGCGCTCCGTTGGGCTGAGTCAAAACAGCTTTGTATTTTACGTCTGTCAGATTCTCCCCGGTTACGGATTGGGCTTTAACGCCAAATCGAACACGACCCTTGGGTTGAAACCGTCGCTGCGGAAATTCGATAGAAATCGAATCGTCATTGCGAGCATCCCAACGTGCCAACCACAAAATAACTTGCCGGTAAAACTTGTCGTACTCCGGCTTGAAAGTTCGGCCATGTTTTTTGTGCCCTTTCAAATTCCAACGCCATAGCGAATCGCCAGCGAACGCGAGGATGCGTCCGCCAACGTTCGACGCGACCATCAACGGATGCCTAGCTTGATCGTCACTCTCAAGCAAAATCAGAGCATTCTTTTTGACTTTAACGAAACGGTTGGCTCCGACCAAAGGAGGCAATTCAGACCAGTCAACGCTCTCATCCCCCAGTTGCGTTAATGGATGGTTTACGACCGGTCGCAGCTTCAATTCACCACTGATGTGCAGTTCACGCCGAATGTCCGCGTTGAAATCCTGTTGCTCAGATTTGTTCATCTCAATGGGAAGCAAATCCGCGAGTGGCGTTGAGTGATACTTTCCGGGGCCGAAACTGTGATAGCCGCCAAGCATCAACAATCCTTTGCGTCGCTTTTCCACGGCATCACGAAGTGCCTCCAACCCTAACGGACTTTTGACTTCATCATAAAGTAACCTCGAGTCGATATTGCTGAGGATGAAGACGTCGACTGAGTCATCTTCAAACACTTCGACCAGATCATCCCTCGGTCCTGCTTCTAACTCGGACGGATAGATTGGAATAAACTGAAGATCCAAGAACTCGGCCGTCGCCAACGAACGACGCAAGTAGCTTTGCTCAAACAGCATTCCGCCGTCAATCAAAACAACGCTGAGTCCCTTATCGTTGACGGTCAGGAATGCATCGAGCTCATTGTTACGCAACGCCATCTCGCCTGGCATTGGAACGGAACGGATCTTCATGCGGTATTCGCCCGCTTCGGTTGGCTTGTAGGGGATGTCGATGTTCGTTTCCTGAACGGCTCGACGCGGAGTAACAATTTTGGATTCGACAACCTGCTCAACGCCTTTTGAATCGATCACGACCAACTCGACCCGAATGTCTTCATTCACATAGCCACGCGTGACGACCGTTGCTTTGGCCGACAGACGGTTCTTTACGTTGACGACGTGCTGTTCGGCAAAGTTCGTGATTGCGACATCGCGGCTCTGGCCGGAGTCAGCAGGACTGCCCAGCGGAATGCTATACAGCGGCGTTTCCATGTTCACCAGCGGCGTGACGGCTTGGGAAATCTCGACCGACGGATTTAGGACCGTCGTGACTCCATCGGACATCAAGACAACACCAATCAGTCGCTCGCCTCGAGTTTTCAGCGTGCTGTTGTACAGCGGTGAAGCAACATCGGTTTCCCCACCTTCGGGTTTCGTTGGCAGTTTCAAGCCATCGTCAAACTCGATCGGCACCATCTCGTTGTCGAAGCCGAAGAACCGCACATCGATTTTCTTTTCGGCGAGTTCCTTAAAACGTCCTTCGTTGGATCGCATCGTTTCGACGATCGTGTCCCAGCGACTTGTGTCATCTTTCAGGTGTGGTAGCTCCATGCTTCGACTGGTATCCAGCAAACACAGTAGCACGCCCGCCTGAAATTTTTCTTCTGTTTGTACACAGCCCGGCCTGAGTATTCCCAGCAGCGCCAGTAGGACGACGCAAGTTCGAAGAAGGTTCAACGTCTTTCGCTGACCGCTGGTGACTTTGGAGAACGATGGTCGCACGAACAGCATCAACAACGCGCACACCGCCAGGATCAGGACGATCCAGATGCTGGTGACAGGTTGTAGTGTGAATGTGTTCATGTGTATGTCGATTGGTGGAGTGGTGGCATAAGCCTCTGGCTTGTGATCCGCATGTATTGAGATGCAGACCACAAGCCAGAGGCTTATGCCACCTTTTTAATGTTTATAAAACCTGTTCGAAACCAAATACTCGATCACCACTGCTGCAAACATCATCAGCATTAGCAGTGGATAAAATTCTCGTCCCTTTCGCGCTTGTCCTTGCTGTCGAGAGATATCTTCCTGTTCCTTCGCAAGCTGATATCGCCCGGCTCCTAGGACTTTGTCCAACTCTTCCGGATCGACGCGAGTCAGATCAACGGTCGCCGGATCGATGTTGGCCGAAAAGCCTCGTAGCACCGGACCATTCAGGACTCCTTTTAACCGATACTGACCGGGCACATCGGTGTGCGAATAAGTCACCGCATTATTAATCGAAGCAATCTTCGACGGCGGCTTCTCTGGATCCGGTGAAAACAGGTTCCACGAATCAGGATACTTCTTCAAGTCGTTTCGCAATGAAGCAATTTGCCCAACTCTTACGCCCAGCGAATCAGAATCCGCTTGAACGACGTGACGAGTTATGCCTCTGGCGATCGCAAACCAGATCTGAGGAAACAGCGGCTTTTGATTCCAAGTTTTGCGTTCGCGAATATTGTTGAATTCGGAAACTGGCGTCGTCATCACGAGGACTCGACCTGCTCCAATGCGACGTTCCAAAATCGCAGGTTCAAAATTGTTGTACGACATCACATCAACCGTCGGAAACTCTTCGCTGTTGTTATCCCGTTCCAAACCCCAGAACGTGAAAACTGGATTCTTGCCCCACGGAAGCGATGTGCTTATTTCACGAAAGGGTGCGAGAATCGGATGCGTGTAATCCTGCGGGCTAAACAGGAAAGGATCCTTTATGCGGTCGGGGCAGCGAAACTGATTCGACAATTTTCCAGTGAGGATTCGACTGGCTGCTTCGGTTTGAAAGGATGGTTCGGGAGTTCCATCTTTTGTCGCGGCGTTGTGACCAAGGAACACAGCCAAGCCACCGCCGTCGTTGACGAAAGCCTCCATCGCTGCCCACAAATCATTCGAAATGGGCTTTGGATCGACCAGAAAGATCGCGTTGTATTTCTTTAGGTCAACAATTTCTTCGAATTCGCTTTGGTCGACAATCGTCGTGTCAAAGCTGCCACTGATGCTGAGTGTGTTCTCGAGGAAATCCGATCCATCGCTACCCGTACGCACGAGCAATGCCTGCCACGGAGAATTGACTTCAAAAGTGAAAAACTGTTCGTCGTCGATCGCCAGCGGATCGCCGCCAACAATTTCAACTTTGCCATGGTAAACGCCGGGCTGCAAAGCCTCTTCGAATGGGAACACAACATTCGAACTCCCGTTTTCGAAAACGTCGACTGTTTGTTTGATTGTCCAAACCTTTTCCGGGAACAGAGTTTTCCCGTTGCTAATCACCGGTCGCGTCGCATCCGGCCTCTCAACTGAAAGGAGAACGTTTCGTTGAGCTGCCCCGCCCAGACGGTTGACCGATGTCTTGATTTTCAGCGAGCCGTTGGACGTAATTTGTCGCGCCGAAAGCTCCAGAGCTCCCATGCGAAAGTCAACGGGATCGTCGACTCCAACGTCAACGACAAATAGACTGATGGAGTCATCTTCGATCAATCGGTTGATCGCAGGATCCGCGGACGGCGACCAGCCTTTACGCGTTAAATCAGAGACGACGTAGACTTCTTTTCGCGTCAGCGGGGAATCTTCGATTAGCGGAAACGCATCGGCCAACGCTTCGGGAATTGTTTGCGGATTGAAGCAAGTCTGCAGGGATTCGATTCGACGACTGGCAGCTCCTTGGTCCGGCGAAAAGAATGCTCGATCACCATCGGGAGCCGCAACGCAAACCTGAGATCCGGTTGGTAGCTGGTTCACGATCCAAGTCGCAACCGAAGATGCTTTCTGAAGTCGTGTTTCGTTTTCCAGTTCGTATTGCATCGTCGGCGAAGTATCCAACAGCACCAACGCCGCGACCGGTTCGCCATCGTCACCCAGAATCTGTCCGCTGGCATCTTCGTCGAACAACTTCAGTCCGTACCATCCAGCCAACAACAGCATGACCGCAAGGAAAGCGCCAAGGATTCCGTTGAGCAACTTGTTTGAACCGCTGGACATTGAAAACAACAGGACGAGTCCCACCAATGCAGCGATAAACGAGATGCCGCCAAACGTGAGCCACTTTCCGAATTGCTGCGAAGCGACTGCCGGTCCAGCGAGTGCCAAGACCAACAGTGCGATCAAGATGCAGCGCAACAGCAACAGCAAAAGGTGCCGCAGTCTCGTTCGGGAACGATTGATCAGCTGCTTTTGTTTCAGGAAGCGCATCGCTGGAAAGTTGACTTCGATTGGCTTCGGCTGCATCAAGAAGTGAATCAGCACCGGAACCGAAAGCATCAGTCCGCCGAAACCTAGCAACGCAAGATTTGCCCAAATCATGGTCTACCCTCTCGCTCGACGACTGAGAAGATATTCCATCAACGCTTTGTCAAACTGCATGCTCGTGTCGACTGGAACATAATCGATGCCGCTCTTGCGACATTCTCTCGCCAGTCCGTCGCGAAATTCCTGAACCTGTTTCTGGTAGTCGTTGCGAAACCCATCGCCATCGATTTTCAATTCCTCACCCGTCTCCGGATCCTTCATCTTATAAAGACCGCGAAACGGAAACGAAATTTCGGCTTCGTCGAGCACGTGGAAAAGAATGACATCGTGGCCGCCGTGACGAATTCGATAAAGCGCGTCCAGGGTCTCCTGTTCATCGACTAGGAAATCCGAAAACACCATGATCAAACTTCGAGTCTTCAGCATCGCAGCCATTTGGCCCATGCTATGTTTGAAGTCCGTCGTCCCTTCCGGCTTGATTTTCGAAAGCAGTGACAGAATGTTCGAAAGCTGAGTCCGCTTACTTCGCGGCGGTAAGCTGGAGCGAACTTTGTCATTGAACGTGATCAAGCCAACGGGATCTTGCTGTTGCGTCATCAAGTACGCCAGTGACGCAGCCAAGCAAATCGCATAGTCAAATTTCGTCAGGCTTTGCTCAAACGTGTAACCCATCGAGCTACTCAGATCCATCACGAGGTAGCCTGTGATGTTCGTTTCCGATTCGTACTTTCGAACGTAGTATTTGTCAGTTTTCGCGTACACGTGCCAGTCGATGTCTTTGAGGTCATCGCCGTGCGAATATTTTCTATGCTCGCTAAATTCGACACTAAATCCGTGAAAGGGACTCGCGTGCAGACCGTGTAGAAAACCCTTGACCACAAACTGGGCGCGCAAGTCCAACCTTTTGATTTGGTTGATGACTTCCGGTTTGAGGTACTTTTCGACAGACATTTTTTTAGTGTGAAGTTTTCAGTTTACAGTGTGAAGTAAAAAGATATTGGCACTGCACACTGCACACTGCCAACTTCACACTCTACGACTCAAACTTCGCCACTTCTGGCGGTGGAATCTCTTTCAACAACCTCTCAATCACATCTTCCGTCGTCATCCCTTCCGCTTGAGCCTGAAAGTTCGTGCTGACGCGGTGACGCAAAACAGGAAGAGCAACTTTCTGGATGTCGGCAACGGCAACCGAGAAACGGCCCTCCATCGCAGCCATCGCCTTGCCGCCCGAAATCAGGAACTGACCCGCACGCGGACCCGCGCCCCAATCGACCAACTCCTTCACAAACGCAGGAGTCTGCGGATCGGCCGGACGAGTCGCTCGAACCAAACGCGAAGCGTACTGAATGATGTAGTCGCTGACCGCGACTGAGTGAACCAACTTTTGCAGGTTCACGATTGCCTTCGCAGAAAGTACTTTGCGAACTTCTTTTTTCTCGCCACGACTGGCAGCGGAAAGAATTTTTTCTTCTTCGTCGGCCGTCGGATAGCCAACTTTGATGTTGAACATGAAACGGTCAAGCTGAGCTTCGGGAAGCGGATAAGTTCCCTCCTGCTCGATCGGGTTCTGCGTCGCGATGGTGAAGAACGGTGGTGCGAGATCATAAGTCTTGCGACCGACCGTGATCTCACGTTCCTGCATCGCTTGCAGAAGAGCCGCTTGCGTTTTGGGAGGAGTACGATTGATCTCGTCCGCCAGCAAAATGTTCGTGAAGATCGGACCTTCCACGAAACGGAACTGCCGACGACCGTCTTCGTCTTCGTCCAGAACGTTGGTGCCCGTGATGTCGGACGGCATCAAGTCCGGCGTGAATTGAATTCGCTTAAAGTTCACGTCAAGGATCTGGGCAATCGTGCTGACCATCAAGGTCTTCGCCAAGCCGGGGACACCTTCGAGGAGGCAGTGGCCGCGAGTGAAAATGGCGGCGAAGACTTGTTCGATGACTTCTTCCTGCCCGACGATAACTTTGTGAAGCTCTTCTTCCATGAGCTTCCGATGCTGACTGAACTCCTGCAAAACATCGCCAAGACTTCTCTGTTTCCCTGTCACACTCGCTCCGATTCCCAAGAGATGCCATCAATCCGGCGACCGCAAATGCAACAAAATGCACACGACGCCGCAACTCTATTGTAAATTTCGGACTTCAAAGGGGCAACGGACAGGCGGGAAAGAGTTTTTTTCCCGAAATGTCATTATGATGGTGAATGTGCCATTGGAACTCGAGGAGAACTCACAATGTACCGCGCCACTACTCTTACGATACTTACTGTTGCTTCGTTCGCCATCGCGATTCAAGCATCGAATGTGGTTGCTCAGGGCATGTTCGACCGAAATCGCCGTGCTGCGCCTCAAGCTCGCCAGGTCAGCGCGGCCGAGGTTCGGGATTCGATCAAGCGCGGAATTCAGTTCCTTGAAGGACGCCAAAACGGCGACGGAGAATGGCGAGAACATCCTAACTGCGCCGGTGGTTCGAGCGCACTTTGTACGTTGGCGTTGCTCAATGCGTCGGATCGCATCGATACACCTGCGATTGAAAATGGGCTCAAAGCTATTTTAAGGCAGGCCAATCGTTCCACCTATTTTATTTCGCTTCGCATCATGTGTTTGGCAACGGCCGATCCTGATGGAAAAAAGTATCTGCGAGCCGTTCAAGACGATATTGATTGGTTGGTGAGGATTCAATCGAGATCTGGTGGTTGGGGATACGGCCGAACCGGCGGCGGTTCTCCGGATTCGTCGAACAGCCAGTTCGCGCTGTTGGCACTCCACGAAGCCAGTCGCATGGGAGCGTTGATTGACGACGAGGTCTGGGAGAGCACGAAGAAATATTGGATTGACTGTCAAGTGAAACGCGGCGGTTATTCCTACCACTCAAACGGCCAAGTGCGAAAGACAATGTCAGCCGCGGGCCTCGCGTCTGCGATCATCATCGATGAAAACCTTCCCGATTTAGGCGCGATGTTTGACGGGGCACGAATTTCGTGTTGCGGAAAAACGGAAGGCGAAGACCATCAAAAGCTAACAGCGGACTTTCTGGGCAACACATTTAAGCTCGGGAATCGCCCGCGCGGCAATCGTGGTGCCGAATGGCGATTCTATTTTATGTATGGACTTGAGCGAGCCGGACGGCTTTCGGGACGTCGCTTTTTTGGCGCGCACGATTGGTACCGCGAGGGCGTAGCGAAACTAATCGACTGGCAAATGAACGGCGGAGCTTGGAGCGGAGGCAGATTGGAGATGGAGGAAGTCGCAACGGCGATGTCGCTGCTGTTTTTGTCCAAGGGAAAGCGTCCAATCGCGATCGCAAAATATCTGTTTGAGTCCGAGGAAGATGACTTCCATCAAAAAGGCGTCCATTACCTAACGCGAAATCTGGAAAAAGCCTGGGACCAAAAGTTGAACTGGCAGGAAGTCAAAGGTTCCACGGCAACGGTTGACGACCTATTGGAAGCGCCTGTCATTTTCATGTCCGGCAACCGTGGCTTTTCACTCAACGATTTCCAAAAAGATGCATTGAAAAAGTATTTGGAAAACGGCGGCTTTCTGTTTGCAGACGCCTGCCAAGGTGAAGGCTGCGGACAAGCTGAATTCGATCGTTCGTTTCGTGCTCTGATGGCCGAACTTTTTCCTGAAAGCCCGCTGGAAGCTTTGCCGTTGAATCATCCGGTGTGGAGTTCGCATTATCGGCTCGATCGTCCAAAGGAGCGTCCGTTGTTGGGGCTTCAAGCCTGTTGTAAGACCAGTGTCATCTATTGTCCGCGAAACTTGGCTTGTTTTTGGAACGTCGATCGTCCGGGAATCGAACGGAAGATGAACGAAGTCGCTCCGAAGTTCGATCGCTTGTTGGGCGAAATCAAGTACGCGACGAAAGTTGGCGTCAATGTGGCGACTTACGCGACCGGCCGTGAACTGAAAGAGAAGGGCGACCGACCGAAGCTGGAATCGAAAGCAAAATCGGTTCTTGAGCACCGTTCGCTGGAGTTGCCGAAACTGATTCACGGCGGCGGACACGATGAAGCACCGAACGCTTGGCGAAACATTCAGAAACGCTATGCCGAAACTGGCAGCTCTGTCAACTTCGAGAAAAAGCTGATCAACGTCGATGTCGAACAGCTTAGCGACTATCCATTTGTGTTCATGCATGGTCGCAATGCGTTTTCGTTCACCGATGAAGAACGGACTGCGTTGAAGACTTACATCGTCGACATGGGCGGTTTTATTTTCGCGGATTCGATTTGTTCTTCGGAAGAGTTTACTGATAGTTTCCGTGAGGAGATGAAAACGATTCTTGGTGATTCGCTGAAGCCGATTCCTGCCAGCCATCCAATTTGGAACGACCGTAAGTTTCTATTCAAAATCGATAGTGTGACGCTCCGAAAGAAACGTGGGGAGACTGGGAAGTTCGATGAAGTCAAAGGACCGCCAGAACTCGAAGGCCACGAAATCGATGGGCGACTTGTGGTTGTGTTTTCACCAAACGATTTGAGCTGTGCGATGGAAAGCTCAACGGTTTCGCAGTGCGATGGCTACATTCGAAAGGATGCCGAACGGATCGGCGTGAATGTTTTGCTGTATCGTTTGAGAGTTGATTGACGGCGGCGAATTATCACTGGTCATTTTTGTTGAGCTGACGTCCTCGCGGTCCTAGCTCAACCAGCTTCATATCCTTCAGCTTTCCCTTGTCGCACTTTAGCTTGATCAGCGTCCGCATCACGTGATGGCCTTCATGACCTGCGGCTCCCGGATTGAGGTACTTCATTTTTTTGTACTTCCAATCGTTTTCGACATGCACAATGTGCGAGTGTCCGCAGATCAAAACGTCCGGCGGCGGCGATTCGTTGAGCAACTTCTTCACGCGAGCTGGATATCGTCCCGGACAACCAGCAATGTGCGTCATCAGGACGTCGACGCCTTCACATTCGAAGCGCAGGTTCTCAGGGTAGCTGTCACGAATCTCCCGATCATCGATGTTGCCGTAAACGCCCTTCAGCGGAAGGAAGTCAGCCAACTCTTGGGCGACTTTGAGCGTGCCGAAGTCTCCCGCGTGCCAGATCTCATCGCAGTCCTTGAACGCTTCGAAGACTTTCGGGTCAAGGTAACTGTGGGTGTCTGAAATGAGTCCGATTTGCATGTGAGTCGAGATGGCTGGGAGTTGAGAGTGGGAAGATCATTGTATCAAATGGTCAAATTCGCGAGAGCTCGTTTAATGAAGCCAAAGTCTCGGTGGCATAGGCCTCTGGCCTGTGTTCTGCATGTCCACAAGCCAGAGGCTTATGCCACCTCCTCAACTGCAACGACCCTACTGAATCACCTTCATTGAACGGTATTGACGTTAAACGAATGATGGTTCAGTAATGACAACTGCTGCCCAAAGGTGTAAAACCTCGCTTGCGTTTGAACACTGAACACTGAACACTGCTCTCTGAACACTCCCCATGCCCTTAATCACTGTAGAAAATGTCACCATCCGATTCCGCGGTCCCGCTTTGTTGGACGAAGTCACTTGTGTGATTGAGAAAGGGCAGAAGATTGGATTGCTCGGTCGCAACGGAGCCGGCAAAACCACGCTGTTGAAGTTGCTGTCCGGTCAGCAAGATCCGGACTCAGGGAAAATCATTGTCGCGCCAAACGTTCGAGTTCGGCAGCTGTCTCAACACGTTCCGACCGATGAAACGGGAACCGTCGAAGAGATCGTGCAACGTGCTTTCGATCCGGAATTCTCGGGCGAGAAAATTGACATCGAAGAATGGGAAGCTCATACCAAAACCGCTCAGATTATGTCGCGAATGGAGCTCGACCCTGAATCGCGATTCGAAATGCTGTCCGCGGGAATGAAGCGTCGAGTCCTGTTGGCTCAAGCGATTGTCAGCGAGCCAGAAGTTCTGTTGCTCGATGAGCCGACGAACCATCTTGATATTCCTTCGATCAAATGGCTGGAAGAATTCCTGAGAGAGTATTCTGCGACGCTATTGTTTGTGACTCACGACCGTGCGTTTCTTCAGAAGCTCGCGAATCGAATTCTGGAAATCGATCGAGGTCGCATTTTTGATTGGAGTTGCGACTACAAAACGTTTTTGAAACGGAAACAGGACGCGATCGAAGCCGAAGAAAAACAGAACGCTCTGTTCGACAAAAAGCTGGCTGAAGAAGAAGTCTGGATTCGCAAAGGTATCAAAGCGAGAAGGACTCGAAATGAAGGCCGCGTTCGTGCACTCAAGGCGATGCGTGAACAACGCAGCGAACGACGCTCGCAAGTCGGGACTTCGAATCTGAAAATTCAGCAGGGGCAACGAAGTGGTAACTTGACGATTGAATTGAAGGAAGTTTCCTTCGGCTACGACGACAAACCGATTTTCGAAAACTTCTCCACGACGATTCTCAGAGGCGACAAGGTTGGCATCATCGGTCGCAATGGAATTGGTAAGTCAACGATCCTGAAAGTCATGCTGGGCGAACTTGAGCCAACCAGCGGAACGGTCAAACGCGGCACGAATCTTGAGATCGCCTACTTTGACCAATTGAAGTCACAGCTCGATCCGGAGCTGTCGGTGATCGACAACGTAGGTGAGGGGTCGGACCGATTGCTGATCAACGGAACGCCAACGCATATTCTCGGGTACCTCGCTGATTTTCTGTTCGAGCCGCAGCGGGCGAGAACAGAAGTCAAGTTTTTGTCTGGTGGTGAACGGAATCGAATTCTGTTGGCGAAGCTATTTTCAAAGCCCGCCAACGTCATCGTGATGGACGAGCCCACGAATGACCTCGACACCGAAACGCTGGAGTTGCTTGAGAGCAAATTGGTTCAGTTTGACGGCACGGTCTTGATCGTCAGCCACGACCGCGAGTTTTTGAACAATGTCGTTTCGAGTTCAATCGTGTTCGAGGATGGTGGACTGAAGGAGTACGTTGGCGGCTACGACGAATGGGTTCGGCAATCGAAAACGGCGGAGTCGAAAGATGCGGCGCCGTCAAAGAAGAAACGGATCGATTCAACGAAGCCAGCCGATTCGTCCAAGCCACGTCGATTGAGTTACAAAGAAAAGCGGGAGTTGGAATCGCTGCCAGAAAAGATTGAGTTTTTGGAAAAGCAGATCGCGTCGCTGCACGAAGCGATGGCCGAGCCAGATTTCTACAAGCAGGACAGTGGCGAGATCGCAAAGGTTCAAAAAGACGCCACGGATTTTCAGGCTGAGTTGGAAAAGAAGTTTGAACGGTGGACGGAGCTTGAGGCGTTGGCCGAGTAGTCATTGCATGACGTTTGTAGTTGTCGCCTTTAGACGCAATACGGTTCAGTGAAGGTGATGTCACCCTTCGTTTTGGCTTTTCAGTAGGGTCGTTGCAGTCGGAGAGGTGGCATAAGCCTCTGGCTTGTGGACATGCAGAACACAGGCCAGAGGCCTATGCCACCGAGACTTTGACTTCATTTTAGACGTGTTTGCGCTGACGGAAAGTCGTTCAATGCAAACCGGCAAAAGCCAGTTGCTGCAAAAACCTACGCGTCGGCCAATTCGACACTCAATGGTAGCAAGTCCATCCGCCCGCATGTATCCAATTCCAAACCGGAATCACTGGCGGCGACATCTGTTTCGACTTGTTGGCTCAGTAGTGATGAAATCACTTTTGCCAACGGATCCGCCACCACGATTACGATCGTGCCAGACTTGTGTTTCTTTTGCAGCTTAAGCAGAAACTTCTGAACGCGTGGAATCGCGTCTTCGACCGACTCACCGTCTGGCGGACATACCGTTTCTGGATGCTCTTCCCATTGCCGAGCGATTTTCGGCTGAGTCGTCCGTAACTCTTCGAGCTCTTTGCCCTGCCACAGTCCGTGGTCAATGTTGCGAAGCGCGTCGCGGACTTTAATTTTCTGACCGTGTTGTTTGGCTAAAATTTCAGCCGTCTGCTGAGCCGAAAGACTCGGCGAGCTAAACACCGCTTTCACGTCGTAGTCGGTTGACTCACACGCAAGACGTTCGGCTTGTTCTATCCCCAATTCACTGAGTGGAATGTCCAGCGTGCCGATGATTCGGCCCTGTTCATCAAACTCAGTTGCTCCAGGGCGAATCAACAGGATCTTTGATCCGTCGGCCCCGTCATAAATCTTCACTTGCTACCTCACCCATCAGGTCCTCGATCGCCGCGCTGTAATCATTCCCGAAAGGCGTCTTGAAGACGGCACTACCGGCAACGCAAAGCTGGCATCCCACTGCCGTGCATTTCGCGATCGTTGATTTGTTAATTCCGCCATCCATTTCCAGGATGACGTTTTCTCCACCTTTTAGCTCGCGAATCTCACCAAGCTTGCTCAGCACTGGTTCGATGAAACTCTGTCCGCCAAAGCCAGCATTGACGCTCATCACTAACGCGAGGTCCGCGTGAGCAATGGCATTGCTAATTTTTGAAACGGGCGTGTCCGGATTCACGGCAATCCCGGCCGCGGCTCCTTTTTCGCGAATCTGATTCAAGACAGGAACCGCATCATCGACGGCTTCGGCATGAATCGTGACGATGTCAGATCCGGCATCGACAAAAGCGTCGACGTACTTCTCCGGATTCACCATCATCAAGTGAACGTCCAACGTGATGTCGGTAAGCTTGCGAAGCGCCGACACGATAGTCATTCCGTAGGTGAAGTTGGGCACAAACACACCGTCCATTACGTCCAGGTGCAGAGCAGCAACTCCAGCATCTTCGAGCCGTTCGACTTCGGTGGCCAAGTTACCAAAATCGCAAAGCAGCAACGACGGCAAGACTGCAGGCGCAGCTTCAACGAGTTGTGAAATTTTTGCGTTCAAGTGAAGTCGGTCACAAAAAGAATACGACGGAAAGATGCTCGAATCGAGTCATCCGCAGACGCGATTGACCCGCTCGAGTTCCGCGATTCTAACGAGGATGATCAGCGGTGAAAGTGATCGTTTGGTATTTTTTCACAAACGCATTTAAACGCCGCAATTCACGCGTAGATTCGTCTTGAGGTGCAGAATTTTGCACCCCAAATTACGCCATAAAGCGGGCTTGACAGTCGTCGATTATAAGGATGGTTCTTGTGGCGAAGCTGCGAACACAGAACCGGCCCATGTGAGAAGCGAGCCTGAAGAAGAGGCTTGTCGAGGCTTCCTGTTTTTCTGACTGTACAAAGATTCGATTAGCTCTGTATAGCCGTTGGTCATTGCGTCAAGCGAACTGTTGTCGACGACATGACATCGGCCTTGCCGGCCCATTTTCTCACGAAGCGATTCATCGCTCAAAAGCTCAATCCAGCGAGCTGAGATTTCTGCTGCATTTCCGGCTTCGCAAAGGTAACCAGTTTTGCCTTCAAGGACAGATTCTTTGATCGAGCCAACGTCCGTTGCAACGACTGGACGATTGCAAGACAGTGCTTCCAAAATTGAGACTGGGCTGGCTTCGTTGTGGCTGGTCAACGCAAACACATCCAGCATCGACAGAACACCAGGGATGTCGGAAACCGAACCCAGAAAGTGAACTCGATCCGCGATCGATTTTTCGACAGCGAGTGCTTCCAGATCGGCGCGACCGGGGCCGTCACCTGCGATCACAAAGTGAGCGTCGGTAACGTCGTTCAACGTCCGTCGAGCACATTCCAGAAACAGCTCATGATTCTTTTCTGGGCGAAGGGCTGCGACGATACCAAGCGTTGGGCTGTCTTGCGGAATTCCAACGTCATTGCGCCAGTTCGTTCTGGCGGTTTCGCATTTTTTGAAACGTGCCGTATCGATTCCGTTTGGAATCATGAACACTTTGCTTTCCGGGAATTTTTCGAATTCGACCAAGAAGTCAGCATGGTGATGGGCGACTGCGATGAAGCCATCGGTGATTCCAGTCAGCATTCGATTCAGTTTTCCGACGCCATCGGGCCAACCAGTCGAATGGAGTGCTGAAAGAATGACCGGAGTTCCAGCTCCACGAGCAGCCAAACGTCCCCAGAACATTTTGTCGCCAGCGCCAACGGTGATGACGGCGTCGACTTCGTTCTCACGAAAGAGTTTGCGTAGTCGACGGGCAACCGCAACGTCGTACTTGTGGTTGATCAGGTGTTCGAAAACAGGGATTTCATTGGCCAGTTCATCGCCGAGCACTCCACGTTCTTTCAGGCATCCAATCATTGGCTTGATGCGAGTTTTCTCGAAGCGGCGAGTCAGGTTCACTAGCAGCGTTTCGGCGCCACCGACAGGCATGCTTGTAATGACAAACATGACATTCAATGGGCGGTGATCAGAATGGGACATGACTAACCTTTTGTTGATTCTGTTTGCAGGATGTTCGATTTGTTCTCTGGTTGATCGGCTACGTCGAGATTATTTTCTTGTTGCCAAGTCGACCAATCGATACTCTGGCTGGTTTTTGAGTAGTCGTATCGTTCGGCGGTTCCAATGCGAGGGTCGTAAGTCAACCAGTTGCGCATGCGAGTGAAGTTTGGATCGCCATGGATGCGTTGAAGGTGAAACGAATCGCCACCAATATCGTTCCAACCACCATACGCAGAGCAGACTCCTTTGAAGCCGTGCTGCAATAGCAACTGGAAAGCGTCTACGCTCAAGTTCGAGTGCTGTCCAAACGGGAAGGCAAAGTAGTTCACCTTCTTGCCGATGATGTCTTCCAGATCCCGTGTGGCGCTGATGACTTCGTCGTAGATCACATGCGGATCGTTGATCGGACCCAAGTTGGGATGTGTTCTCGTGTGAGCACCGATTTCGATTCCTGCGTTTGCCATGGCACGAATCGACTCGACCGTGTCAACAGGAAGTGCAGCGCCATCCTTTACGTCGTGAGGGAAAGGCTTTTGCTGACGAATGTTTTGCGTGGTGACGAAATACGTGACCGGAATGTTTTCGGTGAGCAATAGTGGCAAAGCTCGTTCGCTATTTTCGGCGTAGCCATCGTCGAAAGTAATCGAAATCGTTGGCCGCGTGTTGGATCCGCTTTGGATTCGTCGTTGGGTTTCTTCCAAGGACACGATGTCAAAGTTTTGCTGGAGCCAGCGAACCTGTTTCTCAAATTGGCTGTATGTCATCGACCATGGATTCGGATTCGTATCCGCGATGCGATGGTAAAACAGGATGAAGGTCGGAACCTTCGATTCAGATCGCATTTTTTGCATGCGAAAATTCCGCCATGGTCCAGTCCCTAGACGCCATGCTTCAGTCAGGATGGAATTTAAGTTGCTCACGATCGATTTCCGTAGATTCTTCTGGAGGGTAGTTAGGCGGGCGGGCATTGGATGCTGAATTGTTGAACATGAGTGAGCCATTTCACGGCGGAAACCAATGAACTCGAAGGAACGAGCGAGGCATGCAGTGAAATAATTGGAACAACTGTCACAACTGATAAACGTACCGCCTGAATCGGAATCGCAAACGGGATCGAAAGTCATGCGCTCGAAACGTGACATAAGTTTTCATACATGTTTCCCCATCCCTCCCTTAGTGACTCTGACATCATGGACAACAAAACGCAGCTTAAAACGCAGCTCTTCGGAATCGACATCGACGTTCTCAATATGGAAGGAGCCATCTCTCGCTTGCGTGACTGGATCGAAAATGGCGATCAACGTTGCCGCTATGTTGTCACTCCGAACGTTGACCACGCTGTTTTGTTTCAGGAAAACAGTCAGCTACGAGAAGCCTACGAAGGTGCCGGAATGGTTCTGGCCGATGGCCACCCAATCGTGTGGACCTCGATGATCTCTGGAAAGCGTTTGCCGGAACGAGTTGCCGGTTCGGAGTTGGTGCCAGAACTTTTCGACAGCTTCAACAAACAGGGAAAGCTTCGTGTGTTTTTGCTTGGCGCTGCCGAAGGAGTTGGGGCGACCGCGGCGGAGAACATGAAGCGTACGTGGCCAAACGTTGAGACGGTTGGTGTTTTCAGCCCACCCATGGGCTTCGAAAAAAGCGATGAACAATGCGAGCTGATTCTGGACAAGCTGGCAGAAGCGCAAGCCGATGTGGTTATCGTTGGACTCGGTGCTCCTAAGCAAGAGCTTTGGGTCAGCAAATACGTGGATCGAATTCCAGCGTCCGCGGCCCTTTGCGTTGGAGCCACGATTGACTTTCTAGCCGGAGAAAAAAAGCGGGCGCCCGTTTGGATGCAACGATCGGGCATCGAGTGGGTACACCGAATGTGCTCAGAGCCCAAACGGTTGGTGAAGCGATACGCTCGTGACGCTTGGATCTTCCCGCAGCTGGTTTGCCGACAACTTTTCGGTTGGAAGCAGCACGCTTAGGTTGCGCTCTTTGAAGTTGCACTATATCGGACCATCCCTAGTGTTCCGGAGGTGGCGCTACGCTCGACCTCCGGCTAATGGCTTAAATTCCTTCGGAATATAAATGTGTGCAACTTCAAAAGTTGCGCTTAGTTCGCGACGCAATTCGGCTACTCGGTCAACGAATAGCAATGAATGTTGGTGCCTTGCCTGAGGTATAGTTTTCCATCCAAGATCACCGGATGCGCCCAGCTTGGACGGTCGGTGTCTCCCGGTACCTTGAAGCTGCCGACTTCTTCAAACGATTCCGGGTCAGCTTTCACCATCGTCATCGTGGCGTTGGAGTACAAGAAAAACAAATGGCCGTCAGCCGCTGTGACACTTGCAGATTTGCGTCCTGATCCGCGAGACTTCCATTTGATTTCACCCGTCATCAAGTCCGCACAAAATGGCGTGCCTTTGTCATCGGTGTCGCCGTAAAGATAGTCGCCGACCAACACGATGCCGCCGTGCTTGTTGGTGAGCTTTTTGTTTAAAGGATAGATCTCCTCGGTCGTTACTCGATCTCCGTCGGCGACTTGACGTAGCAGTGCACCACCGCGACCGTAACCGGCACTGAAGAATACGAGATCATCTCGAACGATTGGTGTTGGAATGACGGCCGTCGTTTTGTCGATGTCGTAAGTCCAAAGCAACTCGCCGTCGGATGCTCGAACACCCATCGCGCCACTGCCGGTTGTCTGAACGTAAACTTTCACGTCTCCGATATTTGAAATCACAATCGACGCATGACCGGCGCCGCGATCGCCCTTGCGAGGAGTCGACCATTGTTTCTTTCCTGTCATCTTGTCAAGCGCGACCATGGTGTTTGATTCACCGCCGGGCGTGCAAATCAGATTGTCACCGTCGATCAGTACCGATTCGCTGTAGCCCCACATCTCAGCTTTCTTGCCGCCGAATTTTTTCTTGAGATCAACTTTCCATTGCTTCTTGCCTTCGGTCGTTACGCACCACAAAGTTCCAGATGGCGTGATGACATACACGCGATCTTCGTCAACCGTTGGGGTGCTGCGAGAGCTCTGCCAGCTCTTCTGGCCCTTCGTCCAAGGGTCGCCAGTTCTGAATTTCCAAAGTAGCTTGCCATTGCTTTGATCAAAGCACATCAAATATTCTTTGTCGTCACTATCGCTGAGGCCATCGCCGAGGGTAAAGATTTTTCCGTCGGCAATCGAAACGCTCGCGTAGCCCTGCCCTGCTCCGTCGGCGGTCCAAAGCAGTTTCGGGCCGCTCTCTGGCCATGTCTCCAACAATCCCGTTTCAGAAGAGACACCTGTTCGATCGGGACCTCGAAACGTTGCCCAGTCACTTTGTTCCTGAGCGTGAGCAGCGTTGGAGAAGTTAATCGCGGTGGTGGCGGTGACGACGAGCAGAAGAGTAAATGTCCGGTTCATGGTTGCCCTGTTGAGTGAGTCTGATTGACTCAGAATATAGCATCTTTCGTTCTGGGTTTGTCTGTTGACGAAGAGCTGGGGGAAACTTTGCAACGCCCTGACGAATTCAGTACGATTTAAGGCAAACAGAAATAGGATTCTTGTCCAAAGCGCTACTTCCACTGGAGAAGCCGTGACCACGAGATTCGGGCAACGGCAATCACGCGAGACCGAGGCGTAACATTTCGCGCGTATGCTCCCGAAAGTCAATGGGAAGACTTCAAGCCTGTGTTCTATCAATTGCTTGACGGTATGAATCGCGGCGTTGAAAAGTAGATTGAAGGCTTGCACGCACGGCAGTGGCCAGTTATTCGCCTGAGACTCGCCATTGCGATACAAAAAAGCGCGTTCCAATGAGAATATATCCTGTTAGAATCGGGAGATTCAAGTCGCTTAATAACTCCGGAGTAATTCCCTGATGTCGAACAAAACCAGCCGTCGAGGCTTCATGAAGGCTTCTGCTGCAACCGCTGCTGGCGGATACTTGCTGTCCAATCCAATCGCCAAAACTGGCATGGCAGCCGGTTATCGCAGTCCCAATGAGCAACCTGTTGTCGGGTTCGTTGGAACTGGAATTCGCTACCATACTTACCTTGGTGAAGCTGCACTCAAGCATGCTCCTTGTGCAGCGCTTGCTGATGTCGATTCGATGCAGGCAGGCCGCGCATTGCAAGTCGTGATGGATGCTCACCGCGAAGCAGGTCATCCGCTCAACACTCGCGCACACGAAGACTATCGCAAAGTCCTCGATCGGAAAGACATTGATGCAATTGTGATTGGTTCAGTAGATCACTGGCACACCAAGATCGCCATCGACGCGATGTTGGCGGGCAAAGACGTCTATTGCGAAAAGCCTTTGACGCTTACGATCCGCGAAGGTCAACAGATTTTGGAAGTCCTTAAGAAAACTGGCCGGGTTTTCCAAGTTGGAACACAGCAACGCAACGAGTTCAATCAACTCTTCGTCAAGGCTGCCGCCATGATGCGAGAAGGTCGCATTGGAAAGTGCAAAAAGATCACTGTTGCGCTGGGGCCATCTCGCGATAGCATGGATGAAGAGGGCAAAAAGAATCCTTTGCTACTAGTTGATCCTCCGAAGCATTTGAACTGGGATCTCTGGCAAGGCCAATGCGAAGTCAAGCCTTATCGCGAAGCTGCGGTCATGAGAGACGTTACAGGTTGGGGTGCTGGCCACAACTTCGGTCGTGCACATCGCTACTACCGTTGGTTCTACGAGTACTCTGGCGGCAAGATGACCGACTGGGGTGCTCACCACATCGACATCGCTCTCTGGGCGATGGACCGACTGGGAGAAGATGCGGGCAAGATTAAGATCAACCCAATCTCTTCTTACCATCCTGTTCCTCTTGATGACAAAGGGATGCCGACCAAGGACGACAACTTCAACACGGCTGTCAACTTTCAGGTTGATTTGACGTTTGACGACGGTCTTGAAATGCGAGTCTGTGACACTACAAAAGGCTTTAAGAATGGAATCATGTTCGAAGGTGAGAAAGGTCGTTACTTCGTCAACCGCGGGAAACTGACGGGTAAGCCAGTTGAAGAGCTGAAGAAGAATCCACTTGATGAGTCCAAGATCGGTGCTCTTTATGCAAGCGGCAAGCGACCAGAGAGCAACAACATGGGTTGCTTCTTCGATTGCATTAAGTCTCGCGAGACGCCAAGTTCTGACGTTCAGTCGCATCACAAGGCGATGAACGTTTGTCACGCGATCAACGTTGCTTTGCGACTCAATCGCGAAGTTGTCTACGACACCAAAGCCGAAAACTTTGGCGATGATGAGTTGGCGAATTCATTCATCGAGCGTCAGCAGCGTAAAGGATTCGAGATCAACGTTTCTTAAGAAACGATATTCTCTGAGAACCAAAGGACGCCGATTCGGCGTCCTTTTTTTTGCACTGTGCGTTGGGCAAAATTTTACCCTGTGATGATTGTTCTTGGCAATGCCCCAAGAGCTTTCAGGGAGTTACATTTGTCAAACAGCTTTACTTTTTTCTGGTTCACAAGAAATGCACCAGTTGACTGCTTCAATCACTTCTGCCATTCGATCTGTGTCAATGGTTCCAATTTTGCTTCTGTTCAAATCGGATTTGCGAATTCGTGCAATTTCGTCACACTTTGCGACACAATCCTTCGACAAACCAAATTCACCGCAATAGAAAGGTACGCAAAAGGGCTTGTCCTTTTTGTTTGCAAAGTCGCTTCCATTAAAAGGAACGACGGTTACATCGTAACCGCCATTGATGTTGTCTTTAGATACAATCAGGCAAGGGCGAGCCTTGGCAACTCGATCGTTTTTAAGAGAGTATATTTCACGCTGTTTCATTACCAATCATCTTCTTGATTGGATTCCTCAAAAAGGCGTGATCGAGAGGCGTTGATGTATCGATTTGACTCCACCTTATCAATGCATTGAGTTTTAACCACTCGAAACTCTTCCAAGTTAGAAGGCGTGAAGCCGGTAGACACTGTTCTTCGGATTAGCTCCTCCGCAACATCCACTGGAGACATCCAATGGACGTAGGAATTGCACATCCATTGCTCAAGCTCGTCAGTAAATTCCAAAATTTCTTCCGCGTCTGCGTCCCGAAAAAGTTTTTCGACTCGCACGAGAGTTTTGAATGCCTTGATTCCCATCTCAAGCATTTCTTCACAATCAAAGCATTGCATAGCATCTTGATGATCGTGCATCACGCTGTCGTGGAACGATTTAGTGTGTCTTTCAGCCAGCTCTTTAATCATGTGGTTCATATCTGCATTTCACAAAGATTGAGCGCAAAAAAAGTAGCCGACTACATTCCTTGCAGTGGCTTAATTCCGTGTCCTTGCCTTCTAGATAATCTTACCATTAAGGACGCGATCGTGGCAAACTTTGTTCACTATTGCCAGTGGTCTTAAACAATAAAAGGTATCGGACATTTGGGTTATGGGCTTGTGCCTATGAATGCTTGAGAGGATTTTTCCTTTGAATTTGGTATTGACGCAAATCATCCTGATTTTCGGTTAATAGCACCGCCTAAGAGTCTTTTTATCCTTGACTGACTCAAAGCCCTTCCTCTCCAGTATTTCCACCACCAGCGTCGTTGGTGACACGTCAGGCAGATTCTCCTTCATGACCAGCATAGCAGCGTCGATCTGGCTAGGTGCGCTCTGTCCGATTTCTTCTGGCCCGTAGCTGGACACGCAAAAAGAGCCAGCCTTCGAATGTCAACGTTCAGTCGCATCACAAGGCGATGAACGTTTGCCACGCGATCAACGTTGCGTTGCGACTCAACCGCGAATTTGTCATTGACACCAAAGCCGAAAACTTTGACGACGATGCGTTGGCGAATTCGTTCATCGAACGTCAGCAGCGTAAAGCTTTTTAGCCTACTTTTTACCGCAGCCGCCGCCAGACAAAGCACAGCTGCCGCAGTCGCCGCAGGATGATCCCGTGCCGCAATCTGGGCCGCATCCTTTCGCCAACGTTTCGGCGAACTTGCGAAACTTGACTTTGCTCTCGTAGACATCGGCAAGCTCCGCGGTGAGTGACTCGACTTCGGGGCTGACGTCGCCAAGGAAATAGAACCAGATTGACTGACCGTCGAACAGATGCTCCACATCGACCAACGTCGCTTGCAAGTCTCTTTCGGCCAATAGCTTTGTGCAGGCCAGGAATGCCCGATCTCGAAAGCGATCCAATCGTTCTACGATGGCGCGATCTTCACGACCGACACGACGTAAAACTTCTCCATCGCGTTCGGACTCAGTATCTGATGGTTCGATTTTGCAAATGACTTTACCGACTTCCAAACCGCGTGCAGTTCTGCACACAACTTCTGCATCGCGAGCGTAGACTCGTCGATCAGCGGAAGCAAACTTGCCGATGCTTCCCAATAAACCAATTTGTACCAAGTGGACGGCGCTCACGATTTAGTTTCCTCTTTCGCCGATTCGGTATCCGGTTCGGTGTCTGAATCTGATTCGGAATCCGCTTCTTCTGGCTTCTCATCGAGACCTTCGATTTTCACGAGCTTGCCGATTGGCTTTCCGTCCGTCGCCGGGGGACCGCCAAGGGTCGTGATGAACAAGTTCCCTGTTGAGTCAAACGCCATCGAAGTTGCGTAGCTAACGTCTTGCAGTTTTTTAGCCTCGCACTTCCCAGCTCCCTTTCCGATCAACTTATAGAGTCCGCCCTTGGAAGGGTCGGCGTAGTTGTAGTCGATCGCAAAAAGGTGTTTGCGATCTGGACTGTAGGCCAACGCGACGATGTCGTGTAAATCGACTTCGAAATTCCGCAACATTTTTCCTTGCAGCGTATAGAAGACTAACCGAGAGTCCTTGGCTGCTCCTTCTTTGCCCATTTGAGAAACGACTAAGTATTCGCCGCCCGGGCTGACCGTAGAACAGGTCGGGCCGGGATAGCTACTTCGCTTTGCGGTCGGAATCGAGGGGCGGAACGATGTTACTTTTCCATTTTGGAATTCTGCGAGTGCGATCCATCCGTTTTCTTCATCGCCATGAGTGACCACATAGATGATGGAATGCTTGACCATGATGTTTGAAAATTGCCCCAGCTTCGATTCGCTGTTCTTCTTCTCAATCGTGATTGTCTTACGAGTGACTTCAGGTTTGGCGGCGTCTTCCGCGTTGGGTTTGATCTTAAGCAGCGTCAGCGAACCCTCGCCAGAGGCATCGTCATGCCCGACAAGCAGCACGTTCTCTGCGGGGCAGAAAACAGACAGTGGGCCGGCGTCATAGCCGCGATACGTCACGGCATCGAACTCGGCAGCAGTCGGAACGATCTTGCCGTCCTTGATTTCGACAATTCGCTGGGCTCCACTTTCTGCCAGAAAGATTCGATCGGATTCCGGTTCGATGGTGATCGAAAACGGATTGTCTAACGCTTCGACGACCGTAGAAACGGCGATCTCTCCGGGTTTCCGTTTGTCTTTGTCTTTGTCTTTGTCCTTCTCCTCGTCTTGTTTCGCCTCTTCGTCTGGCTTTGCGACCGCCGACGTGGCCGTTAGTTTAGCTAACAGCTCTTGTCCGATTCCATTCGTGGGGCAGCAGAAAGTACAGACAGCAAAAGCAAGTATCAAAGTTCTCATCATCGTCTCCGAGGGTTGATGACAGCATTGTAGTGACCGCGGTCGCCGGTCGCCACTTCCGCGAATTGAGCCCCAATCGCTCGATTCGATGCGGGGAAAATGACCCGTTGCCCCAAAATCTCGCCTCATCGATACAGCTTCTCGCGACTCGCTAGCAAGGCCTTGTTTTAGCCGCATGAATTTTCCAGAAGATCATCAAAATCGGAAATATTGTCACTGGTTCGTGCCAAGGTAGCCGAAAAGGTAGGTGGGTTCATTCACTGATCCCGCGAGGGGGGAAACTTGCTAAACAGTGATGATGTGAAAGCGTCGTCGTGCTACGCAATTGGTCCTCCGAGCGGTCATCGATCGAATCCATTTCCAGGATATTCGATTTTTTTGCAAACGCTCAACAATACCACTGACAGCCTGTTTGATGACCCAGCCGATGGCTTTGGTCGCCTTTCGGAAAGCAAGCGGTGTCGGTGCGGGATTGCGAGGAGGACTCTGATGCGACGTTTACTTTTAGGACTTGCTGTCGCGGCAACAACGCTGGTGCCAAGCGTTGTGACAGCTGATGACACGCAAATTGCAGACTTCATTCAAACTCGGCTTCAAGCCGAGCAACAACAGGGGCGCCTCCGTGGCTTCAATGTTGATATGCAAGTCGAACAAGGAACCGTTTGGTTCAAAGGTACAGTTTCAAATGCTCAGCAAGAGCAGTTGATTCTTCAAACCGCCCAACAAGCCGGCCGTCTTGGCGTGGTTCAAGTTGTGGATGATATCGAAGTTAGTGGAGCCTCGCAGGTTCGCCCCGTTGGCTATCAACAGCCACAGGTGTTCCAGCAGCCTTCATCGACTCAGCCAGCCTACACGGGCCGGGCAAGCTACGGCGTTCCTGCTCGTCAGGAAATCGTAATGGATTCAGTAATGGGTGGAGTCACTAGCGATCCGCTCCCGTTCGCGTCTTGCTCAAGTTGTGCTGCTCCTCCTATGGACGGCGGCATGATGGGTGCTCCAATGGGTGCACCGATGGGTGGCGGCATGATGGCTGGCGGTCAGCCACCATTGGCAGCTGGACAAGCTGGTATGGGAGCACCTTCTGGTGCACCAAATCTTCCTGGCTACGCGTGGCCTGGTTACGCGGCTCACCCGAACTTCGGTGCCGTGAGCTATCCTAAGCAGTACTCTGCTTCTGCTTGGCCATACATCGGTCCGTTCTACCCTTACCCACAAGTTCCACTTGGATGGCGTAAGGTCACTTTGGAATGGGACGACGGATTCTGGAATCTCGATTTCGCTGACAAATCACGTCACTAAATCGACTGACCGTTGAAGACATGAAACCCGAGCCAAATTTTGGCTCGGGTTTTTCGTGCGCTTTTGGAAGTTCAAAATACAATCCCGAAGCGCGAGAGGAATTTGCATGGTTTTGGTTTGTCACCGCCAATCACAACCCGACGCGTGAGTTTGGAAGTTGCACAAATACAAGCCCGACGCGCAAGCGAGCGGATATTTCCCTGGATTTCCTGCTCCCTCGCTTGCGCGTCGGGCTTGTATTGGAACGCTTCGCTTTTTCAATTTTCACGTGTTTTATCAATTAGAATGCGAAATCTTGTCTCAAATGTGCAACTTCAAAGCGCGTGAGCGAGGTACCCGCTGCACCTCGCCTAGGCGTTTTGAAATTACAGTATTTAGTGCTGAAAGCACGGCATGTATTAGCCATGGACGCAAGTCCATGGAAACGTTGATGCATTAATCGTGAGTCCTGAAAGGACGGCAGGAAGATTGCGGTAGTGCAAAACTTGGCTCCTGCCGTGCCTTCGGCACTCTGCGGCACTCTGCGGCGATTCATTAACCCTAACCACGGACTTGCGTCCATGGCTAATTCATGGCGTCACTTCGTGACTGAAAGTTTGCAACTTCAAAACTTACGCTTCGGGCGTGTATCGGTAAAAATGACGTCAGAAGTCGAATCACTTTTCCCAGAAGTATTCCCACATAAGAAACTTGGGCTTGATGCGATTTTCAGGTTTGTCATCGAGTAGCTCAAATGCGAAACCAATCGGCGAAGGTCCCATATCGTCGAATCGAAAGTTGTACGTCGCGGCTCCACTTCGCATTCCGGCAGCCAATAAGCGAAACGATTGAAACTTGCGAGCTTCGGAATCGAAGAGCAGTTCACCTCTAATTCGTAGATCGTTCGTGATGTCCTTTTCGATCTTCTTGTTGTTGTACGGGTTTATCTCGCCAGACGGAGGCTTCACGCATTTCGCATTGCCATATAGCTCAATCAACACTTTGGATTTCGCGATGTCAACAACGCGACATTGAATCGAAGCCTCTTTGACAGCTTCCCATCCCCAAGCGTCCGCTTCACCACGAACTTGATCAACGGTGTGGAAAGCAACAAGGCGCTTCACCGTTTGCGATGGAACCTCCCATGTCTCGCCGACTTCCATCTTCTTTGGCGTGAAATCGGCTTTCTCTTTGGCTGTAAACCAGACGTGATCGAAGTTGTGCCGCGAAGTATCACGTCTTGGATTGGAACTGCTCGGCAAATCTCTCATCGTTTGACGGAGAATCAATCCATCGGTCGGAAAGTCGGTCGCGAACTTTGAATCAGCCTTGTTCGACTTATAAAGCGGAGCGATACGAGCAGCTCCGCTCTGTTTCTTTTCCCACTTGGCGAGCCCTCGTCCCATCAAGCTCAGGATTTGTTTTGCTTCGGTGGCGTTGAGCGAATGAAGCAGGTCTCCATCGACTCCTGTCACGTAGAGCCCCTGACGAGTTGGAGCCGGCTTTGTCATTCCAGCGTAGTGGCCCTGTTCGGCGATGTGCCGGAAGAATTGCCCCTCGGAATCGCTTTGGTGCTGCACGAGATTGATGTCGATCGCGACGGGAACAAAAGACTCATTCAGGATGTCGATGACGCGTTGATTGGCAAATCCGGACGCACGGCCCGTAACTCCATTGTTTCAGACACAGCCCAGCGGATCACCATTCATCGCCCAGATAAACATTGGCTTGTTCTTCTTCCCCGCGATTTGCATGCCTTGCCAGAGACTGGGAATCCACGGGACTTGTCGCCAAGTCGTGTCGTCGTCCGATGGCAGCACAAATTGGTAAACCGTATCGAAGTCGTCGGGCGTTTTGAATCCCGCATCAAAAGCCTTGATGACTTTCGAGTTCGATTGAGCGTTGGCGGCGAAAGTGTGGCCAAACAACACCGCTAGTGCAGCGAGCAGAATAGTAAAACGCATCTTGTTGATTCTCCAGTAGTAGGCTGTGGATAAGCTTTAAGCTTCGCCTTGTTCCGCTTCTTCAAGTCCTTCTTCTTCGCCGAAGACTTCTTCGACTTCTTCTCGAGTGTAAAACTGGACGCCGTCAATCGCTCCGCCGTGGCTTTCCGCGATCTCAGTAACACCGCTGAGAGTTTCGGCCAAAGCCGCTTCGTTGTTTCGACCGGGAACGAATACGCACAGACCAAAGTTACCATCTTCGTCAGGTTCGTCGAACTCGTCGATGTCCGACATGTCGGCTTCGCTCAGCGCGTCTTTGATCGCTTTTGTTGCTTCGACCGAAGGAGTCTGCAACAGGAAAGTCCATGGCAATGGAACGTCCGGCGTCAGGCCGTTGTCGTTCATGCTTTGCAGTCGTGGCAATACGTCTTCCGGCGCAATCCAGCCGAAGATTTCTTCGTAGTCGATCGGGTCGCAGCAGTCGACGCCTTCATACGTCAGGCCACGTTCATTTGCGATGGCACTTAGTTGGTTCACGATCTCTTTGACTTCTTCAGCCGTCATCGCTCCACGATCGACAAGCACGAGAATTGGATCGCCTTGCACAGCGTTTCCTTCGCTGTCCTCTTCTTCAACGCTTTCCTGAACGTGTGTCAGGAAATCGTCCTCGAGTTCGATGCTGATCTTTTCGAGCAACGCCAAATCGTTCGAACGCAACGCAAAGCTCCAGTCGAGTTCGTCTTCGATGTTGTGTCCCAGTTCACCTGTGAGGTGTGCGAACAGCGCGTCGATGTCGAAGCGAAAATCGATTGGCGCTTCTTCGATAGTTTTATTCATGGTGTTTCCGTTTTTCAAACCGTATCGCGACATCGTAACATGCACTTGCGTTGACCGTTTCGTTGATCATTTGTTTATGTCGACTTTTTTTCTTCGATTTCCGCCACGCAGTTTCCGATGTAAGTCGCCTGATGAGGCCATTTTAAGGCTGCGGAACGATAAACGTCGATGGCTTCCTCCCAGCGGCCCTGTTTGTCTAGCCTCGAAGCGTGCGCCAAAACTTCCTCGGGGTCATTGTGGTCGACCGTTTTGCGGAACTGACTTCGAAGGTGGGAAATCGTCGTCGGCCATTGGACATTGAATTTCTTCAATGTCAGGATCGCGATCACGCCGACGATGGGAGAAAAGTAGAGGCCGTCGACGATGAGGCTGCCGGCGATAAATCCGATCGATCGAGTCACGTGAGGCATTAGCCCGAAATAGAGAGCCACGATGAGTGTTACTGCAAAAACTGTACGCAACGTAAATCGCGGGAAAAGTGTTTGCAGGCAGAAGACTAATGCGGCGGTCGCAAGAGCGATCAGGAATATGTTGATGGCTAGGAAACCGTAATACACTTCAGCCGGACCGGGCGGTGGTAGAGCAGTGCCCACGGGCATTGGGACAGAAGTGATAAACGGATCGTCAGGAACGATGTAGTGAAATGGCCAACCGATCGCAAAAGGCAACTCAGACAAATTCGCGATGGTCGTCTTTTCCCATTCGCCAGCGTCGTTCTCAATTGCGTAAATACTGGGGACAAGATTCATCACCGTTGGTCCCCACAGCCACAGGAAAATTCCCAGCCATGTGATCGCTGTCCATCGCTTCGGATGCATTGAGGTTGGTGGAGACTTCGCCATCACAATTCCCGGAACAAGATGCTTGCTGTGAGGAGGCTACTTCGTTGCAGTCGCTGGAATATTGGAGTGCGACAGCAAAATCTTTCATGTTGGAGAACGAAAGCAAAGTCTTTCATGTTGTAGAACGAAAGCAAAATCTTTCCGTAGGCGACAGATCGCTCAGGCCGGCGTCGCAGCCAGAGCCTTCTCTAACTGCGATGGTTTCACGTCGATCGTCTGAGCCCGATCGGGGCCAACCGAAATGAACTCAATCGGACGCCCAATCAACTCTTGCATTCGCAAACAGAAAGCAATCGCTTTCGGAGGAAGATCTTCAACTACTCGTGCACCCGTCACATCTTTCTGCCAGCCTTCAATTTTCTCATAGATTGGAACGAGTTCTTTTAGCTCGTCAGCATGAGAAGGGAACCAGTCAATTTTTTCGCCGTTCAATTCGTAGGCCGTGCAGATTTGAATTTCTTCCAACTCGCTCAAAACATCCAGCATCGTCAACGCGATCGAAGTCACGCCGCCCAAGCGAGTCGTGTATCGGACGGCGACTGCGTCGAACCATCCGCAACGTCGAGGTCGGCCGGTCGTCGTTCCGAACTCGTTGCCCATTTTGCGAATGTGTTCGCCGGTTTCGTTTTCCTGTTCAGTTGGGAAAGGTCCACCACCAACGCGAGTCGCATAACTCTTGCAGACTCCGATGATGCGTTTCAAGAAACTGCCAGGAGCACCCGAACCAGAGGATATTCCTGTACCTGAAGCATTGCTGCTGGTTACGAAAGGAAACGTTCCGTGGTCGATGTCCAAAAGCGAACCCTGGGCGCCCTCAAACAGAACGGCTTTGTCCGCATCGACGGCGTCGAGCACGATTCGATTCGTGTCAGTGACCAATGGCTTGAGCCGCGCCGCATAGTCGGAGTACTCTGCGATGATTTTGTCAGCGTCCAGCGAACCGATTTCTTCGGAGCCAGCTGCAGAGAGAACTTTCGTCTTAACGTCAACAATCTTTCGAATTCGGTCTGCGAAATCATCGCGAATCATGTCGCCGATTCGAATCGCGAACGAGCGTCCGATTTTGTCCGCGTAGCAAGGGCCGATGCCGCGGAGCGTTGAACCGATGTTGTCTTCGCCAGTTACCAGACGATTCCACATTTTGTCTTCCAAGACGTGCCAGGGCATCACGACATGAGCTCGAGCACTGATCTTCATCCGGGCCGCGACATCGATGCCTCGACCGGCCAGCATGTCGATTTCCTGAAGGATCGTTGGCGGGTTGATCACGACGCCCGGACCGATCAGGTTGAGGACTCCTTCGTTGATGATTCCGCTGGGGATATGGTGGAGCTTATAGACTTCGTCGCCGATGACGACGGTGTGTCCAGCGTTTGCACCGCCTTGATAGCGAACAACCAAGTCCCTGCCTTCTGTCAGCAAGTCGACCAGTTTCCCTTTGGCTTCGTCGCCCCATTGCAGGCCAATCACGCAAGTTCCAGACACCCAGCTCCCCTTCGCAGTTCAAATTTGTGGAACCGACCGGAATCTGGCTCCTTTTAGTCGCCCCAATCCGTAAAATTCGGACTGCAAGACGCAAACTTGAGAGTTTAAGATCTGGTAACCAAAGCGGTCAACCACCGATTTTGTTATTGTCAATGGAACGGCGATAACCGTCCAAAGAGCACCTGTTTCAAGCGTAAAACCCACCATGCGAACTCAATCCTTATCACTTTCTAATCGAAGTCAATTTCATCGAAGTACATTCGTTGTCGCGATCGTTTTGTCGTTTTTGTGCTTCGGCAATCAAGCCAACGCCCAGCGAAAGAAAAAAGAAAAGCGTTTTGCGACCGTGCAAGGCGTCATTAAGAACGATTCGAGGAAAGCGTTCCGGGTCAAGTACGACGAAATCAAAACGTCGCTTCGAAAAATCGTTGTTCCGAAATCTCCTCCATTTCCGAGTGGTTGGGAAAAGGCATCGGAAGACGAGCGTAAAGAGTGGTTGGGGAAATTTTATCAGAGTGATCGCGGCAAGAAGTTTCTGAAGGATCAAGAGAAAGCGATTAACGATGCTCCTGCTTTTGATGTCAAGTACAACGACGATGGAGACTTTGTTGTCTACGACGTATCGCCAGGAGACTATGGACTACAAGGACGCATCGACAAAGATATCGACGGCATTACTTATGGCTTCGAGGTTTTCGCGCGAATCAAAGTTCTTGACGATGTCGATCAAATCAAGCTACAGCCGATTCCGGTTACGATCACTCCTTTGTTCAAGACAGGTCAGCCAGCTCCGAGCGTTGCTCTGAAAACATCCAAGGGTAAGGATTTGAATTTCGATCTCAAGGCATACAAGGATCATTACATCTTTCTTAACTTTATGAATTCCGGTGACCGAACGCCCGGCTACCAGAAGCAAGTTCAAGAGATGTATAAAGCTCTCGGCAAGTCACACAAAGTAAAATTGATCTCGGTTGTGCTGGACAAGGATCAAACCAAGGCGATCAAATGGTTGGTCAAAAAAAAGTTCACCGAAGGTAGCTACGGATTTACCAAAGGCTGGGAAGACAAGATCGTTGACGACTATGGCGTTCGCTCAACCCCTTCTGGTTGGCTGATCAGCAAGGATGCCGATCGAAAAATCATGATGACTCAACATGAGTTCTTTCGGTTGACTCGGGTCAAAGACAGTATCACCGACATCGTCCGCGATCGAATCGACGGCAAGGATACGCCTACCTTGGCGACGCCACCTGAAGAAGCTAAAGAAACTGAGAAGGAATCCGGAAAAGATGTTGACGACGAGTAGCCACAGCATCGTGTTCCGTGATCTTTCGGCGTACAAAACGCTAGCGTGACAAATTGTTCAACGCTGAACATGGCTTCTCTTTCATATTGACGCCAATTCAACAGCTCAATACTTTACGCCATCAACAGACCAACCATTGCAAGGAGGCAAGGTGGAAATGGGTAACCCCACGTCAATAAAGTTCGCTAATCACGCGAAATCTAACGTCAATTCAAATCAAATCACGTCCGTTCCATTGCTCGATGTCGGGCGCGGAAACGATCCTTTGAAGCAGGAATTTCAGGAAGTCTTCAGTGAGATCCTCGAATCCGGTCGCTTCATCGGAGGACCGCATTGCCAAGCATTGGAGCAATCCGTTGCCGACGCGAGCGATGCGAAACACGGCGTCGGATGCGCTTCCGGGAGCGACGCTCTCATTTTGGCATTGATGGCCGTCGGAATCGAACCGGGCGACGAAGTCATCTGTCCCTCGTTCACTTTCTTTGCGACCGCCAGTGCCATCGATCGGCTCGGCGGAATTCCTGTGTTCGCCGATATCGAACCGGGAACGTTCAACATCGATCCGGAGCATGTCGAAACCTTGATCACGGACAAAACCAAAGCCATCATTCCGGTTCACCTGTTCGGGCAGTGCGCGGATATGGATGCGATCATGGATATCGCATCGCGTCACGGTTTGAAAGTCGTCGAAGATTGCGCTCAATCGATTGGCGCGAAATGGAACGGACAAGCTTGTGGAAGTATGGGTGACGTTGGTTGTTTCAGCTTCTATCCGACCAAGAACCTCGGCGGTTTCGGCGACGGAGGAATGTTGACGGCCAACGATGACGGGATCGCGGATCGGCTTAGACTTCTGGCCAATCACGGCATGCGACCTCGCTACTATCATTCAGAAGTAGGCATCAACAGTCGGCTCGATTCGATCCAAGCAGCAATGCTTGGCGTCAAGATGAAACACCTCGATTCGATTTCGACTGGTCGACGAGAAAACGCAGCCAACTACCATCGCCTGTTCGCCGAATCGGGTTTGAGCGAAAGCGTCACGACGCCGATGTGCGATGTGCGTGCTGGCCACGTTTGGAATCAGTACACCATTCGCGTAAGTAGTGATTTGACGCGTGACGAAGTTCGTCAAGAACTTGCGGAGAAAAACGTTGGAGCAGAAGTCTACTATCCTGTTCCGCTGCATCAGCAAGAATGCTTTGCGAAACTCGGATACAAAACGGGTGATCTGCCGGAAACTGAAAAGGCCGCGGTTGAAGTGTTGAGTCTCCCGATCTTCCCAGAACTGATGCTTGCCGAGCAACAATACGTCGTCGAATCGCTCAGCAGCA
Source organism: uncultured Pirellulaceae bacterium (assembly GCA_938010615.1). Lineage (GTDB taxonomy): Bacteria > Planctomycetota > Planctomycetia > Pirellulales > Pirellulaceae > Mariniblastus. Next base: position 8,914 of record CALLUY010000107.1, on the reverse strand, counting down.
TTTTGCTGACAACTGAGACCTCGATCCGCCGCGCGGCCTAGTTCGCAGTGCCGTTCAGCGAAGTTGCAGTGCTTCGAGATGAGGTGGCATAAGCCTCTGGCTTGTGGCCGTGTTTAGTGCTGAAAGCACGGCATTTCCATGGACGCAAGTCCATGGAAACGTTGACGCATTAATCGGCAGTCCTGAAAGGACGGCAGGAAAATTGCGGTAGTGCAAAGCTTGGCTCCTGCCGTGTCTTCGGCACTCTGCGGCGATTCATTAACCGTAACCACGGACTTGCGTCCATGGCTAATGCATGTCGTCACTTCGTGACTTAAAGCGTGCACGCTTTGGTAGGCCGATTGCATGGTTTTGGTTCGTCACCGCAAATCACAACCCGAAGCGTGAGCGAGGTACCGGCTGCACCTCGCTTACGCGTCGGGTTGTGATTGGTTTATCAACTTGCGTAACTTCCCGAACACTCAATGGCTTGGAGAACACTTCGCTATATTTCAACGGTCTTGAGTTGATCAATTGACCAGGCGTCGCGGCCACATTCAGTGGCCACTTCGTTGAACTCTTCGATCTCTGCCTTGGAGAACAGCAACCCGCCGCTTTCGACACTTCGAGCCGCGGACGCTGCTTCAATTTGACCCGGGAAGATCACTTTGTCATTACCGTGACCTGCGACATCGTCCAAAACGGCTTTCACGTTTTCGGCTTGGGAACGGCCAAGTGCGAAGTCTCCATTGCTGACGGCATCCGGATGAATGACTTGAAAGTAAAACGCACAAGTGTGTTTCTCTTTTGAGTCATCGGCCCATCTTGATCGCAACGTCGGCAGTGATCCACCAATGTAAGCGGCCATCAATTCGTTGATCAACGAAAGGCCATAGCCTTTGTGACGTCCGAACGTTGTCAGCGCGTTAACTTTGTTGGCGTCGGTTGTCACGTTGCCATCCACATCAACGGCTGCGTCCGGTGGCAAAGCTTTGCCTTCGCGTTTGAGTTGCTGAACGCGTCCCATCGCAACAACGGAGGTCGCCCAATCGATGACCAATGGAAAACCTATCGCGTCGACCGTCGGGAAACCCCACGAATGCGGGTTCGTTCCTAGCGTTGGAAAGCTACCCATGAAAGGGACGACTTCCGCGAGTGCAGCGGTGCAGTTGGTGTACGCGATGTAGCCACGCTTCGCGGCGTCCATCACGTAGCCGCCGCCCCAAAGGTAATGAAACGCGTTGTCGACGGAGACTTGTCCGACGCCGTATTTGTCCGCCAGCTCGATCGCGGTTTCGATTGCTTCGTAAGCGGTTGCTTGACCGAGCTTTTTGTTGGCATTCCAAATCTGAGACGCCGCGAATCTGGATTCTTGTTTTTCGATCGTCGCGTTGGGCACGCAACCGTGTGACTTCGAGCCGAACAGCTCGTCCAGATGCAACGCCTTGAGCGCGTTGTGGGTGCGGATGCCATGGTGGCTGGCGTAGGCAGCAAACTTAGCTGCTGCGCTACCTTCATCTTCACTGTAGCCACGATGAATATACGCGGCAGCGACGAGAGCGTTGTGAGCAGATTCGGGGACGACGTAAAATGTTTCAGGCATCTTGATTATGAGTTTGAGTTGCGAATTAGATTCGCATCAGAAGATCATATCAAAGCCAAAAAATCAATGATCAGCCTCCCTATGGGAGGCTCGGAGGCTAAGCGACGGGAAGGGCGCGGGTGTTCAAGCGATCCAATGGAAAACGCTAGAAACTGGCGTGCCGATGTTTCCCAACGTACAACGTAGCACGGCGGTCTCCGCCGTAGACATGCAGCAAACGGTGGGGAACACCGTGCTACGCATTCGGAACCGGGAAATCTCCCTACGACTGTTGCATCGCCGACGTGCCGACGTTCATGTGTGAAATCGCGCCCGCAATTCCGCGAGCTGCCATTACGGGAGACTTCTGCCGATCGACGGGAAGCTTGATGACAAACTTCGTTCCCTGTCCGATGGCGCTTTCGACGCGAATCTTTCCGCCATGAGCTTCGATGATGTTCTTGCATGCTGCCAAGCCTAAGCCAGTCCCGCCCTTGCCGGACTCATCAGGACCTTCCTTCGTCGAGAAGTAAGGTTCGAAGATCTTTTGCATCGTTTCAGCATCCATGCCGCTGCCGAAGTCACGGATAGTGAGATGAGCCGAATTCGATTCCTGATCGTGTTGCAGCGAGATCAACAAACGACCACCTTCGGGCATTGCTTGACGGGCATTGATCAACAAATTCATCAGCACTTGCTGGATTTGATTTCCGATCGCGGAAACTTCCGGGATGTTCTCGCCCAAATCCATCTCAACAGCGATGCGATACTTCTGCAATTCACGCTCAAGCAAAACCATTGTCTGGTCAATGATTTGCTTCAGGTCGGTTTGCTCGAAGTGTTCGCTGCGATTGCGAGCCATTCCAAGAACTGCGTTTGTGATCTTGGCAGCTCGATTGCTGGCTTGGCTGATTTTGTCGAACGCTTTGTCGCGAGTTTCCTTGTCGTCGTACCGCATGCCCATTTTGGCATAGTTCATGATCGTCATCAGGACGTTGTTGAACTCGTGCGTCGTCGTGCTGACCAGTTCGCCCAAAGCCGTCATTTTCTGACAGCGTTCTAGTTGCTTGCGTAGTGACGCATTTTCTTCACGAACTGAGTCAATTTCGGTTTGCTGGCAATTGTTCACGATGGGTCTTTTCGGTGGTATTTGTGGGCGGGTAAGCGAATCCCACGCTTGGGACGCGGAATGCACTTTTTGCATCGGGTACTTTTCTCTACTATCGGCCCGCTTCGGACTCAGTTTGAAAAAATACATTCCAGGGAACAATGGCTTCCTGTGCATCCCAGTTTGACTTACCCCAACTGACCACCGAGCAATTGGACTTTAGAGCTTTTTCATTTCGCCCCAAAATTGCCATGAATATTCAAGATCAACCGCGAAAGCTCAGCACGCTCGAACAGGTCGAATCGTGGCTAGAAATCGCATCGCAATTGGGATACCGAGTTCGTTATGATCAATTTGGCGGAACCGGTGGCGGCGTTTGCGAGTTCGGCGGTCAGAAGTGGATCTTCATGGACGTTTCGTTGTCGGCATTCGAGCATCTCGCTCAACTGGAAGAAGCGATTCCCCAAGATCCGCTTTATGGAACGCTTCGTCAGCCATCCCAAACTCGAGCCGCTTAGTCAAAGTAGCACGCCTCTCCGAGTCGTTTGGCGCAGCTGAAATCGACTCGGAGAGTCGAGCTACTTCCACCCGCGTCCGAGGTGTTTGGCCAGAAAAGAAGCTTTTGCTTTCTCGCGCTCAGTGCCGTGAATTCGTGGCGGCCTCTTTCGAGACAGAGCAATCCGTCCGCGGCGATCGAGCTCTGCACCAACTTCGGATCCAATGATCAGAGTCGCCGATACAGCAACGCCTGGTCCGCCGATGCCTCGACTGGTAGAACGCACGCCGGGTCTGCCGCTGGAGAATTGTGACCTACTGGGACTGCCGCCAAGGTACATCGTGCCGCCGTCGGGAACACTAACGACGGTGTTGATGCTGAAATTTCTGACGGTCGGAAGCTGAACCGTTGTGTTGACGCCCGGAGCTTGAGCACAAACCAGTTCGGCGCTGACCAGCAAGATAGTTACTGTAACAATCGTTCGTAGCATGTTGAACTCCAGAAACGGCTTCGGCCCAGATTCAACTTACATCGAATGGCGGCGGCCGTAAAGTCGTTAGTTTGCGGCATCGGTTAGGATTTGGCACGCTGCAGTTCCGGAGGAACGACATGAATTAGCCCCGGATGCTAATCCGAGAACAAGCATCAGCAGTATTCGAGGAGTCGCAACGCGACGGTAGGAAGACTCATGCCGTCGCGTTGCGACTTTCGGTGTTCGTTCATATTCGGCAACCATGGACTTACGTCCATGGCGTGAGCATGCCTTACTGAAGAGACGCTTTTTTCGCTATTCAGTTTCAGTTCATGGCCATGCTTCGCGTGGCAATGGCACCTCAACTCGAAGATTGAGCTGAGACAGAGTACTAGGTGACTAGGCTTTCGCCGCTTGGTCGACTTCCAAGATCGGCTTGCCCCCGTCCCCGCTCTTGTCCCAGAACGTCAACAGGAAAATAACCGCGACGACCCCCGCGAAGATTGCGGGCATCATCCAGAACTGTTGACCATCAGCAAGCCAACCTTCCTTCGTCGAAGGATCCAGTTCAATTCGATCACCCCAGTAACCCAGCACATAGTTTCCAACAAGCATTCCGGCTCCGTAAGTCAGCAAGCCGACCAACGCCTGAGCACTCGTCCTCGTTTCTGGTGGTGCAACCCGGTCAGTGTAAAGCTGGCCAGTCACGAAAAAGAAGTCGTAACAAATGCCATGAAGTACGATGCCCAAAATAAGCATCGCTGGCGATGATGGAAACAGGCCGAATAGAACGTAGCGTGCCGCCCAAGCCAACATTCCGACCAGCAGCATTTTCTTAACGCCGAGTCGAGTAAGAAAGAATGGCACCAAAGCCATGAACACAATTTCACTAACTTGACCCAACGCCATCACGCCTCCGGTTGCACTTCCGAACGACATTGCTCCTACGAATTCGCCTGTTCGGGCATAGTAAAACGCCAACGGAATACAAATCAAAAACGAGCAAATTGCAAACACGAGATAAGCCGGATTGGCCATCAACTTCAATGCATCAAAACCAAGAATCTTGATGATGTTAACTGGTTTGCCGCGGCCTTCTGGCGGCGAAGCTGGCAAAGTGAAGCTAAAGATTCCGTAGATCACGCTGACGATGGCCGCGATTTTGAACTGAATGTTTTGGCTTCCAGCATCTTCGACGCCCGGCAAAACCGGCAGCGAGAATATTCCGAAGAAGGACTGTGAAATGACGAGCCCCGCAACGATCCAACCGATGGTGCCCCACAAACGAACTTTCGGAAAGTCAGTCTCAATGTCTGCAACGTTTTGGAACGTAATCGTGTTAACGAGTGCCAAGGTCGGCATGTAGCAAATGAAGAACGCCAACAACGCCCAAAACAACATCGACGAGTCCGTGATCGTACTGACCCACCACAATAGACCTGCCCCCAACAGATGAAGGATACCATTGAGATGTTCCTTGTTCATCAATCGATCGCCAAGGAAACCTACGATCAGCGGAGCGAACAAAGCTGCCCAGGTCTGCGTCGCATAGCTACTGCCGACAATCGAATTGATTCCTTCCTGACCATCAAACAGTTTCGTCAGGTAAGTTCCCATGGTGACGAAGAACACGCCCCAGATGAAAAACTGCAAGAACATCATGATGCCGAGTCGCACCATTACACCGGTATCGTTCGTCTTTTTGATCATCAGTCATCCAGAAGCATGAGACTTGGAAATTGATGATGTCATCTTAGTTCAAGTTACAGTCGGACTAAAGTACGCTGAAAACTTTCTTGTATCGCGGTACGGCAGGACGCGCAACCTGTCGGCGGTGATTCGATGAAACCACGCTTCACCGTGCCGGGCAAGTTACGCATGGTCGTGCGTCGCAACCAGCGAGACTGTTACGGCGCGTTGTTTCGCTGCGGAGCCCAAACGATCCTCGAGCTGGCATCAGGAAAGCGTTTTATTGGCACGAAGCAAGTCGGTTTCTTCGGAGCGTTGCACACGTGGGGCCGAGACTTCACGGTATACAACCCGCGTGCACTTCATCGTTCCCGGCGGAGGTATCTGGGCTGGTGTTGGTCGATGAAGAAGGAAGAGATCGTCCCCGACATCGCCCGACCTCCACGGCCTTGTCCCAAGTGCAAGGTTGGCACTATGCGTGTCACGATGATCACCGACGGCCGCGTGATCTGGCGAGCGTTACCTGCGCATGCGAAGAGCTATCTTGATTCCGGATAGTTCGCTTGTCGCCGCGCATCTCCGCGATGAAAATTCACTGACTCGATAAACATCTTTGAAGCGTCCAGCAGCAAGGAGCCTTCATGCTGCGCGGTGGTCAAAATCACAACACAAAACGGCAGCCAGTGGAACGCGTCAGAGCCAATTCGGGCTTCTTGAACAAAGTGTTTGAGCTCCGGCGGAACCCAAGAAGCCACCAAACACAAACATTCCAAGAGAACTCTCGCCTAGACCAAACTCACTCCGCCGCACCCGCGAAGTCAAACATTCAATTGTTATCCAGATGACCGATTGATTCGCCAACCATCAATTTATGGGCCTTGGCGGACGGACTCAAGAATTCTGATCTGATCAACAAAGTCTAGCGGTAATTCAACTCGCTTTCCTTGGAATAGTCCTGCCGTTATTTCAATCCGACGTGGGTAAGCGACGGAACACCCCGGCGTATCTGCCCGAGATTCCACGACATAGTCTACGTGAACTCTTCGCCGAAGGAATAATCGATCAATTGTGGAAGTCAGATCAGTCGTCGTTGCCACTCTGTATTCAGAGTCGAATTCAGATGGTTGCAAAGCAAGGAGCTCGCTCGGTCTATTTTCGAGTTTGCCACGGGTAGCAACCTGCCAAGCCGACATGCGGTGATCGAATCCAAAACAAACCGCAATCACCAACGTCAGAACCAATAAAAATCGGATTGAAAAAGATCTGAATTTGGCCATATGATCAGGACTGCATTTCAGGCGACGTCAGGATACTGTCAGCCCAAGCTGGATAACGAATTGCGATCTATCCGTGTGTCACTGAGACTTTTTCGCAATTTGGTTTTGTTTCGTGGCGCGCGGATAGATCGTGCGTTGAACTTTGTCGGCTGATGCGAACTGTCCAACGCCTATGGTAGTGGATCTTCGAGAAGGTTGCCAGTTTTGGTGGGCAACTTGGAGTCAGCTTGTTTCGTCAACTCCGGTGATACCTTGACCGGGTGCCATGCCTCACGCCTTTCAAGCCAAGTGCCCTACTCAGTAACGGCATGCTTACGCGTTAGATGAGGCCATGGTCAGAGCGGCGTGAGCATGCTTGGGATGGCAGACTTAAGACAACCACCAACGCCCGCGTAAACATGGCACCCGGCTGAGTTGATAGAGAACTTCCAGCGTCAGAATCGTCAGTATCAGCTTGGGCGGTAAGGCGACGCCATGACGCAAGCCCAACTTGGTTTGGGGGGTTCTCTATGCGGAATCAATCGACCGCCGCAAGATTCACACTGACGATGTAAAACAGATGAATCCTGATTTGCAAGCTTAGGCTCAAGATCATCCTTCGATGAATCAACTTCGAAAGACCCGAACTTCATCGCCGTCGGTGACAGCGGAACGTCCGTCGCCTCCAACGATCGAGGAGGTCTCGTGTGGCGCAAGCCGTTGGCGGATCACCTTTTAACGCGAGGGCCTCCGTGATGTTGCCATTGGCGTCAAAATCTGAAAACTTTCAAAGCATTTCGGGAGCGTCAGCGCTGAAGGTATGCGCCGGCATCTGCAAAACTGCACGAAGCGATCAAATCGCAAGTCGATTGGCCGCGTCAATCGGTTCTGCAGTTCGATGGTCGAGCGAATTGCTCTCTTCAGGCGAGTTGCGCTTCAGGAATCGCATCGTCAAGCCGCGTCTCGCGTCGAGGAATCGGGAAGCAAATCCCTAAGAGGGGCGGAAGTAGAAAGCCGCTTGTCGCATTCGGCCTTCTTGAACAGAGAACTTGAATATCGGCTACGTTCGTGCCTCACTACGCGATGTCAAATTCTTAATTGTTATCTGGCGCCGTTTGCACTGGATGGTTGAATGGGCTCTTTTTCGGTGCGATTGACCAAACGTGTCAATTTTAGAGTATTTTTTGCCAATTTTTTGGTGCCTGATGAACTTTTACGGTCGATTTTGGTCAGTTAATTCGATATATTTTTTTCGTGGGCTTTGCCCCGGGGTTTGCCATCGCGAGCCGAAAAGAGGCCTGTTCTTTTGAGCAGGCCTCTTTTTTTATAGGTCATCGAAACAACTGAATTTAATCTTCATTGAGTCGTCAACGTCGGTGCAACAGTCAATTATTTTGCCAGCATCCCATAACGAGTCGAACGTTCGGTATTGTGAGTAATTGCTTTTGCAAATCGGATAGAGGACCAAGTCAGCCAACTGCATGAGTGGGTCATTTTTCGTTTTTCCGCGCGGTTCGCCTTTGATTGCAGTGGAAAATTCTTCGGCGGATAAAGGCTGGTATTTTTCTGAGGTTCCAGCAGAAAAAGGATTGCCGTAAGTTTTGAGATCTCTCAGATAGGAAATCAATTTTCCGTCCTCGTTTGGCCCGGTTCTTTCAAACCGAATTTCCATCTCGCCACCGTTAGCCAAAACATATTTCGCGGATCGTTCGATCAAGATCACAAATGCAGTTTTACAAAGCTGCCAGAGTTTTTCTTGGTAATGGTCTCTGTATCTGTTCAAGTATCCGGGTCGGTGAATTACGCAGGCCGTACACAAGACGGGCGCGTTAACCATCAGGGATTCTAAATCAGCTAGAAAACCCTCTCGTTTCTCTTTTTTGAAGCGAAAAGGTTTTCTCGACCCACGAATTTTATTTGAGTGAAGAGGCGACGTAACCTCCCATTTCCCGCAGAACGCGCGGTGTGATTCGATAAACGAAGGAATGTTCTCGTTCTCGATCAGGACTCCGCCGAGCCCGAACCAGTCCATGCCGTCGTCTCTCATTTGGGAGTCAGCATCTAGGTCGCGAGTTCCACTGTCATCGAAATAGAGCGAAAATTGGGGTTTCTGAGGTTCTGTTTCCAAATCTGCACCAAGGCCAGTTTTGTTTCGATTGAGTTAGGCGAGATAACGAATTGCGATCTATCGTTGCGTGTTTATGGCATCGCAATTTTGATTTGGTTTAGTACGCACCGATAGATCGTGCGTTGAACTTTGTCGCCAGTGCGACTTGGTGCAGCGTTATTTTAGCTGAGTTGATAGAGAACTTCCAGCGTCAGAATCGTCAGT
>CALLUY010000106.1 GCA_938010615.1 uncultured Pirellulaceae bacterium | reverse complement strand
TTCGCGTTCTCGTACTCGCACGTCATGTTCGTGCTATCGTTGATGAAGTACGGAGAGATGTAGCCCTTGTCGAACTGCATGCCGTCAACGTACTCAACGGTCGTGTCGGCAGTCTTGCCTTCTTCAACAGTGATGACGCCGTCCTGGCCGACGCGCTCAAGCGCCTCAGCAAGAAGTTCGCCGATCTCGTTGTCGTTGTTGGCACTGATCGCACCGACGTTGGCAACTTCTTCCTTCTTGGAAACCTTCTTCGCCATCGACTGAAGTTTCTCAACAGCAGCTTCGACGGCTTTGTCGATTCCGCGGCGGATCGCAGTCGGGTTTGAGCCCGCGACGATGTTGCGAAGGCCTTCCTTGTAGATTGCTCGTGCAAGAACGGTTGCGGTTGTGGTTCCGTCACCAGCAAGATCAGAAGTCTTCTGAGCCACTTCGACGACCAGTTTTGCACCCATGTTCTCGAATCGATCTTCGAGTTCAATTTCTTTTGCGACAGTAACGCCGTCCTTGGTAACCGTTGGGCCACCGAAAGACTTGTTGATGATCACGTTGCGACCTGTGGGGCCCATTGTGACGGCGACTGCGTCAGCCAGTTTGTCGATGCCGCGAAGCATGCGTTGACGAGCGTGGTCGTCGAAAAGCAGTTGCTTAGCCATTATGAAATTCCTTATGGATTGGTTTGATTTGGGTTTGGCATGCAAACACAGGCCAGAGGCCTATGCCACCTGCTTAGACGACTTTTGCAAGGATGTCAGACTCGCGAAGAATCTTGTACTCGCTGCCGTCGACTTCGATTTCGCTTCCGCCGTACTTGCCGAAGATCACTTCGTCACCAACAGTGACTGAAAGATCTCCACGCTCACCGCTGTCGAGCAATTTGCCAGGGCCAACGGCGACGATCGTTCCACGTTGTGGCTTTTCCTGAGCTGAATCCGGGAGAACGATTCCTCCAGCAGTTGTCTCTTCCGCAGACATTGGCTCGACTACGACGCGATCATCAAGGGGAGTAATTTTTGGCTTTGCCATGATATGAATTCCTTATGTTTTGTTTTTTGAGTTTGATTTTCGATTAGTGGGTGTGCGTGACGTGGTTGCGGCTTCCAGCCGCAGCAATACCGAGCGGCGGCTGGAAGCCGCCACCACGTTTGGACTACATCATGCCTGGCATTCCCATGCCACCCATGCCGCCCATTCCACCCATGCCCGGCATGCCGCCGCCCATGCCACCCATTCCGTGGTCATGGTGATGGTCGCCACCATCTGGCTCTGGTTCCGATGGGATCTCTGTGACCAGAGACTCAGTTGTCAGCAGCAAAGCCGCGACGCTGGCTGCGTTTTGCAGAGCCGTCTTCACAACCTTTGCCGGGTCGATGACACCAGCAGCAACCAAGTCACAGTATTCGCCTTTGTCTGCGTTGAAGCCTTCGTTTTTATTCTTCATGTTGCGGACACGATTAACAACAACACCTCCGTCGTAACCAGCGTTCTCTGCGATGTACCGAAGTGGGTACTCGAGAATTTTGGCAATGATGCGAACGCCTGCTTCTTCGTCGCCGACCAATTCGCCGACTTTCTTGAGAGCCTTCTCAGCACGAAGGAGTGCGATTCCGCCGCCAGGGACGATGCCCTCTGCAAGTGCAGCAGCCGTCGCGGACTTGGCGTCTTCGAGCAAATCCTTACGCTCTTTCATCTCTGTTTCGGTGATCGCACCGACGTTGATCTGAGCAACACCGCCAGCGAGCTTCGCCAAACGCTCTTGAAGTTTCTCGCGATCGTAATCGCTATCCGTTGACTCAATTTCCTTGCGGATCTGAGCAACGCGTTCTGCGATTGCGTCTTTCTTTCCGCCACCGCCAACGAAAATGGTTTCGTCGCTGGTGATACGAACTTTCTTGACCTTACCTAGGTCGCTGAGCTGAACGCCTTCGAGATCGATACCCAGATCCTTGAAGATCACTTGGCCACCGGTCAAAACGCCAAGGTCACCCATGATGGCTTTGCGGCGATCGCCGTAGCCGGGAGCCTTAACAGCACAAACTTGAAGGATGCCACGCATCTTGTTAACAACAAGCGTTGCAAGTGCTTCGCCTTCGACGTCTTCTGCGATGATCAGCAATGGCTTCTTGGCTTTGCTAACCGCTTCCAGCAGCGGAATCATCGCTTTGTTCGAGCTGATCTTCTCTTCGAAGATCAAAACGTATGGGTTGTCCAGTTCAACGACCATGTTGTCCTGGTCGGTCACGAAGTGCGGAGAAAGGAAGCCGCGATCGAACTGCATGCCTTCGACGACGTCGACGTAAGTCTCGTTGCCGCGGCCTTCTTCAACCGTGATCACGCCGTCTTTGCCGACTTTCAGGAAAGCTTCAGCAAGGACATCGCCGATCGAAGGATCATTGTTGCCAGCGATCGTCGCGACTTGCTTGATCTCTTTTTTGCTTTTCGAATCGATTGGCTGAGCAATCTTTTCGATCTCTTTGCAGATCGCAGCAGAAGCTTTTTGGATTCCGCGTGAGAGAGCCATTGGATCGAAACCCGCGGCAATCATCTTGATTCCTTCCCGGAAGATGGCTTCCGAGAGGACGGTTGCGGTTGTGGTTCCGTCACCGGCAACGTCGTTTGTTTTGCTGGCGGCTTCCTTGACGAGTTGAACGCCGAGGTTTTCGTACGGGTCGTCCAATTCGATGTCTTCAGCGACCGTCACACCGTCTTTGGTGATCTTTGGGCTGCCCCAGCCCTTGTCGAGAATGGCGTTGCGGCCGCGTGGGCCGAGTGTGCTGCGAACGGCTCGGGCCAGCTTGGAGACACCCTCCAAAAGCGGCTTGCGAGCTTCGTCGTCGAATACCATTTGTTTTGCCACCGGTTTCCTCCAGGAATGAGTTGGTGTGATCTATGAATCGTGTTTTGTCGTTATTTTCGGGCTTCGCCGGCGTTTTACGACTCGAAGTCGTTGTGGCCTTCGCACCGACAGACTGACAGCCTGCCACGCGGACGAAGCGATGACCCCTAGAAAGCAATCACCGTGCCAAACATGCTGGCTTTGAGAAGTTGAAAATGGCTGTCGTTCTGCCCCGTAAACTCCGGGGTTTGGCAGTGGGAGCACCGAGTTTGGCTAGATTTGGTTGAGTTTGCCGGATTGAGCCCGGTTTTCAGCGAGTGACAAGTTGGCACGAGATGGCTTGTAGCGTGCTCTTCGGATTCAAGGTTCGGTTTTGAAACACAGAGGCACAGAGTACACGGAGGAAACATTGAGTATGGATCTCTGTGTTCTCTGTGCCTCCGTGTTTAAACCGTTGTCAGCAGCCAATTATCGAACGATTCGATACGCCAAACACGGATTCAGCGGCGAATTGGCCTCAATCGCGGGATGCACGAAAGAGCCAGCTTTCTCCATGCCGATCTTTTTCATGACCGCTTCGGATGCCGCGTTCGTGTTGGCGCACATTGCATAGACTTCCTTGAGTTTCGCAGGCCCAAAAGCGAACTCGAGACACTCTTTCGCAGCCTCCGTTGCGTAGCCTTTTCCCCACGCCGACCGTTTCAATCGCCAGCCGATATCAACGCAGGGCGTAAATGGACTTTCGTAAGTCTGATGCTTGATTCCCACGAAGCCAATGAATTCTCCGCTGCTCAATTCTTCGACCGCAAAATACGTGAAGCCATGTTGTTCAAGATGATCTTGGTAATCGCGAACGTAGGTCGTGGCTTCCGCTTCAGAAACCACGCCAGGGAAGTGCCGCATCACTTCCGGATCCTGGCACATCGAAACGAAAGGAGCGATGTCGCTTTCGATCCAGTTCCGGAGTCCAAGCCGTTGAGTTTGAATGATGAACTGGCTCATCGTTTTGGAGCCTCGCCGGTTTCCTTATTGATTTTTAGCCATAATTTCATGGAAATTCCTCCGGGTGACCAACCGTGTCCAAGCGATCTCGATACTTCATGAGTACCAACGAGTTTTAACTGGAGACGACGATGAGCCCAAATTTACTGCGATGTCGCCACTACGAAGTCAGGTGGCTGACTTCTCATTCTTGCCAGTGTTCGAGTTGTGGCAAGCATGGACATTGGTTCGAGAATGCAGGGCTGGTGATGTGGGTTCGTGAGAAAAAAGAGGATTCTCCCGTCGCAGCACCGATTTCAAAATCAGAAGGTTGCTCGCCCGGCCTTCAATCGATGCAATGCAGAGCTGGTTAAGGATCGTTGAAATTGAGTTCCGCTACGTTCATCAATTGGTTGTCTTCGAGTGCAAAACTTTCTCGATCGAGATCGGCTCAAAACGAATCTTTGCTTCGTCGAGCCAGATTTGAAAGCTGGTCTTTCGCAATTCGTTTTCAAACTCGAATCCCATCAACGCCTGACCTTCGGTTTGCCCCGAGTCCGTATAGTTCATGTAGCAGACGTTAGACCATTCGCTGGCAACACGCATGAAATCACGCAAGGCACCTGGCCGGTTGGGAAACGTGATCACTGCAAAGAATGGGTGGCTGAGCGTATCGGGAACAAACGGAATCACACGGAATTCGGTCGCCGCCTGGCCAGTGACTTCTTCGTGCGGCGGCAAGTCTTCTCTCTGAAAGAAGACTTCCAAAGCCTTTGCGTCGGTCGCTGGTACTTCGATGCCGATCACGGGACGAGCTATTCCTTGGGCGACTTTACCGTATTGGAAATCGATGATGTTCATGTTCGAAAAGAACTGATCCAGCAATCCAATCAGTGAGCCTGGTTCTTCTCCGATTTCGAAACAGAAAAAACGTTCTTCTGGTCGATCAAGCTGCCCGCGTTTGGCGATCTTCGGCAGCGCCATGAAGTCAACGTTGGAACCCGAAAGGACGGTCAACGCATAGTCATCTTTGGTCAAGCCGTACTTTTGAGCCGCTGCAACGCCGAGTGCCGCCGAAGGTTCGACCATGATCCGTTTTTTCTGCCAGAGGAACTGAATCGCTTGGCAGACTTCATCGTTCGATGCCGTCGTGAATTCGTCCAGCAACAGACTGCATAGCCGAAACGGAAGTTCGCCTGGTGTCGCGACAGCCGTGCCGTCGCAAAACCGATCGAGCTCTTCCAGCGTCTGGCGCGATCCTGCTGCGACCGAAACGCCCATGCTGTTTTGTCCCGCTGCTTCGACTCCGATGAGCTTGATGTTGGGATACTTCTTTCGCAAAACGGATGCCACGCCGGACGCCATTCCACCGCCGCCGATTTCTAGGAACGCATGAGTCGGAGTTTTCTTGATCGCGTTGCTCAGTTCTACGCCGATCATTGCTTGGCCAGCCACAACTTTGATGTCGTCGTAAGGAGCGATGATCGTACCGCCAGTTTCATCCGCGAACTTGTGGGCCTGTGCGGAAGCTTGATCAAACGAATCGCCGCAAAGTCGGATCTCAACGAATTCACCGCCGAAATTTCGCACGGATCGTTGTTTGAGCAACGGCGTCGAAAGGGGCATGAAAATCGTGGCCTTAAGTTTCAGCCGGGCCGCCGCAACCGCAACGCCTTGTGCGTGATTTCCGGCTGAGGCGCAGATCAAATCACCCGTGAAGCCCGCTTCATGGATCGACGCGATCTTGTTGTACGATCCTCGCCATTTGTAGCTGTGGACTTGTGAAAGGTCTTCGCGTTTTAGCAACAACTCGCAACCGCCATCGAGCTCTACAGAATCACAACGCGTCTGGCCTTCGACTTCGTAGATCCTTCGTGCCGCTTGGGTTTCCAAAGACAGACGCGTCAGCAGCTCTTTGTCAGAAAGAGCGCAGAGCTGTTGGTTGGTGGCGTTAGTGTTCATGGCAGATCCGGCAAAATAAACATTCTCCCGTGAGAGAGTGTTTCCTGTCAGACCAGGTTCGGTCTGACAAAAACCAAATACAAGCCCGAAGCGCGAGCGAGTGAATCAAGCTGTCGGAACATTCACTCGCTTGCGCTTCGGGCTTGTATTCCAGATCGAGCTCATGCACCTCTAGCTGGCGACTTCTTCTTTTTGTAACCACGAGAAGTGCTTTCGCAATCCCTTGCCACAAGTTTCAATGTCGTGAGCACAATCGGCGTCGTACTGTTTTTTGAATTCAGGGTAACCGTTCTTCTCTTCTTCCATCCAACGTTTCGCGAAACGACCGTCTTGGATTTCTGCGAGCAGCTCTTTCATTGCTGCACGAGACTCGGCACCGATGACGCGTTTGCCGGCAACGAAATCGCCCCACGCCGCCGTGTCGCTAACGAACTCAAGCATTCGCTCGATGCCGCCTTCGAAGATCAAGTCAACGATCAGCTTTACTTCGTGAAGACATTCGAAGTAAGCAACTTCCGGTTGGTAACCGGCTTCAACCAAAGTCTCCCAGCCCGCGACGATCAATTCGCTGAGTCCACCGCAAAGAACAGCTTGCTCACCGAAGAGATCCGTCTCGGTTTCTTCAGCAAAAGTAGTTTCGATGACTCCCGCTCTTGCAGCACCAACGCCCCAAGCGTAGGCGAGTCCAAGTTCTTTCGCATTTCCGGTAGCGTCCTGATGGATTGCGATCAGTGCTGGAACGCCAGCGCCTTCTTCGTACTGCGTTCGGACAAGGCCACCTGGTCCCTTTGGAGCGACCATGATTACGTTGTATTTTTCTGGGACAACAATGCTTTCGTAGCGAATGTTGAAGCCGTGAGAAAACAGAACGGTTCCGCCTTCTTTGAGATTGGGCTCGATTGATTCCTTGTAAGTTCCCGGCTGCGAAAGGTCAGGCGTCAGCATGCAGACGATGTCCGCTTCTTTGGCTGCGTCTTCGATGGTCCGTGGTTCCCAACCATCAGACTTGGCCGCTTCCCAGCTCTTGCCGCCCTCACGGAGACCGAGAATCACGTTGAGCCCACTGTCACGAAGGTTAAGCGACTGGCCGCGGCCTTGGCTACCGTAGCCAATGACTGCGACGCATTTTCCGTCGAGTGCTTGTGCGTTTACATCTTTTTCGAAGTACATAGTGGGCATGTTTGGTCTCCTGGAACCCTGCCGGGTTCGAGTGTGGTGGTAAAATTGCAGGCAGCATTCTGGAACCTAAGGTGGCGGATGTCAACTTTGGAAATGCAGTGAGCGACGAGCGGACGTTGCAGTTGCTTAGCGGTCAGGAAGCTTCCGCAGTGCAAAGCTCATTTCGGATTGTTAACCTCGGTAACCTTGCTCGCTACGTTTCCGTGAGAGAACCGAATCTCGATTTCGTCGCCGATTTCCAATGCGGAACTCTCGGTGACCAGCTTCCGATTCGGACCATCGATCATGGATGTCAAACTGTAGCCGCGTGCCAAAACGGCCAGTGGGTTGATGGATTCTAGCCGTCCAGCGAGAGCGCTGATTTCGCTTTCGGCAAGTTTGGTTTTCTGGTCGATGACCCGGTTAATTCGGTCTTCGATGTCGTTGACGCGTTCGACATTTCGCTCAACGAGAACCATCGGCCGTGCGAAAACCGGACGTGCGGCGATCTGACGAAGTTCGGCGGTTGCAGATTCCAGTTGATCGCGAAGAGCTCGTGACATTCGGCTTCGTACGTTCCTAAGTTGCTGAGCAAACTCAGTTCGATCGGGAACCAAACGTTCGGCGGCCTCCGAAGGAGTCAGTGCTCGCACATCAGCGACCAGATCTGAAAGTGAAACGTCGACTTCGTGACCGACGGCGCTGATCACTGGAACGGGACAAGCATGAATCGCGCGGCAGACGACTTCTTCGCTGAAGCTCCATAAATCTTCTTTGCTTCCACCGCCGCGCGTGACGACAACCACGTCAGGTGGAGTTTCGAATTTCGAAATCGATCGAATCGCAGCCGCAACTTCGTCTGCCGATCCGGACCCCTGAACTTTGACAGGAAGGATCGTTACTTCGATGTTTTTCCAACGCCGATCAAGGACTTGAAGGAAGTCGCGAACTGCAGCGCCCGTCGGGCTGGTCACGACGGCGACTTTCTTCGGATAACGAGGAAGAGTTTTCTTATTGTCAGCGCTGAACAGTCCTTCGCTTTGAAGCTTTGCATGCAGCTGGCGAAACGCAAGTTCCAGTTCTCCGATGCCGACCGGTTGGACCTGTTGAATAATAAGCTGATAAGTTCCACGTTGCGGATAGAGATCAACGTATCCACCGCAGACAACTTTCTGTCCGTCTTCGAGATCGAATTTGAGTTGCTCCGCAGTGGTTCGCCAAACGACGCCGCTGATTTGGGCGAACTCATCCTTGAGCGTCAGATAGATGTGCCCCGATTGGGGCTTAGTGATTCCCGAAATTTCTGCTTGCACAAAAACGCGGCCAAACTTTTGGCTCATCGTGTGACGAATAGCATCGGTCAGGACTGAGACGGTGACGGGTTTCATGGCTAAATCTTATTGTAGTTGGCTCATCTGAGAACCGCAGTTACCGGAAAATGGTCAGAAGGAAATCGGCCTTCGAATTCGGTTCGATCAATCGTAGCCATATCAAGGGTAAAGTTTGCGATTTATTGGACCAGCCAATACGCCTGTGATCGTTGACGTTTTGTTGACGTAGTCGTCAAGTTTGATGCTCAACTAAGCTTCAACTTTTTTAGGCGTCCGTTTCTTTCTTCCAGAAACCAATAAAACACCAAAGAGAACCAACGCGGCGCCAATGATCGTCATCTGCGAGATCTCTTCGTTGGCCAGAAAGTAACCAAGAATAACGGCGACGACCGGATTCACGTACGCGTATGTTGAAACGGCTGTTGCCGATGCGTTTCGAAATAGCCAGCCGTAGCACGTATAGGCAATGATGGCTCCGAAGACGATCAAGTATGCCAGACTCCAGAGAGACTTCGCCGATACCGCGGACCAATCCATGTTCATCGGTTCACCCAATCCGACAGAGATCAGAAGCAACACCGCACCGGCGATCAACATCTGTAGCGCCACCGATAGCAATGTCGATTTCGGCATCGTCGGTGCCTTGGAAAGAAACGATCCCCACGCCCAGAAAATGCACGCGAACAATAGGGCAACGCCTCCCCAAAGATTTGCCGCGCCATGTGATGGTCCTGATGGCTTTGCAAGTAAGCCGACTCCTATCAGTCCAAGCAACAAGCCCAGCACCACTTTGCCGCTGGGAGCAGATTCCTTGAATCCCAACCAGCCGACCAATACGATCCACAACGGCGCCGTCCCAATGATCAACGCAGTGATGCCCGAGGGAATGAATTGTTCCGCCCAGCAGACAAGCCCGTTGCCACCGACGAGCATCAGAGTTCCCGATGTCGCGCAGGTCAGAAGTTGGACTTTGGTTACTTTCGCTTCCCCCCGAGTCCAAAGCCAGAAGTACATGATTGCGCCGGCGACAATAAACCGAATGCTGGCCATCAGGAACGGCGGCATTGTTTCGACCGCAAACCGGATCGCTAGATACGTCGATCCCCAGACGATGTAGATGGTCGCAAACGCGGCGACGATTCCAAGCAGCGGCGCGGAATTGCCCGGGTTTGAAGCTGCATTATTCGGTTGATTCAAGTTTGTTCATCTTGATTGAGTTTCTCAATGGTCTGCCCGGCGGCCTTTTTATTCTCGAATCCATATGATCACAAGGCGCAGTCAAATTGGGCTCATCAGAACGCAGGATTCGTTAGAACTTGCGTAATGGTGATTGGCACAATAAATGCGTCAACCTGCCTTCCAATTCTGGTTTAAAATTAATTTACCATCCTACCTAACCCGATCGAGGACTCATCATGCCGCGAAAGCCAACTCTCCGCCCTTCCAATTGCAGCTACCAAAAACTTGAACCGCGTCAGTTGCTGGCCAGCATTGCGTTTGAAAGCGGCGAAGTACTCGTTCGCGGCAATGCAGGTCCCGACGTCATTGAACTGGTCGGAGCGGCAGATTTTCAAAGCTTCACGGTCAGGATCAATAATGCTCCTGCTCTGACGGAGACATTTCAATACGCAGACGTGACGAAGCTGACGGTGTTTGCTGGTAGTGGAGACGACCGCGTTACCAGCACCATTCTTCGTGACTCGCTCATTTACGGTGGCGATGGAAACGACCGGCTCGAAGGAGGCTTTCGAAACGACCTGCTTTTTGGTGGCAACGGTTCTGACACGCTGGTCGGTCGCAATGGAGATGATACGCTCCGAGGTCAAGGTGGAAACGACTGGATGTATGGCGGACCTGGATTGGATCGTCTTTACGGTTTCGAAGGCGGCGATCGGCTCAACGGAGGAACAGGCGACGACCTCCTGCAGGGCGATTCAGGAGATGACTTTCTTTATGGGCAGGACGGCGACGATCAGCTGATCGGTAGCTTGGGAGACGATCGAATCTTCGGAAACGATGGCGACGATCGACTTAGCGGGGGAAGTGGCGACGACGTACTCGTCGGTGGCGATGGCAACGACTGGTTGGTCGGCCATGCAGGAGCTGACTTGCTTAATGGAAACGCCGGCAGCGACACGGTCCATGCAGGACCAGGCGTTGACACCGTCAATGGAGGAATCGGCGACGATTCAATCTATGGAACCGACGGCCAGAATACGCTCAACGGAAACGGCGGCGATGATACGATCCAAGGTGGTCCATCCATCGACCAAATTTTCGGTGGAAGTGGCGATGATTATTTGGTCGCTGGAGCTGGCGACGATGAGGTCGACGGTGGCGATGGAGAAGACCAACTCTTTGGGATCAGCGGAGAAAATACGCTCGTCGGTGGAAACGGAGACGACTACATCGTCGGAGGTTTCGAACGTGATGTTATTCGGGGCAGAAACGGAAACGATCGGTTGTTCGGTGGAGGGGGCGACGATTATGTATCGGGAGGCGGGGACGATGATTTCCTCAGAGGAGGCGCCGGCGACGATACGGTTTTCGGCGGTTTCGGAAATGACATGGTCTTTGGCGATGCCGGTGCAGATCTTGTTAGCGGTAGCTTCGGCAACAACATGATCTACGGTGGAGCGGGAGACGACAACTTGTTTGGAGGCGGCGGCATCGATGAGTTCATTGGCGGAAGCGGCAATGATCTCTTTTACCTCAACGGCTTCCGATATGATTTTCGCGTCACTCGAGAAGGCAATTTCTTCAGGATCGTTGATCTACGTGATGAGGAAACGACCACCATTTTTAATGCCGAGGGCAACAACCGATTAAGTGAAGTTGAGGAGGTTATTTTCCTTGAATCTGACAGGGAACGAGTTCGAATCGAAGACGCGGTAAACTGAGCCGCGTCAGCTAGCAGGCGGCTCATTTCGCCTTAACCAACTTCGGCCGAGTCCCCTGCCCCGTGTCGCCTTCGTCGATGATGGCTTGCAGTTCGCCGGCCAATTCCATTGGAATTGGATTGGCAGACGTGATGCCGATTTTGTTCTTTTCTTGAGGGTCAGCATTGAGCTCGTAAAGTTCGAGTTTGTCGGCCTTCGTGTTTGCCAGCTTTTGTTCGACGACGACGTTGAAGGCTTTCATCTTGTCGTAGCGATGGATCTTCCAAACCTTATCGCCGACCATCTTGATGTAGGACCAGTTTCCTTTATTACCGTTGTCTTGCAGAACCAGACTCTTGCGACCGGCAGAATTTGGCTGGCCGGTCAACGCGTCCAAGACATTGAAGCTGTCGATGCACGCGTCGTCGGCAAGGTCCTGCTTGGTCAGCGCTGCCATGCTGGCTGCGATGTCGATCGTGCAAACCATCTTGTCGCTGACGCCGGGAGCAATCGTACCGGGCCAACGAGTGATGAATGGAGTCCGGCAGCCGCCTTCGTAAACGCTGTACTTGCCACCGGTGTAAGGTCCGCCGGCTTTGTGCTTGCCAACTTTTTCCACCGCACCGTCTTTGTAGCCGTCGTCCATGACGGGTCCGTTGTCGCTACAGAAAATGACCATTGTGTTTTCGGTGAGCCCATTCTTTTCAAGGGACTTCATGACTTCGCCGACGCACCAGTCGAGTTGCACGATCGCGTCGCCGCGGAAGCCGAGCGATGTTTTGCCTTGGAATCGTTCGTGTGGGATCCGTGGGACGTGGATGTCGTGCGAAGAGAAAAACAAGAAGAACGGATTCTCTTTGTTGGCTGCCAGAAATTCGTCGGTCTTTTCAACCCACTTGTCCGCCAAGTCTTCATCGCGAAAACGAGCGGCGTGGCCTCCCGTGTAGAAACCGATGCGGCTGATGCCGTTGTGGATCGTGGAATTGTGTCCGTGAGACCAATCCATTTTCAGCGTGTCACGATGGGTGATTCCTGTTGGATGATCTTCGGCTGGTTTCTTGTTTCCAACCCACAGCGGATCGGCTGGATCAAGGTTCAGCACATTGTGGTCTTGTACGTAAACTTGCGGCACACGATCGTTGGTCGTCGGAAGCAGAAAGCAGCTGTCGAAACCAATCTCTAGCGGTCCAGGTTTGAGATCGCCATTCCAGTCCGGGCCTTTTCCGGTTTCGCCGAGTCCCAGATGCCATTTCCCAATGACGGCGGTAGTGTAGCCGGCACGTTTCAAAATTGATGGCAACGTTTCAACACCGGGTTGGATGATCGCAGGACCGTTTGGCGGCGCGATGCCGGTGCCTTTTTTGCGAAACGCGTAACGTCCAGTCAAAAAAGAATATCGCGTCGGCGTGCAAGTTGAAGCACTGCAGTAGCCGCGAGTGAATCGCATTCCTTCGGCGGCGAGCTGATCGATGTTCGGCGTCGAAAGCTCAGTGGCTCCGTAGCAGGAGACGTCTCCGAATCCGAGATCATCCGCCATGATGACGACGATGTTTGGCGTGCGTTTTCCCGAATTGGCTTCTTCCGTGGCGGCCTGCGCTGTTACCAAAGTGTCAAACCCTGATGTCGCGAACACGATCAATGCGATGATGAGTTGGAGTTTAATCATTGTGGGTCCCGTGGAACTGTTATATTTAGTCGATCTTAACACGACTTCAAGCCGAAGGTCAGCCCTTCCGAATACAATGAGAGACTCCTGAAGTTACAGCTTGTGGACACGGGTTTTAGAATGAAGAAAAAACGAAATCAAAACCGGAACAGCTTCAACTATTCGACACTCGAGCCGCGCCGCGTGTTGGCTTCGTTTCTGCCTGCTGACGTATCGATCATAACGATTCGCGATGGCGGCAACGGAGTGAATCCTCGGCCTCCGGTTACCGACTACATCGTTGAGATCACGGCTGATCCGGCATCCAACGAAACGGTTGTCAGTGTGACTTTCGATCGCGATACTGGCGACGTTACAGTCAGGCAAAAGGCTGCAGAGGACAGTAACGGGAACGAAACGTTCACATCGGAGACGTTTGATCTTCTTCCGCGAGATACGATCGCTCGAAAGTTGATCTATAACGGCAACGAATTTACGGACGACGTGCGAGCTTTCTTACCGGGATTCCAAACGTTAGAGATCGCGACGCATGGTGGCGACGACACGATTCGGTCAGCCTGTGGCACAACGGCGTTTCTCAACAAGCCTAGTTTCCAGTCACTTTCCGGGATGGTTGTGGATGCTGGCGATGGCGACGATGTGATTCGTCCGATTCGGTTTCAAGAACCAGGAGTCGTCGGAAGATGTGCTGGGACCCTCAACGGAGAAGCCGGAGACGACTTGATCTTTGGTTCCTACGATCCGGATGTTATCAATGCCGGCCCCGGCAACGATGTCGTGCGAGGACTCAGTGGCTTCAACACAATCAATGGAGATGCAGGAAACGATGAGATCTTCGGTGGCGTCGACGGTGAAACGATTGATGGCGGCGCTGGAAACGACATCGTGTTTGGCAACGGCGGCAACGATAACATTGAAGGTGGGTTGGGCGAAGATATTCTTCGCGGCGGCGACGGCCGAGACTATCTAACGGATGTCGGTGGCTTTGATTTTTTGTACGGTGATGCAGGCAATGACAGATTCGTTCTGGTAGATCGTGCTGTCGGAGCGAGGCGGGCGACTGCTATTGGCGGTGACGGAGACGATTCCTATGAAGGAAGCCCGAACGTCGACGTGTTCTACGGAGGTGCCGGAGATGACCGTGTTCTTGATGCCGGAGCCGGAGACGACATGCTTTACGGCGACGAAGGGAACGACAGTATCAATGGCGGCGATGGAAACGACACGATCTATCTTGGTGAAGGCGACGACGATGGCCGGGGTGACAACGGGTTTGGCAGCGACGCTGGCGATGATCTAATCTTTGGCCAAGGTGGAAATGACTACATCACTGGCGAAGAAGGAGACGATCAGCTCTACGGCGGCGATGGCGAGGACGAACTTTCTGGCGGTTTCGGGAATGACTATCTCTCTGGTGGTAATGGTGATGACCAGCTCAATGGCGGGCGTGACACGGATGAAGTCCATGGCGGCGCAGGTGATGACCAGCTCGACAACTTGGTGCTCAATAGCCCAGACCTTCTCAACGGTGGATCGGGTAATGATACATTTCGCATCGATGGTGGATTTGTTTTTGGTGGAGCGGGAGACGATACGATCTCGTATCGTCGTGGTGACGGAGTAGAAATCTCTGGCGACGCGGGAGTCGACAGGATCACGCTGGACGGAGGAAATGGTATTGCCAACGGTGGTAGCGAAAATGACATCATCATCGGAAGCCCTTTCTCCGATGAAATTAGCGGCGGCTTGGGAGACGACACGATCAACGCTGGCGACGGCGATGATACGATTCGTGGCGACGACGGCAACGACAATATCGTTGGCGGTCTAGGCGACGACAATATTCGAGGTGGGCGCGGCGATGATGAAATTCGTGGCAACGAAGGCCTCGACAGCATCTTTGGCGAAAACGGCATGGATACGATCTTCGGCAACGAAGGCGGAGATTTTCTCTACGGTGGCAGCGACCGGGACTTGATCTACGGTCAGGGTGGCAGCGATGTCGTCAATGGCGGTCCGGGCAACGACCTACTTGAGGGTGGCGCCGGGAACGATCAAATCTTTGGTTTCGCTGGCGTTGATTTGATTCGCGGTGGCGCGGGAGATGATTTTATCAGAGCAGGCGATGGCAATGACAACGTCTTTGGCGATGACGGGAACGACATCGTCTACGGAGAGTTGGGCGCGGATTTTGTGAACGCGGGAGCGGGCAACGACTTCATTGATGGCGGCTCCGGTGCCAATCAACTCTTCGGTTTGGCGGGTGACGACATTATTCGCGGCGGTGAAGACGATGACGTACTCAATGGCGGAGCTGGAAACGATCGTCTTGTTGCCTACGCTGGCAACGATATACTTCGCGGCGGCAATGGCGAAGACGAACTCTTTGGTGGCGATGGCAGTGATCGGCTCAATGGCGGCGGAGAGATTGATCAGCTTCGCGGAAACGGTGGTGCTGATATTTTTGAAGATGCAGCAAACGATGTAATCCTAGATTTCCAGTCGATTGATTTGCTTCAATAAACCTGACCTCACTTTCAAAGCATGGACAACCAGCCAAACAATCCGCTCCACGGAGTTAAGCTCGCCGACATTGTCGAGCACCTTGTGGATACCTTTGGTTGGGAGGAGCTTGGTGCGAAGATCAACATCAACTGCTTCAACAGCAACCCGTCGGTGAAGTCGAGTTTGAAGTTCTTGCGTAAGACTCCTTGGGCTCGCGAAAAAGTTGAGCGGCTGTATTTGCAATCGATCGGGAAACGGATGCCGCGGAAAAAGCCAGCCATCGAACCGCCGGCTAAGCTTGAGAATGAGAAAAGTGACGCGAGTCCCGGTGAGTCTCCTTGGGATGCAGCACGAAAAACTCGAGAGTCACGCGGTAAGTGATCTTTGTTTTGCGTGCAATTGCGGTGAGCGATTGCTAAACTTTCAGGTGGTGAATTTGAATTTTCAAGTACGACCTGAGAGGCCGATGTGCAAAAGTTTATCATCAACGCGAATAAGATTGTCATCGTTTTAGGGTTGTTGCTGGTCTCTGGTGCCGATGTTGGTTCGGCTTTTGGTCAAGTGGGCAAGTCGGAAAAGCCGGCGCCGCATGTTGTTGATGCAGGTCCGTTTCGCATTCACGTCCACGTTGATAACAAAGAAGTCGCTGCGATGGCCCAGCGTGTTGGTGAACAAACGTGGGAAATTGGATCCAGTTTGTACGGCTCGGAAATGCCCAAGGAGAAATTGGATGTGCACCTGTACCGCGATGTCGCTGGATATAACGCTGCGGAAGTGAAACTGACTGCGGGTAAGTTCAGGAGGAATCAGGCGTTTGCTCATTTTGATACGCTTTCGGCCCATGTGACTTTGCAACCGCCGATTTCTGATGAGTTGCTTAAAGAAATTGGACTGCCAAAACAGTCGGCGTGGTTGCTTGCGCATGAGATGGCTCATCTGGTTCGATTCAACAGGATGCTGAACACGTTTCGTGATCATCCTTATTGGCTAATCGATGGCATGGCGTCAGCTGTCGATCAGCGAGTGCTGGTTGCGATCGATTACATGGAGGCCGCGATGGACGATCCAAATTTTGGTTCGTATACGGCGCAAGGAAAGCTGTTGCTTGACGAAGGTGGCCTCCCAACGGCGGAGAAGTTGCTCGACGATGAGAAGCTCGACGTCGGTTTCTATCGAAGCTATGCCGTTCGCTGGTTGTTTGTGGACATGTTGATGACACAGCATGCGGAGAAGTTTCAGTCTTTCTTGAAAGACTTGCGTCGAATTGGCGGCGGCAGAGGGTACGCGACGCGAAGCAAGGAGTTGCTGTTGAAGCATCTGGCGGTCAACATTGAAACGTTGAACCTTCAATTTCGCGACCACGTGAAAAAACTTCAGCCACAATGGATCGAGCAAGGAAGGTCTTTAGAAACGATGGGGCCGGCTTGGGATCAGATCGCGTTTCCTAGTTCCACCGCGACTAGTTGGCGGCAAAAGCCTTTGAATGATTCGTTCAACATTTCAACAACGACGACGATTCATGAAGTTGGCAGAAATCAGCTCAATATTCGAGTGGGCCATCCGGATTCCTTTACCCAGTTTTCAATCACGGCCGGGTTTGGTTTGAATGTGTTCGTCGCTACGGGTGATAAATGGGAAACCAAATTGGAAAAAGAGATTGGTGGAATCGAAACTGGAAAGCCGCTGAAGCTTGATTTGGCTTACGATGCGGAGCCAAAAGAGGCTGTCTTGCAGTTGGATGGAGTCGAGATATTTCGCGGCGAGATTGATCCCGGTTCAGAAGCTCAGGTTGCGCTGGGAGTTCAAAAAGGGTCGGCAGTTTCGTGGGGAGCGTTTAAAGTCGAATAGGCGAGAGCGAACACAGAGAATTGGCAG
>CALLUY010000105.1 GCA_938010615.1 uncultured Pirellulaceae bacterium | reverse complement strand
CAAAACGCAAGAAGGCTGGTTGAGCCGTCACACAATTCAATCGACCGAACGACTGCGGCTACCGGTACGCGCTGACGCAATGAAAATCAGCCAAGCTCGACCACTCAGCAAAATCCCTGGTAAAATTCAGCTAAAAATCCGGCTTGATGACTCGCAAAATTTAGACTCGAAGTAGTTTCCAGACAGACACTAGTCTAGCCTAACCCC
The DNA here is from genome assembly GCA_938010615.1 of uncultured Pirellulaceae bacterium. Classification (GTDB taxonomy): domain Bacteria; phylum Planctomycetota; class Planctomycetia; order Pirellulales; family Pirellulaceae; genus Mariniblastus. Next base: position 12,073 of record CALLUY010000105.1, on the reverse strand, counting down.
AGCTGATTTTTTTCGGCACGGTCATTCCACCTGAGACGACCGCTTGCAAGGTCTCCTCAAGATTCCAATCTAACGCCCAAACTTTATCTTCCGGGATCAGCAACATGTATCCCGATGTGGGGACTGGAGTTGTCGGAACGTAGACGCAAAGAATCGTCTTTCCGGTATTGGAGTCGGTACACTCTGATGTCACAAACGCTGGTGCTCGGATTCCAGGATGAGGAAACTCAATCAGCACGACTCTTTTGAACTCTTTAATGTCTTGCGATTTCGAAATGCCTTCGAAAACATTGCTCACCACTCGGTAAATCATGTTGACGCCTGGCACTTTCTCAAGCACCCACTCCGTCGCTGACAGCAAACGTGATTTGGCGAAAACCCCGGCGATCATCAAAATTGACAGCACGACGAACATCGCAAGAACGACGGACACTCCATACACAATGTAGCCGGGGATCGCGGCGTCCTTAAACGTGTACTCACGTATAAAGGAGGCGATTGGGCCAATCGCGTAGTCGTAGAGAATCACATACAGCCATTTCACGACGGCGTAAGTGATATAGATCGGCAGCAAGACAAACAAACCGGCAATCATGCGGTTTCTCAAGCGCCGCCATTCGGTCTGTTTACCAGTTTCATGCGATTCGCCGAGATCGGCGTCTGCTAACGTGTCCTGCGGTTCCGGTTTTGCTGTCATGCTGTCCCATTTGATTGTGTGAACGTCATGTTATCTCAAACAGTATCGGACGCCTAATGCACTTTTATGTTTGATTTTGAACGCTAACGCCCGTATTTTCTCCCTTTGCGAAACCTCAATTTGTCATCGTGGTTTCATTTGGCTGGACATTCAGCCCTCAAAGCAAAAATGTCCATTGGTAGCTTGGATCACAGTTCTGATTTTTCTGGCTGGATCTTGAATCATTGGAACAAATTCTCGTAAGATGTTCTTTCTTCGCGACTCGTATCGTAAGTCGTTCAAAAAAACAAATAACCGATCACGCAATACCCTACTCTGGAGATTCCTATGAAAAACGCTTTGACCTTTTCACTACTCGCCGTCGCGATGCTATTCGTCAGCTCAGTTGGCGCTCAAGAAACAGCCGAAAAATGCGACAAGTGCCCTGCAAGTGCGAGTGCGACATCCGTTGCGGCAACCCAATGCACCGGCGAAAAATGTGAGAAAGATTGCTGCAAAGGCTGCCCTGTCACTGCTGCGATGGCAAAATTGCCAAAGATGACTTATCGCGTCGGCACTGAAAACACTTGCTGCTCAGAATCAGCAACAAAGATGGCTGAAGAAAAGAAAACTCCTCTGCACTTCGTCGTTGGCGAAAAAGTTTTCGAAGACAAAACAGAAGCTTACACTTCTTTGGTTGAGCAAACGGAGACGATGGTCAATGCATTCGTCACACCTGCAACTTGCAGCACTAGCGGAACTCACACCGTTGCTGGCAAGTCTTGCAAATGTGCTGTCGAAGCTGGCAAAAATGCTGAGCTCGTGAAGACTGCGATCAAAGACATCAAGATGACTTACGCCGTTGGCGAAAAGGCTTGCAACTGCCCGACTGAGGCTGGCACTTTGGCCAAAACATCTGGCGAGAAGATGACTTACGTGATCGGCGAAGAAAAGACTTGCTGCAACATGACGGCTCGTCTTACGCTGGCGAAAGCCAAGTACAAAGCTGCTGTCACAGCTCTGGTTGCTGCGGACACAGCGAAAGACGCAACTTCAAAGGAAGTTACTACTGAAGCAGTCGGTAGCTAGTCGCGACTGAAGTAGTAGAGCAAATGACGTTCAGAAAGCCCGGTGATTTTTCGCCGGGCTTTTTTCGTGCAGATCGCTGATAGTAGCTCGGCTCTCCGAGTCGTATTCAGCTGTACCGAACGACTCGGAGAGTCGTGCTACTTTACCCTTAGTAAACGCCGCGAATGTGCTGCTCGACTTTGGAGTGATAAAACGATGACAACGCTTCGTGTAACGCCGGTCCCAACGATGGCAATCTGCTAACCGCCGCATTGTCAGAGACTTGCTCAGCCGACGACGCGCCCGTAATGATCGTCGTCACGGCATCGTGATCCAGTATCCAACGCTGTGCCGCCTGAGCCATCGTCATCGAGTCAGGCAACATTTCTCGCAGTTCATTCGCCAATTCGACACCGATCGGAAACGGTAGTCCGGCAAACGTTTCGCCGACACTGAAAGCTTGGCCGTCGCAGTTGTAGTTGCGATGGTCGCCGTCAGTGAAAGTCGTTTCAGCGGTGTATTTTCCAGCCAACAATCCGCTCGCCAATGGCAAACGAACAATGATGCTCGCGCCAGCAGCCTTTGCCTGAGGAAGTAACTCCGTCGCCAATTTCTGTCGGAAGATATTGAAGATCACTTGTAGCGAAGCCAATCCTTCCTGCTGCAAGCAAACCAAACCTTCTTCGATCGTTTCAACCGACGCTCCAAACTCCCGGATCACGCCTTCTGACTTGAGATCACGAAGCCAGCTAAAAACGTCGCCTTTCCTGAGCTCATCCATCGGAACACAGTGCAGCTGCAAACAATCCAGCGCCTCGACTCCCAATCGTGCACGCGACGATTCAACCGACTGACGCATCGCTGATTCTGTGTAACCATCTGGAAAGACACTGCCATCGCGACCGAATTTTGTCACCACTCGAATCGGATCACCCGAGTGCGACTTAAGAAAGTCACCAATCAATGATTCGCTGCGACCGCCACCATAGACGTCTGCAGTATCGAAAAAGTTGATACCGCCCTGCACTGCCGCAGCCATGATCGACATCGCTTTTTCATCCGACATCGGGCCAAAGTCGCCGCCGAACTGCCAACAGCCAAGCCCAACTTCACTGACTTGAGCCCCAAGCGTTCCATACTCTCTCGATTTCATCGTTTCCTGCTTCTCTGAATTGCAGTTTCGTCAATTTCTCGTTACGCGAGAATCTTTGGCCGGCAGAACCTTCAAAATCACTGGCGGACCGACGAGCTTGTCGACATTGTCCACCACCAAATGAAACGTGCGAGTCTGTGGCTTCACAAACGGTTCGGCCTTAATGAAGAACCGTTGCCGCGTTTGGCCTTTGGGAATCATCAACCCATTGAGACCAATGTCATCCACTTTGACACCATGCGGAAGATTGCGACCTGAACCCTCGTTGCCAAACTTGATTGGACCTCCGTGACCGTTTCGCTTCGAAACGATATGAGCCTGAATACTTTCGCCAGGGCGGATCTCAAAAACGATTGGCTGATCAAAATTGCGCGTTTCAGGAAGTTCGTCGTCAGAATCTCGAACAATTTGAAATACAACTTTCGGATTGGTTTCTTCCATCTTGATCTCACCAAGCCCGTTGAACGATTTGGTAACTTCCATGCCAGCAATGGATGCCGTTGCGACAAACTCGACCGCTTCAGCCTGTTCTTTCGTGATCGACTTGGCTCCATCGAGTGCATAGATCGCGCCGCGCGAATCGATATGGTTGGCTTCAATCGTAAGCGGCGAGATCATGTGAAAACCTTCGGGAATGTTTTTGGCTTCGACATAAATTTCACCTTCGAATCCGTCCAGCCGTTTTGCAACCAAACGATACTCGCTACCGCTGCCCGGAAAGACGCTCTTTGGTCCTTCGACTTTGATTTCAAAATCAGGATTCGAATCTCGAATTGCCAATTCGTATTCGTGATCGTCTCCGCCGAAACCGCGAACATCGGTAACACGGACCAAGTAGTCACCGTCTTTCGGCGCGACGAACTTTAATCGCGAATCTGTACCAATCTCGCGACGGGAATCGTCATCGTTTTCATAATTGAGTTCAAAGATTGGTAAACCGTTCGGCAAGAATGTCGTCCCGGGCGGCCAAGGCTCGACGATGTAACACGGCTCCTGAAGCGCGTGGGACATTGCAGTCGTCCCGAAGTAGCCAAAACGCTTTCCTGATCCCGGATAAACACGAAAACCAGAGTCCGGACCACGAGGATGGAGAAACAGTTTGTTGACTTCTCCGTTGGCGTAAAGGAACTCGTTCAGCTTCATCTCTTCCCAGTTGTGGACACGAAAGTCGTCGATCGTGTCGGAATCTTTGCCTCGGAAAGTCAAATACGAATCGCGAACAGCTCGAAGCACAACTCGCGGAACAGGCGTGCCATCGCCGTGAAGAATTTCGATACAAGTATCAATCGGAGACTTATCACCGTCAGCTCGGGCTTCCACCATTAATGATTGCCCTTCGGTCGCAGAAAACTGAAAGACATCTGCGTCGGTACCCAATTCAAGTTTCGCAATCGTGCCTTTAACTTTAGCCGGGAGAGATACTTTTTGAAACTGTTTTGCATTGTTGTTGGGTTCAACTTCGACAACACTTTCGGTTTCAACGACTTCATCCTTGTGCGCTTCACGCGCCGCGATGGGTGCAGCTGAAGCGACTGCATTGGTTCTGGCTGGGACACTCAAGAGCTCCTTGGAACCATCGAGTCGACCCACGAAAACTGTCTTCGCGTCAGGAGAAACTGAAATCGCGCTGCAAATCTCTGGCTGAGAATCAATCAGCCCAACCTGCAAGAATGTTTCAGTTTCCCAAACCTTGATCGTTCTGTCTTCCGCGGCCGAAAACAAAAGTGATCCATCCGCAGAAAATTCCAAACGAACGATGGAACGTTCATGTGCAAACCGCGAAAACAAAATCGGATTGATTGCAGGCGAATCAGTCGATGCAAGCTTCCAAACTCGCAGACGACTATCTCGACCGCCTCCAACAACAAGCCGACCATTAGGACTGATCGTCGTTGTGAACTGTTCTTTCAGTGGCTGGCCAAGCGTATCGAGACGTTGCCCTGTCGCGACGTGCCAAACTTTGATGGTTTGATCGTCGCTAGCGCTGACAAGGTTCTTTGAATCCGGACTGAACTCCAAATCGTAGACGGCGCTGTTATGACCTTTCAGCTTCCGCAGCTCTTTCCCTGCACCAGCATCCCAAACTAAAATCGTTTTGTCGTAAGCACTTGTTGCGACCAGCTTGCCATCGGGACTGATCGTCGCGTCATACATGACGTCATTGTGTCCATCAAACTGAGCCAGTTGCTCGAATGATTCCGCATCCCAAATGATGGCTCGGCCGCCGACTCCTCCGATTCCTGTCGCTGCGATCAGCTTTCTGCCGTCGGATGAAAACTGCACAGAGTTTACTTTCCCGGGCAAAGAACCGAACTCGTGCTTTTGCTCCAACGTTTCAGCGTCAAGCAACTTCACAGATCCAAACTGAGCGATCGCAATCACGTTACCGACAGGAGACCAATCAGCGGCAAGGATCGCAGAATTGACTTTCAGTTTGGCTTCCCACTTCGGCGACCCAATCGTTAACACTGCTTTCACGTTGATCTTGGAAGGCTTGGCCCCTTCATTGATCCATTGTTCGATGATTGCGATTTCACTTTCTGGAACGCGCTCGAATTCGTCTTCCGGAGGCATGATGGGTTCTTCGGTTCCACGCATCAGCTCAATGATGTGGCTGGCCTCGCCGTCGCCTACTTCGATTGCAGATTCGCTTTCCAGCATTTTTGCGACAGACGAAACGTTGAACTCACTTTCAGCTTCTTCATCGTTGTGACAACTTGCGCAATGTTTCTTGAGTATCGGCGCAACTTGAGAATCAAAATCGATTGGCTTGGACACATCCTGAGCCCACGACACGGACGCTGCAAACCAACAGCATACTAAAACGAGAATATTTTTCATTGGATCAATGGTTAAACAAAAATTCGCGACTGCTCATCAAACTCCAGTAAAGATCCTCCACCAACTCGCGGCGTTTCGATCCTTCGGCTGCTTTCATCGCCGCAAGCAACTTCTCAGACTCTTCATCAGTTGGGTCTCGCAACAAAGTCGCCACGTAGGCCTGACGAATCAACTCTTTGTCGTCTTCCAGCTCAGCCATCAACTTTGCGATGCGATTGTCCTTCGTTTCCAGTTTTGCATTGAGCGTATCACCATTGGCAATATGTAAAACCTGAACCATGCTCGGTTCGTCAGTTCGCTGACACTCGCAAGTAATTTCGCGATCGTTCCGACCAAACGTCTTCAGGAAACGCGACTTGACCGCCGAATCGTACAACTGAATGGCTCGTGTGCCTTCGGGATAAGGAGTCTCAATTTTCTTGACGCCAGCGCCGGGAAGTAACAGCTGCGTGAATTTCGTTGGCACTTCGGTCACGTCCGAAACGGCGTCCAGCAACACCTCAGCCATCAATCGTCGCGGATAATATCGCGAGTAGAATCGCTTTTCCGTTTCGTTTCCTAGAGCAGTTTGGCTGCTGCGTTGATAAGTAGCCGAATTGAGAATCGCTCGCATCAGTTCTTTCAGGTCGTAGTCTTTTTCAACTAAAAAATCGGCAGTCGCAGAGAGCAACTTTTCATTGCTGGCCGGATTGGAGACTCGCAAATCATCCACATCTTCAACAAGGCCAACCGCAAAGAAGCGTGACCAAACACGATTCGTAATCGATCGAGCGAAGTAAGGATTCTCAGGCGCCGTCATCCATTTGGCTAACGGTTCGCGACGATCGCCCGACCAAGCAAAATCGATTGGCTCTCCATCGAGTGGAGCCGGAAGTTGCGGTTTGCCCGTGATCGGCTGAATTAGCTCCCCGGTGCTGGCGAGGAACAACGTTCGCACACCGTCACCGTTTCGTGCGTCTCCGCCCCAACCTTTGGCTCGAACTCGCGAAAACAGATTGGCGAAGGCGTAGTACTGATCGTTCGTCCATTTTTCCAACGGATGATTGTGACACTTCGCACACGCGATCGACAAACCGAGGAACGCCTGACTTGCGTTTTCGGCCATGTTCTCGGGATCCTGATGAAGTGCGAAAAAATTCGTGGCACCGTTTTCGATGCTGCTTCCCTTGGCCGTCAGGACCTTACGAACAAACTCGTCCCAAGGAGTATTATCTTCGACGTTTTTTCGGATCCATTTGTAAAACGCTTCCACCGCTTTGGGGCGAAGTTTGGTTCCGTTGACCAATAGAAGATCCGACCACTGATAGGTCCAATAGTCGACGAACTCCGGACGTTGCAGCAATTCGTCAATCAGCGTCGCACGCTTGTCGTCGGCATCGTTTGCCAGAAAGACATCTCGCTCTTCGGTTGTCGGCAACTTTCCAATCGTGTCCAGAAAAACGCGCCGCAGAAATACTTCGTCCGACGCCAATGGAGAAGGTGGCAAGTTCAAACGCTGAAGTTGTTCCAACACCAAATCGTCAATGAAGTTGAACTTTGGCGACGAAGTAAATAGCTCTCCATCAACCTCGTTTGGAAACGGCGACGTGATTCGCGCGATTCCTATCTTGCTCGAATACCAAGCCGTCACGGCACTCTCGCCGTGACCGATGACGGAAACTTCGCCATGCTGGTCCACCTCAGTAACCGCGCCATTGGCAGAAGTGAATTTTGCCCACTGAGTCACATCTCGTTTTTCTCCATCAGAAAAATGAGCAACCACCTTCAAGCCCTTCGCGCTGCCTTTACTGACTGTCGAAGTCTTCGGTTCGATTTCAACGCTGACAACTTCAGGATCCAAATCAACCGGAGCCTTTGCACCTTCAGCAATCCAAGCTTGTAGGATTTTGTACGACTTTGAATCTTCCGTAAATCGAACTCCGCCTTTGTGCGGTACGACTCCAGTTGGTTTGGTCAACAAGAGGCTGCGACCGGGATCCGACATTTCCAGACGTCGACCGCGTGCCTCCCGAGTCGTGTTGAAGTGGTCGCTTTTCGGATCGTAGCCGTGCAGCGAAAGGCGAAAGCCACCCTTGCCAGCGAGTGCTCCGTGGCAGGCGCCTGAGTTGCAGCCCATCTTCGAGAGCACGGGAAGCACGTCGTTGCGAAAGCTTACCGTTTCTTGCGCGTTGCATTGGCCAGCGATGAACAACAATAGAATGGTTAAAATGTGTTTCATAATTTCGTATCTCTACACGCCCGATGCGCAAGCTTTGAAGTTGCACTATATCGGCCTATCCCGAAGGGATTCAAGCTATTAGCCGGTGATAAGCGCAGCGCCATCACCGGATTCAGTCGAAAGCAAACATGATCCCGAAGGGATCACAGCAGGCGTTCGCTGCGATCCCTTCAGGATCGAATCGTGCATTCTTAGGGTTCCGGAGGTGGTCGTTACGCTCGACCTCCGGCTAATGGCTGAAATTCCTTCGGAATAAAAATGTGTGCAACTTCAAAAAGCGCAAGCGAGTGAACATCACATGGTAAAAAATCGCCTTCGATTTCTGTCTGCCTTTGTCAAAACAGACCTTTGATCGCTTTCGCACCGTAGTCCACGATCGGAAACGGTCGTCCGCCAGGACCCGGCAGTTCCGTTTCCAGTTCCAGCCCCAAACTTTTGAAAATGGTGGCGACAATATCTTTTGGCTGGTACGGATCTTCCGCAGGCACTGCGCCGATCGGATCGCTACTGCCAATCACTCGACCGCCCTGCACTCCTCCGCCGGCAAAGTAAACGCTAAAGCACTGCGGCCAATGGTCTCGGCCACCAGCAGGATTGACTCGCGGTGTTCGACCGAATTCGGCAAGGTTGCAGACCAGCGTTTTCCCCAACAGCCCACGTTCGTCCAATTCTGTAATTAACGCGGCATAAGCTTTGTCGTACATCGGGCAAACTTTATTTTTCATCCCTTCGATCGAGGTGAAGGGTTTCGATCCATGGATATCCCAAGTGATCTCATCGAACACAGTTAGGAAAGTATTGATCGTCACGAATCGCACACCGGCTTCAATCAGCCGCCGCGCCAGCAAACAACATTGGCCGAATCGATTCATGCCGTATTTTTCACGGACCTTGGTTGACTCTTTGCTTAAGTCAAACGCTTCGCGAGCCTGCTTGCTGGTCATCAGCCGATACGCCGCGTGAAAGTTCTCTTGCATCATTTTTGCGTTTTCGCTGGCTTCAAAATCACGCACCGTTTGATCGACAATGTTGCGCATCTTTCGTCGCCGTTGAAGCCGAGCCGTCCCTATTTGCTCAGGCGGCAACAGATCGGGCACTTTGAAATCCTTCTTTGATGGATCCGCCGACAGCTCAAACGGATCAAACTTCTTACCAAGAAACCCTCCCGCTTGGCCGCTGGGCATGTTGCCGCCGCCACGCCCCATCTTTTGCGGCAGCAGAACGTGAGCGGGAAGATCTGTCTTTCGCCCTCTCAAATATTCCAGCACCGAACCGGCGTGAGGAGTCTCAACGCCGCCTTGAAATACTCGTCCAGTTTGCATGACTTGCCAGCCCGCGTCATGGACCGCGGCACCAAGATGATGACATGACCTGACCAGCGAAAACTTATCCGCGATCTTTGCATGCTCAGGAAGAAGCTCAGAAACCTGAAATGTATCGTTGTTCGTGGTGATCGGCTTGAACGGTCCGCGAATCTCTCGCGGAGCATTCGGCTTCATGTCCCAAAGATCAATATTACTCGGAGCGCCTAAGTTAAAGATCATGATCGCTGATCGATCGTCGTGCGGATCTTCGTTTGTCATCGCGGCCGCGGCTTCAGCGGCCATCAAATGCGGCAGCGTCAATCCGATCGCTCCCAGCGTTCCGACTTGCAAAAAGTCGCGTCGCGTCGTGCCGTTGCAATTATGCGACTTTCCTTTTCCGACAAAGTCCAGCATGTTCAATGGCTCCGTTGTGTTTCTGTCCCAACCTTCAAAAAATTATAGCCGAAATTGTCTGACTTTCCGTAATTGACGTACGAAACGACGAAGTCAAAAAGGAGAGGAAACGGGGACTCGCGTCATGCACCGTTTTTTTGGCAACTTAGGGACGTTTCTCCGGTCTGCCGCGGGACCTCGTCGTCGATTCAAGCCGACATCGCTTCACGGTTTCTTCGACCAATCTTCTAATCCAAACGGCACCCCCGTTTGACGCTGCGAGCAAATGCTTGATGCTCTCCCTGACTCAACGGTGGTTCACTCGGCCAATCCAATTCGGCAAACGACGTACTGGCGAAAGAGAAAGATCAATCGATGATTCTCCCCCAAGCCAGTTCCACAAACGGCCCCAGCGATATTGCTCGACGCGTTTGACGTGAGATGTGGTTGAAGGTTGGGCCTTCAAGGACGGTTTCGGTTTGGCGACCACGCCAACGGTAATGGTAGGTGGAGACGCGATCGTTGGAAGAGAGGAGTACGAGGTCGCCAGTCGCCGTCGCGTCCAGCGCGTCCACAGGCTAGAAGCCTATGCCACCTTGCGTAGCAGCCACGGCATCGTTGTGGACGATCGTTTTGGTTAGCTGACGATTCAAACCCGACTGATTGTTGTCGTACTCGCATGAAGACAGCAAAACCATATCGTTGCCGAATGCGTTGTTTCCAGTCGGATCGGAATCGGTGGCTCCGGTGCCGTTTGTTCCCACCCATGAGCTTACGACTTGGTCGTGTGCATTGAATACCGTGCGGCGGATCGTGCCGTCGGTGGTTTCGATGCGGCTGTCTCGCCCCATTTCGTCACGGTCGCATGAAATCAATCAAAGGCTCTTGGCACACTATTCTTGTTCAAGCCAACCGTTGGAAGATCGGGCTCAATAAAAAATGCCCGCATGGATACCGCCAGATCTTGGCAACACCGACATGCGGGCAACTGAATGTTTGTTTTCGACGTGCTTTGTTCAAAAACTCAATTCTTTTACTTTTCCTGAACTGTCGAATTCCAATCTGATCGGATCACTGTATCCAATCCAAACTTCGTAAACCCATTTGCCATTTTCAATCGACTTCGGGTCGCCAAGTATTTCTCGAACTTGTGCTTTTTCCATCCCAAGCTCAATCCTATCGACTGCTTTCATGGTGACCCAGTTCGCGCCAACAAAGCTGTAAGCGGAAAAGGCAATACAAATAGCCGTCATCACGAGCAACAAAATACGAAGACTAAATCGTTTGTTCATTTCTTGACTGGAGTCCGTTTCTCGCGATGGCGCCCGGTAGCAGTGATGTTGTTGCTGAATTTCCAGCCGACTTTGCAATAACCACAACCGTTCTTTTTATCTTGCAAGAAGCTACATGCGTCATAGTACATTGCAAATGGATTACGATCGCCAAATATCCCGAAGATATTGAATTCGCGTTCGTTTAAAAATGTGTCATGCCAACTGAAATAATCCCGTCCTGACAATGAAAGCTTCGTTGTCAGGTCGCAGCAATCGCACTTTCCACTGTTGAGATTTGAAGGAACAACGCTACCAGAAACATTGATCATAATTGTCCCCACCGCATCCTGAATATCATCCAAGTCAGTCAGTGGATCATGCCCTCCTGGTATCCCGTCAACATTGCCTGAAAACGGAAGATACTTAACCTCGATTAGATCGTTAAGTGTAACAGTCTTTTTACACGATGCTTTCTTGTCCAAGAGCTTGCGCAAATATTTCTGGAAGAGTCGATGTTTCATCAACTTGCTGCTGGCTCTAGGCACAAGCGTGTCGATATCAATGTCGGGAGCTGGAAACTCGAAGCTACCAACTACTTTCGTGCAGCCTTTCTTGCGCAAGAAACGGGGCCGTCGTGGCCCTCGGACGACGTCGGTCGCGGGCAAGCCAATGGGGAACTCGGAATGCGGATCGCGGAATCGTTTCTGCGGGGCGACTCGAACTGCTTGGCCGCTCGACGCTTCGGACTACCGCGGCTTCGTGATGTGCCATCGACCGCACTTCATTCCCAATTCCACACTCCGAATTCCCCATTGCGGCAACGCCGCTCTCCTGTCCTTCGCTGCGCCGTCGTTACGGCCCGGTGCTCGCAGGCTCGCATCGCTCACTCCGGGCATCCATGCCCTGCGCGAGCGACGGAATCCCGCCGCCGGGCCTGTCACAGCGGCGACCTCCATGCACGCCGCAGGCTGCGCCTTTCGCTCATCTATTTTCTAACGCAAAGCCGTCTGGTCGTTCAAGCGAACCACTGGAACACTGGCGCAATAAAAAATGCCCGCATGGATACCGCCAGATCTTGGCAACACCGACATGCGGGCAACTGAATGTTTGTTTTCGGAGCATCAATCAGTTATTGAGCTGCGTCCC
>CALLUY010000104.1 GCA_938010615.1 uncultured Pirellulaceae bacterium | reverse complement strand
TTGACGACGAATTTTTCGGCGTTGATTAATTCTCTGCGATACTGCACGCCACTGTTGTTGCCTTGAAAGCGGACTTTCGTTTTGAAGACAAAGTCACCAACTTCGCCGCCTTGCCATACGAGAAACGTGTTGACCTTGGTTGGTTTTGCTTTCGTCGTTTCGCCGACAATGGCTCCGTCTTTGACAGACCAAAAACCATCCACGCCAGCCCAGCCTGTGAGGTCTTTGCCGTTGAACAGTTGTTCAAAGTTGTCGTCGGCGATCGCATTTGAAGACGTTGCGAAAAGAAAGCACAGAATTAACGCACGAAGAGCGCTTGTCTGATTGCAGTTGGTTTTCATGTTAGTTCTCTTTTTCGTAGCTCATGGCGCTAAATAGATTGCGGGCTAATTGTCGCTGAATAGGTTTTTGGTGTGCAGCACAAAATACAAGCCCGAAGCGCGAGTTTTGAAGTTGCGCAAATACAAGCCCGACGCGCAAGCGAGGGAATATTTCCGAGGATTCCCGATCCCTCGCTCGCGCGTCGGGCTTGTGTTCCCTCGCTCGCGCGTCGGGCTTGTATTGGAATGCTTCGCATTTCATGCTACTTGACTTCGAATGTTGCGGATCCGCTCACCGCATCGGAAACGATCCAGCGACCGTTCTCTTTCGTTGCCTCGACCTTGGCTCCATTGGCGAACACAGCACTACTGCCGTCAATACCCGGAAGGTCGATTTTTGCAGACAAGCCCTCTGGTAAAACAAGCGACATCTTGAATGATTCATCATAATTCCAGTCGACCTCGACCGGCCCTCTCGGCGTTGGGACTCGTCCGCGAGCAAACTTTAGCCCGCCAACACAGGGCCGAATGACGGCCATTTCCCAACCGGGTGATCCAGCTTCGACGCCCAAGACAAATCGCGGCAACAAGTTTGCCGGTGCGGCTCCCCAAGCGTGATTCCAATCCTGATTGGGCTTGTACTTCAGGCCCCAAGCTTCCCACGTAATGGTGGTGCCGCTGTTGACCATGTGTTTCCAGCTCCGATCGCCATCGGCAAGGATCAAGTCGATCGCTTTTTTGTCACTGCCGTTTCGGAACAAGGCCTCCATGAAATACTGAGCCGCGTAGACGCTGCAACGCATGTCGTTTTCTTTCAGCCACGCGATCACTCCGGATTTTTTGTCTTCAGGAATCAGGTCGAAAGCCAGCGGGAAAAAGTTAGCGTGAATGCTACTGTGATCGGTGTCGATTCCATCGCGATAGACACCGGCGGATTCATCAAACAGCTTTTCCTGAAACGACGCTCGGGCAAGTTTTGCTCGGGCGGTGAACGCTTCTGCGTCATCAGGCTTGCCGACGGCCGTCGCCATCTGAGCCATCTGCTCCAATGCCGCGATGTGAAACGCGTTGACGACTGTGTTGATTTCGGTGAACACGAAACCGTCACGTTCTTTCTTCGGCCAGTCAACGATGTCGTGGCGTTTCTGATCCAGTTCACCACTGCGGGCGAGGCCGTCATCACCGCTACGATGCATCAACGTTTTGGCTTTCAAAGATTCGTATCGCTGCGCCAGCCAATCGGTATCACCCGAGTACATCCACTGGGCGTGAGCCATAAACACCATGTGCGGCGACCATTCGGTTGGCCACGTTCCATTCTCCATCAGCCAGTCAAACGACCGCGCGGCCATCGTGACGTTGTCGTCGGTTGTGTAATGACTTAGCTGGTTCAGGTAAGCGTCGGCTTCGTACGGAATTCGCTCTCGATCGCCATCGACATAGACACCCGCAAAGGTCGTGGCCTTGAGGCTGTACTTGCACAAGTCCCAGATCCTGTTGAGCGTATCATCCGAGCATTCGAAGGAACTGGCGTCGTCGTTCCACGTTGATGAATACGCTGCGCGGCGTCGGATCTGATCGTAAGGAAAATCCTCTGCCAAACCTTCGATCTCTACCCAGCGAAACGGCATCACGGCTCCCCACGAATCGGGCGTCAACACGGCAGGAGGATTGGCGTACATCAAACCAGCTTGCTGAACTGTGCGGCCATCGATCGGTGCCGGCACGACCCAACTGCCTTTCTGTTGTCCGAGTCGAATCGGAGTCATTCCGTAGCGAACCGTGCCCGGAGGTTCTTGATCGATGCGACCTTGTTTTAGTTTTTCGCCAAAGTGAACGCTGGCTTTCCCCTTGCCGCCCGGAACCGGCATCACGATGTTTCCGAAGGCGACTTTGCCGAAATCAATCTGGGTCACCGTGTCGCTGATCCGTTTGATCGAAACGGGTTCCTGTTCCGTTAGCGCAACGTGCTGCTCAGCCGGGATTTCGGGAAGCTCTTTGATGAATAGATTGCGAAAACGATACGTCTGGCCTTTCTCACCGTGATGCTGAATGGCGATGAAGCCAGACGCGTCGGTCGCGTCACGAAACCGAGTCGTTTGGACTCCGTTGACTTCGATCGTGATGAGATCTTTCCTGCAAGTGACGACGAAGCGGTTCCAACCGTTGCGATTGAGTGCGTTCGCGATGGCAGGTTCCTTGAAGAAGGCTTTCGATTCTTCTTCATGCGACAGGAACGATTCAGGCGAACGCCCTTTGGTACTTGGCCAAATCCAACCGCGGCGGCTTTCGTCATAAAGCCCGCCAGACCAACGACGATCGGAACCATCGCATTCGGCTTGATAGCCGAAGACTTTCTTTTTCGCATTCTTGTCGACGTGACATCGAAACATCACGCCCGAGTTGGCTTTACCCTCAGGCAGATGGATCTCAACGCTGAGCTTGAAATCGGAATACTTCTTTTCGGTGACCAAAAAGAACTTCTTGTCGGCAAGCAAATGAATCTCGCCGTCGACGACTTTCGCTTCACCGAAAGGATAAGGGTTTCGCCAACCAGACAGGTCGGTGCCGTTGAATAGTGGCTTGTATCCTCGACTTACCAGCGACTCGAAACCAAGCTCTCCGTTTTCCGCAATCGACGGTTTCGCAATCGATTGATCAACGGATGCTTCCTGTGCCAAGCAAAAATCGATCGTCAGGATCGCAGCCAAAAAAGTCAAAAGTAGTCGTGAAATCATCGTGCTAAGCCTTCAGCCAAATATGCTGGGTGATGGAGTGTTGCTTGGTTCTTTATGGTGAAAAAGGTCGAAACTAACAAAACAAAATGCCAGGCTTACCGATTTCATTTGTCGTTTTGCGATGTAGAAATTCGAGGTCTGTCCTTGTTTGTAACGCTCTCTCGATAAGTGCCTGGCGTTGTACCGACTTCGCGTCGAAACACTTTGCAAAGGTTCGGCAGCGAGCTGAATCCTGCTGCGTAGGCGACATACTTGATTGGCACGTGTGTCTCCCTAAGCAACCGTTTAGCACGCTGAATCCGGCATGCCACAAGTTCTTGTAAAAGTGTTCGGCCAAGGTGCTTCTTGAAATGTCGTTCCAGCGTGCGTCGAGTCACACCGACTTGTTTCGCAATCATGTCGACTGACACGCGTTGGTGACTGTTGTTCCAAATGACACGTAGCGATTCGGAAACCAGTGGATCGGTGCTTCGTTCGGCACCATCATCCTCGTTGAGCGATTCAGCAGAAGTCTGAGCTCGCTCAAGCGCGCTTGCGACCAACGCCATGGCGTGAGCAGTCAGCATCGGTGCGTCCTGTTCTGGATGTTTCATTACGAAGTCGATTACGTTTCGAAACTTCTCAACGGTTATTTCTGGTTGCCGCAAGGTCGTCAGTGGTCGGTCAGCCTGAAACAGTCCGCGTTGATGCCATTGGAAAAGCAGGTCGCCGCCGAGCGAAATCCAGTACTCCGTCCAGCCAGTTTCTGGATCCGGACGATACCGATGCCAAACGTCGGGAAACAAAACCAGAAACGTCCCCGGCACAATTTTCTGCAAGCCGGTTTCGCGAGATTCGAATTCTCCGCTGCCCTCAGCGATGAACACGAACTGAAACTCAGGCAAAATTCGTCCGCCGTGCCATGAAAAATCGTAGAGCTCGGGATGGCTCTGCTGTGGGTAGTCTGCTCCAGCCGGCACCACGTCCGTTCCCGCACCCGTCACGTACAACCCAAGACGATTGACGATCTCGGGTACTGGTAGGTAATTAAATGTTGCGTTGTCGGAATCCGGCATGTTATAGAGCATTCACCGTTACGGTCGACCAAGCCGCCCACCACTGTGTGGCATTAGTGGCGATCAATGCCGCACAGTATATCGAAACCTTGGTTCAAGGCGTGGGAATTCAGTTGTCCATTTGCGACAGTTGGCGGGTACGTGAAGCTGACCCGCCTGATCGGGCAGGCCTTTGTCACTGCTTACCAAGTCTTCCCAACGAACGCTTTTCGCAGACTTGCTCAAAACGAGTCATTGCGTCTTGCCAATAGGTTAGCGAAGTCGGCTCAAATTCGATCAGGTCAACCGAGTTGCGGACTACTTCGCGAATGTCATCGAGAGTTTCGACGTCGCCCGCAGCACGGCATTGCACCATGACATTGCCCAGTGCAGTTGCTTCGCTAGGTCCTGCAACTACCGGCAATCGTGTAGCACCGGAAATGAATTGGTTCAGCAGAATGTTCTTGCATCCACCGCCAACGACATGGACGACATCGATTTTCGTTTCGGCAAGTTCTTCAACTTCACGAAGCACTTGGCAATATCGCAATGCCAGACTCTCCAAAACACATCGAACGAGACCGGCTTCATCCGTTGGAGCATTTTGCCCCGTTTCGTTGCAGAAATTCAGAATCGCTTGTTCCATATTCGTCGGGTTCAGGAACGTAGCGTCGTCTGGATCAATATAGCAACGCGTCGGCGATGCGGCTCCAGCCAACTTCGTCAGTTCTTCATAGGTTCGTTGAAACCCACGATCAGACAACGCCTGCCGCAAACGTTGAATCAGCCAAAGGCCCATCACGTTTTTCAGCAGTCGCCAAGTTCCATCGACACCACCCTCGTTTGTCACGTTGGCAGACAAGGCTTCAGCCGAGATAACAGGCTGATCAACTTCCATTCCAACAAGCGACCATGTTCCCGAACTGATGTAAGCCCAGTTGCGGCCAACTTCTTTGCTTACAGGGACCGAAACAACTGCTGAGGCCGTATCATGGGTCGCAGGGGCCACAACGGAGACTGCGCCGAGTCCTATCCCCGTTGCTTCCGACACAGTGTTTCTGATCATGCCGAGATTGGTTCCGGGTTCGACCACTTCAGGAAGCATATGTGTGGGGATGCCCAGCGTGTCGAGCATTGTAGTCGCCCACTTGCGTTTCTGAGGATTGAAACACTGAGTCGTGGTCGCGAACGTGAATTCGACAGACTTCGATCCGCACAGACACCAATGAAAATAGTCTGCGATCGTAAGCAAATGCTTCGCCTTGTCCAGCGAGTCATCGCTTTCCTTTCGGGCAAACAATTGGCAAAGGGTGTTGATCTCCATGAACTGGATGCCAGTTTGCCCAAACACACCCGCTTTGGGAAACTCTTTGAGTATCTTGCTCAGCGTTCCAACGTTCCGGCTATCACGATAATGATAGGGAAGTTCAATCAGTTCATCGTTTGAATTCAGCAGAGCGTAATCAACGCCCCACGAATCAACTCCGACGCTGACGATAGCGTCGCATTCCTTTGCCGCGATCGACAATCCTGTCTGTATTTCGTTCCAGAAGTGACCAACGTCCCAACGAAGCGTGGAATCGATTTCGATACCACCGGTCGCGAAGCGGTGCTTTTCCCGCAACTGAATCTTCCGACCGTCGAAGCTTCCTTGCACGACCCGGCCACTCTCACCGCCCAAGTCAATTCCAATAAAGTGTCGGCTATTTTTCAAATTGGCTCCGCACCGATGCGGCAAGATAGAGATGCGTTGTGTCAGCTTCGACTAGCAGAATCGTCGGTTTAGAACTGTCTGAACGCGACAATTAAATGATATCAACAACAAACTTCCATCAACGCTCCCTTTAATTGCCGTTTTGCGACAGTTAAACTTTGGTCGACTAGCTTGTTGGCGTAGTCGAAAAACGTGCATTTCTCAATTACCTCCTGTTTGAGCCGACCCTCTTGAACGTCAAGTGCTCATTGCTAAGGTCGCCGACCCGTCGCCGACCGTTATGCGTTTCCGGTGCGCGATGCCCGCATTTTCAGAATGCCCGCATTTTCAGAATGCCCGCATTCAGAATGCCGGTATTTTCAGATAAGGGTGCTCGGCACTGTGCTTCTCAAGTGGAATATTGGTTCGTCTCAACTGCCGAAAGAGAAGAGCTTACTCCTTAGTTTCTTATGTGGTTGGCCGTTGTTTGGCAGAAGAGAGGGGGCTCTGGATATGGCTTCGAAGGCTTCCGGCGTGTAGAATTCGCGACCGTCATTACGTTGTCACGTTAGAGGCGTTTTGGCCGTCAGGTGTTGTAGCACTCGGCGCCCGTTTCAGGTCGTTTTTGATGAAAAGGTTGCCCGCGGGTTGTCCAACATCGAAAAAACATTGCACGCCCCCGTAGCTCAGGGGATAGAGCACAGCTTTCCTAAAGCTGGTGTCGGAGGTTCGAATCCTCTCGGGGGTGCTTTTCAGTTGTTCCATGCCCTTCAATTCTGGAAAACGCGGGTACTGGTGGCACAGTGCTGCCCACAGAGCCACTGTCCTGAAAACTATTTTCAAACTTTTCGTTGCCAACGTTTACTGCCTTCGCAATGTCGCCGGTGTAATCTGCAGATAGTGCTTTTGAGGCACAGTCGGTGAATTGCCCATCCACGTCACAGACCGAGACTTCTTTCATCCTTGTTCCTTCAAATCCAAGGCCAGCGCCTTAGCCTGTCGCCGGTTGCTGCAGCAGCACATGGCAATGCTCTTGCCGCTGCCCTGCGTGTGCCAGAACACACACCCCCCTTGCGCGAGCCGGGTTGCACTTCGTCCCCGTAGGTGGCTCGGCGTTCGCGGACGGCGTCATCGTTTAAGAGCTTGTTGCGCGCCGGCGGCGTTGCCGCCTACGTCTTCGCGGTTCCCTTCGGCTGCCAGAAGATCCGCTGGTTCCATCAAAGTCCTTTAAGGCTCTGTCAGCATCATCTAGTCCGGCGCGAAGGAGTTGCTCAAACAAATCAAGACCTCCGGTGCGTGTGTCCGGAAATCGCTGTAGAGTCATAGCAGCTTCAACCAAGAACGGTCCGACTTCGTACGCATTGAAGTCGCGGCGTTTCAACTCGTCGATTCGCGTTTCAACCAATCGTTTACAGAAGGAAAGAACCTGAGGGCGCAATTGTGGGAGTCTATCCGTCTCTGGAAGGATATCGACCATCTCACCAAGAACCTCTTCCGCTAGTCCTGAGTCTATGGCGTCAACGTTTTCTTCAATCGCAGCAAAGAGCGCAAGTGTATTCTCATCGAGTGGTAATCTAACATCTTTCCAAAAGAGCGTTCTCGACGCGTTGATGGCTTGTGGGTTACCGGTCGCAAAAATTTGCCTCAGAATCTGGGAGCATTCTGACGGCTTCTCTAGGTCATACCACGAGTTCGACACCGCGTGCGATGCCCCAACCAAAAACGCCTCGTTCGGTTCAGTGTCTAGCGACAGTTCTCGAGAAAGCATTGGGCGCGCCCAGTCAAATGTTTCATCCAAAAGTGCTGCAAGCGTCAGGAGTTCCCCAAAAGCTTGCTGGTCGATAGAACGGTTCGACGCTTTCAAACGTTGGAAAGCATTCCGTAGAAATTTGGGATCTAGGAACCGAATAAGCCGGGCGAGTAACCGGCAACCAATCGTTTCTGAAGCAAGTGTTGGGAATTTATCGTAGAGCTTACTAATCAGCGCTTTGGCGGAGTCTGGGGTGCATCCATTGCCACATACGTAACGCAGACGGTCGCAGAACATCCGCCACGTCTTAAAGGAGACTTCTTGATCAAGGTGCGTCGAAAGTAACGCCATCCAACGATCGCCCTCAGGTGCGTTCCTGGTTAGCAGACCGTGAGTAACCGTAACCAACGTCCAATACGATTGGTCCGTGTCGATAATCATTGAGCCCAAATTACTCCAGAGTAGACTTTTCTTAGGGTCCCAGTCTTTCTCTTTGCCATCGACAACCACGGATCGTGTGTGATCCCACGGCATATTCAACCAGCTGATGAGCAACTGAATCTGTCTTTCTGGTAACCCATCGTCATCACACAAATCCAAGAGAATGCGAGACGCACTTGCGCGAAACGATTCGCTCGCTTCACATTTGGGGCTAATGTCAGCCAATAGTCCAAATACGAAATCGCGGTCCGCGCATTTGCCGAAACCTTCCAACGCTCGGTCGATGTTCTTCGTCACGCCCCGCTGAACAAGCAACCGCAAAATCCTTGCAGCATCTTTATGGTCGGATTCCGCCATTTTGGCGAGCTGTTGTGCAGACGCTTCACCACCGCCTTGTTCCTCAAAACCGCCCTCAACCTGATTCCAAGAGCTGTTGCCGGGTTTTTGTTTTGTGAATGCTTCGACCAATTCATTGTCGGTCGCGGTAGCCATCTCCTCTTCAGTGATTGGAGGAATCGTTTTGACCCATCCACTATGAGCACGATGAATTTCTTTGTCCCAATCAGGGAGACTCTCCTTTTCGTCTTTAATGAACGCAGCCAGCGACTTTGATACGTACTTCGAGGGAATTGCATTGAGCAAATGCAAACGTGATTCTCGATCCCAAATGAATTGGTCGTCGATCAACTCCACACCGGCGCGATATTTTGTCCATTCACGAATCCGCGTGATGAGCTCCTCTCTCATTTTTGCATTCAAATGCGGAAACAGCTTGCAAAGCGTCTCCTTTTGACTTGGAAGCCAGCTTAGAAGTGCCTCGACGTCGGGATGGCAAAATCCTCCATGCACGGCGTACTCGGTTTCACCCTTCTTTGAAGCGGTAACGCATAGATCGAGTACACGCGAAGCTAGTACTACGTCTCCAAGTGAAAAGTCGTCGCTCGGAAACCCTCCGGCGATTCCAACAAGCGCAATCCACTTTGGGCGAAGGTCGTTGAACATATCGTTGGCGGTTTGTTGCGCTGCGTTGTTACCTTGTCCCGGTGTCCGTGCGACGGCAACGCGAACAAGCTCTCCGTAACTGTTCCGAAACTTGGCGTATTCGTAGTTTTAACCTCCCACAACCGTTTGCCGCCCCGGAAGCCTGTCAAGAACAGCCTCATACTCGTCCGGACGAATGGTGATTACGGCAAAATCAACCTTGCCTTGAACAGTCTTCAGTTTGAGCGGTCGCCGTTTCATAAATTGGCCACCATCAAAAGACTTCGCTGAGAAAAGAAGGATGTGTCGCGGACCGCCGCCTGCAGTTTTTCGGACTCGTGAAATTGAGTGGCTAACTCGCGGGTCAAGCGCTCTGTCTTTTCGGCGAAGGGGACGCGGTCGTCCTCCACCACTTCGGCTCCCACGTAGCTAGCCGGCGTGAGCACATAGCCATGTTCGGCGAACTCGGCGCGGTAGGATTTGAAACGCGGAGACGCAGAGATCGCGGAGGGGATGTGCGGAAAACAACTCTGCGTCCTCAGCGCCTTTGCGTTTCCAAATATTGCACTATGCATCGTTGTCCTCCTTCCTTCGCTTGGCTTCGTCTTCAATTCTCTTCAATTCATCCAATGTTTGATCGAAATGGCGATCGACCGGCTCAGGCAAAGCGGCTTGCTGTTGACGGTACGCATCAAGCTCCTGCTCCGCTTTGGCTTTCGCATCTTTGTGGGAAACCTTGCCCGCGTGGTTCAGAATATCACGATCGGACAAACGCAAGAAGTCATCGAGCTTGCTGATCCAGTCGGCCATGTGCATGGGACGACGGTTCTGAGCTTGTAGTTCGGCAAATTCCAAATAGGCGTTCACAATTCGATTTAGCGTTTCGATCTCTTCAAGGTTCAGGTAATTCTTGGCGATCGAAACGTCTGACTTGCGAGGACGCTTGCCGTCGTAGTTGGTTAAACCCATGTCAGGTTGGGATGCGTCCGCTCGCTGCGCGATTACTTCGGCTGTAGTGTGGCCGTGTGCGGCCCAGTGCATCTTGTTTTGGATCGTCTTGAAAAACTGCGTGGACGATTCTGCAGACGGATCGTAGTCGATGCTGGTTGCATAAATGTCCAGCACCTTTCGCCAAAAGACGCGCTCACTGCTGCGGATGTCGCGAATGCGGGCCAGCAGTTCATCAAAGTAGTGACCTCCACCGCCTCGCTTGAGACGGTCGTCGTCCATCGTGAATCCTTTGACCAGATATTCACGCAGACGCTCGGTGGCCCAAATGCGAAACTGGGTGCCTCTGGGGGAGCGGACTCGATAGCCGACCGCAATGATGGCTTGCAGGTTGTAGTGGTCGATGTGCCGGGAAACCTCGCGTTTTCCTTCAGTTTGAACTATTAAGTATTTCTTAATAGTTGCCTCGAAGGTCAATTCTCCATCGGCGAAAATGGTGGCCAAGTGCTGGTTGATGTTGGGGATGCTCGTCTGAAAAAGCTCTGCCATTTGCTTCTGAGTTAACCAGACGGTCTCGTCTTGCATTCGGACTTCGATGCGAGTGTTGCCATCCGGGGCGTCGTAGATGAGAAAGCCGCCAGGGCTGTCGTCTTGAGGTTTGGGTTCGTCAGTCATTTCTTGGCTTTTGCACTTTCAAGATGCTTCCAAAAAAAATCCGGCAGGCGGTTGGAGACCGCGGTTCGGGCTGCAGACCTTAAGCCGGATTAGAGATTCTAATGGATTTGATTCGAATGAACACATGTTCAAACAGTGGACACAAGAGCGTCAGAAATTGGAACGCGTTGAATCTGGAGCACTGAGTCCATCCGGCCAACGAAAAAGCCGATTCGTTCGAATCCTCTCGGGAGTGCTTCCGTTACCAACCGTTCTGATCCCGCAACCATTTTTTTTACGGCTTCAGCCAAGCAGGTCTGCCCGCAGCGATTCTGTCACGCTGCGGAAGTCTCCATCCAGATCGTGCGGCGAGTTGGTTTGGCTGGGATCGTTGGAATCAATTAACTTGAACATTCCGATGATCCCTTGATCGAAGCGAATTTTGAGGACCAGAATGTCTTTGCCCGGTTCGACAACGCTACGTTGAAGAAAGAAGCCGCGTTCCATGGCTTCACGATCTTCGGCTTTGAATTGCTCGATCGTGGCCGCTGGTGTGTCAGGCGGATTTACGAGTTCGTAGCGTTTGCGTGCGAGGATCTCTTCCAAAGAGTGGCCGAAGGTTTTGCAAAACAGCGGATTGGCATAAAGAACGGTTTCCTCTGTCCCTTTGTACGCGGCGTACCAAATGGAAAGATGATCGTTTTGATCGAGGAGTGACTTGGCGTCAGCGATGGTATTCATGAGTAGCGTAACCGGTGGAAGTCATGGTCTAGACACTGTGTGGTAAGGGGAGCACTACACAAACCCGAAACGCAAGCGAGTGAATATTGGAGGCGTTTGTGATTCACTTGCTTTCTAGGAAATTGCATGGACTGCCGTAAGGTCCCGTCATTCGGGAGTTACAACGTTTCATTTTGCCAATCATAAGCCGACGCGTGAGCAAGGTACCGAGACGCACCTCGCTTACGCGCTTTGAGGCTGCACGCTTTGAGGCTGTGAATTTATTTGGCGTGTGCTTCACTAAGGCATTCGCGCCGTTTGTAGTACCGGTTTTAACCGGAATTCCTCCACTTCGCTCAAGCTCGATTCCGCCTAAAGGCGGTACTACAAACAAAGGATGTAAAATTCACAGCCTCTTTCAGTCACGAAGTGACGACACGTTGTAGCCATGGGCGCAAGTCCGTGGTTACGGTTAATGAACCGCCGCAGAGGGGAGTGCCGAAGGCACGGCAGGAGCCAAGCTCTACACTACCTCAATTTTCCTGCCGTCCGTTCAGGACTACCGATTAATACAGCAACGCTTCCATGGACTTGCGTCCATGGCTAATACATGCCTTGCTTTCAGCACTAAAAAACGATCACATGCCAGAGGCATATGCCACCTCAGTTCGAATGGCTGCAACATGCCGTGCTTTCAGCACTAAACACTGCAACTTCAAAACTTTTGCCCTGCCCGTCGATGACGCGTTATCCGCCTACGCTTGCTCGGTCACCGTTGCATTGAAGAACCGCTCGATGCTCGTGAATGACTCAACGACCGCCCCGTATGTGGCCGTGCCCGAACCGTCAGGGTTACGTACGACGCTAACTGGAAGATCGATGCCCTCGAATGAGTTCAAGTCAATTCCCAAGCCACCATTGATCTGATCCGTGCCCTCGATCCCGACAAAGAAATCATCGCCTTCGCCTCCGAAGAGCACGTCGTCCCCTGCACCGCCATTAAGTCGATCGCTTCCCTCGTTACCGAAGGATCGATCGTTACCGGATCCGCTGCGAAGAATATCATTCCCCGTTCCGCCGATCAAAAGATCGTTGCCAGCCAAACTTGTCATGATGTCGTCGCCGCCACGGCCACGAATGATGGTGTTCCTGTTCGTGAACACCGAAAGCACATCATCAAACTCGGATCCGATCAGGTTTTCAATTCCAGTAAACGTTTCTACTACCGATCCATACGTTGCTGTTCCCGCGTTGTCGGCTTCGATGGTTGCTGTCACGCCAGTACCAATGTCCTCAAAAGAGTTCGTGTCGATTCCGTCTCCGCCGTGGATCGAATCTGTCCCTCCGATCCCGACGAAGAAATCATCTCCCGCCTCGCCGAACATCGTGTCATCACCGTCTCCGCCGTTGAGGAAGTCATTGCCCTCACTGCCGAAGATCATATCGTCACCTTCGGCGCCGCGTAGAGTGTCGCTGCCCTGACCTCCAATCAATGTGTCAGCGCCCAGACCGCCGGTTAGAAGATCGTCGCCATCGAGTCCAACCAATGTTCTCCCTTGCGAACCTTCGACCGTCAGAACATCATCAAATTCTGAACCGACCAGTTGCTCGATGCCAGTAAACGTTTCGGTGACTGATCCGTAGTTTGCGGTTCCGGTTCCGTCGTCACGAATCACGGCAGTGACACCCATTCCGATCCCTTGGAATGAATTAATATCATTTCCCGCACCGCCAGAAATTGAATCCGTACCGGAGATGCCAACGAAGAAGTCATCACCGGCACCGCCGAAAAGTTGATCGTCGTCGGCTCCTCCGTTGAGCCGATCGTTCCCCAATCCACCGAAGGCGATATCGTTTCCAGGGCCGCCTCGCAAAATGTCGTCGCCATCGTTTCCGATCAAGCGATTGTCGCCATTGCCGCCGGTCAGAATATCGTCACCGGCTCCACCGGTCAGCGTACCACCGACATCACCAAAGATCGTCAACACGTCGCCATTGTTGGACGCCGTAAGTCCTTCGATGTTGGCAAACGTTTCTTGAACCGTCCCGTGTTCGACCGTTCCGCTACCGTCACCGGTGACCGTCGCGGTCACGCTGGTTCCGATGTCGAGGAACGAGTTCGTGTCGACGCCCGACCCGCCATCGATTGTGTCGAAACCTTCGCCGCCAAGCAGAGTATCATTTCCAGCGCCGCCGTTAAGGATGTCGACTCCGCTGCTTCCGCTGATGTAGTCGTTGCCGGCGCCACCATTGAGCGTATCCTGACCAGCATCTTGATCGTTTGCGTCGCCAAGGATCGTATCGTTTCCAGATCCGCCAGTGATTTGATCATTGCCGGCACCACCGAGAATTCGTACGGGCCTTGTGGAAGCCGAAGCATCAACCACATCGTTGCCGGAGCCAACGTTGAAGAACGTTGCCAACGTTTCGTTGAAAACCAAATCGTTGGAGTTCATTGAGATCGAGAGGTTGTCATCTTGGTCGCCCAAGTCGACGCTGATCACGTCGAGTCGTCCAAATCCGGAACCGAAATTTCCTGTCGGATCGATCGTTAACGTATCGTTGTTGGTTGCGAAGCTACTCAATCGAATCGCAGGATTTGAAAATGAAGGAACGGTAATCGAATCTCCGTTTGCAACTCGAAACTGGATCGAACCTGTGGAGGTTGTTTCCACTGAAACATCGTCTGCCTCTCCAGCGTCGGCTGTGAACTGAAGTTGATCACCGAATCCGACATTGCTGAGCGTGACGGCTGCGAGGAGGTTACGATCTTCGAGCTTTAGAAATGAATTCGAGTTGTTGCAGCGGCGACGTCGCTTTGGCTGATTGGAAACGAATTTGGTGATGCTCAATCGTTGGAAAAAGTTCTTCATGATGCAATCTTTCGTTGTCTGGAAAGGGGCAAGGCTGTGCGAATTCAAAACACAATGTTTTGAACGGATTTTGAGCCCGAAACGCCTTCGACTCTATCGACTGCAATTGACAAAAGTTGCAACTTTTTAAGCTGTCACGATTCAGATAGTCGTCCGCGAGAACAACTTAAGTTGCCATGGTCGCGAAACTGTCCTTCGAACAATTCGCTAGCATCGCGTATCCTCAGCGACACGGTGGCAATGTGATCAGGTTAACGCCTATCGTTCCAAGCGAAACGATCGCATTTGCTGCGGCGCAAATTTGACACTGGCTGACTCATTTTCGATCACCAATGCTTCGCCATCGGTCTCAATATGGCTCGTGTGAAAGGCACGTTTCAATCCATCGATCTTGACGGTTGCGTCGAAGCTTGAGTTTGAAACATTCCAGAAGCGTTGAATGATTCCGTTGGCGATGCCTTCCTCCGAAGGCTTTAGCGACCACAATAGCGCTGGCGAATCATCATGGTTCGCAGAGGAAAGAAACGAGTAAGTTTTTTCGGGAAGTTGTCTTTCAACTTTTGAATCCGTCGGAAGTCTGCGAGCGACGAGCGGATTTTGTGTTTCCAATGACCAACGCATTGAACTGACGGGATCGAATTTGGCGTCAGGTCCAACACGGATTGCGAATCGCTGCGTAAATTTCTTGTCACCGCCCTGATGTCGGATCCCCAGCTTCGGGCCATCGACTTGTCCGCCAGTGAGGACGCTGATCTTTGACGATTTCGTATCCAAATATCGAGGCGTGCTTAGACCTCGTCGGAAAAATGCACAGTCTCGATTGCCAATCGTGACTCCACCAGCCGTTCCACGGACGTCGACGAAATGCCCAAGCGAAAGCCAATCGTAGCGAGCATTTTTGGATGCGTAGTGCCCGCCGTCTGTGGCCAGCGATGCGTTGAGGATCGCGCCGACTTCTTCGTGGTGCACTGCGGAATCCGGGATTGCAAAGTCGAATTCCCAGATCCATGTGCCCGAGAAATTTCCGTCAATGGTATTTTCAATTTCGACCCAGTTCGCATTTTTTGGCAATGTCAACTTGACGGTATGCGGAATTCCTCGCTGAACTTTAATGAGCAAACTCGATTCGTGTTCGCCTTGGACTTCAGCAACCTGACCATGCGGTTCAGAATTTGGCAGCGAACCTTCTTGCCGCAACAGGTTTAGACCATTCGGACCAGCAAGATTCTTCCCTGACTTTTTATCAATCAATGATTCGATACTTCCTGAATTGGAAATGGACAGCTTCAAGAATTCGTTCTCAAGGACACGAGTGCCGGCTTTGGGATCGTCGTTTTCAAATTCACTTTGAATCAACTCGATGACTCTGTATCCAACCGAAGGAACGCGAGCGACTTTGATCGAAAGTGAGTTGTCAGTTCGGCTCAAAATGTCGACTGGTTTACTTGATTCAACATCAATTGCATTCCAACCCATGCCTTCTTCAAGTTTTGGCAATCCGCGAAGGTCGATGTTCACTTTTCCATCGCGAGTCCAACCAAGAGAATTGAACACGACAAATCGATGTGTATTTGCCTTAAGCGGAATTCGATCTGCGACGGCCTGCAAACCTGCGTCGTGCAGTTCATCGACGTAGCTCGAAATCTGATCCGACAGTTTCCGTTGCCATCGACCCCGCTTGCCTCGCAATTCTTCTGTGCTGTCCGCTGTCCAGTCGTGCTCCCAGTACAAACCCAAATTCATATATGCCTGATCTCGTGTTGTCTGGCGATCGGTCCAGAATGATGGATTGAATTCCGATACGATTGTCGCAAGGGCCTCCGCCGTTCTCAGTTTCTCAACCGCGCGACGAACACGAGCTGTTTGTTCGGCCATCGACATGCAATAGAGATCCCATTCGTTGCCGTAAGCCAGACTTTCACTGGACAGTCGCGGTCCATAGTGTTTTTCGAAGTCGCGAAAGAAGTCTTCTTCGTTCGAAACGATGACTTGCTGATCCTCAGTCGTTTTCTCCTTGGCGACCTTGATAAACTCGTCCGACAACGTTTTCAAATCGTCCCAACCCTGACCAAACAATCCAATGGTTCCGAAAGGATGTCGCTTTTTGAACCCCTTATTGGAGTTGACCCAATCGATCGCGTGACGTGGTTTCCGAGCCTCTGCGTATCCGCCGATGGAAGCGTTGTTGTCGCCGAGAGAATACCACTTCATCAGAACACGGCTGCCGTCGAGGCCTTTCCACCAATAGATTTCATTGTCACGCTGTTGAAAATTTTTGTACTCCATCTTCGTCGCGCAAGCACACACGCCACGCCACGAATACTTTGCTCCCGACCCAGACCAAAGAGCACCAAGCCCCAACGGCAAAGTTTGGTTTTCCATGGCGACCGCCATCGGAAAACGGAGATCGTGTTTCCGCTCCAGCTGTCCCGCATAGTACATCCCTCGAATGACTGCTTCAGCAGGTTGGGCTCCATACGTGTTGGCCAACGCCGTCATCGGCATCGAAATGTGGCCGTCGCGAATTCGCTCAATTAATCGATCAAAGTCTTTGGCAGGTTTGTTCTTTTCATATTCCCAAATCCACAGGCTCCCATCGCAATTCCAACGCGACTGATATTCCGGCGGAGCATCTTTCGTGCGGTCGGCGAGATCAAGGTAGTAGTCGATCATTTCGAGGAACGCCGCGCGGTATTGAACGTCGTCCGCAGTCCAAAAGTAGTCGGTGTGATCGTCCGGCGCGAGATAGATTTTGGACTTCTCTTGTGAGCTCACTGGAGAACAAAGAAAAATCGAAAGGAGGCCAAAACAACAAGGCAACGTGAATTTTTGAAGGATTTTAATCATCCCACAATTTTAGCATCAAATTCTTCATGGAATTCGTGAAAGACTTCCCTTTGGCCAACGTGTAAATTGGTAGTGAGCAGGAAATAAGCAACGAAAGAACGTTTGAGCAATCCTCCCAAAACTCGAAACAGCTTGATCTTGCGGTTGAAAGAGACCGCGGACGCAGAAGCTTGGTTTGAATTTTGTGAAATCTATGAACCGCTGATTTTGCGAATCGCGAAGTCACGAGGTTTACAAAACGCAGACGCAAACGATTTGGCTCAGGACGTATTTGTTCGCATCGCCAAATCAGTTCGGCGCTGGGAGCCTAGTCTGGAAAAGGGAACTTTCCGCGGCTGGATTGGAACGATCGCGCGAAATTTGACGATCGACTTTCTGCGACAGAAGGATCGTCAGCCAGTTTCAGCAAACGATCCAATTTTGCAATCCGTGCCGGAGCAATGTGCGGCATCCGATTTCTATGATGCTGAATATGAAAAGCAACTCTTCGCTTGGGCGGCCGAAAAGATCAAGCCATCCTTTCAAAGCAAAACGTGGCAAGCCTTTTGGCAAACTGCCGTTGAAGAGCGTTCTGTTGTCGAAGTCGCTGAATCATTGCAGCTGACGACAGGAGCAATTTACATCGCCAGATCCCGAGTCATTGCGAAACTCAAGAAAACGATCGAAAGAGCCAGCGAAAAAGATCTGGCCGCAAATTCGAACAATCAAGCAAACGGGGCGGGTTCATGAACAAGTCCAAACCAAAATGCAATCAGAGTCGACTTGAGGAAGCAATATTACAAACCCTTGATGGCAAAGCTGAAACGCAACTGGCTGAGCATCTTTCGGATTGCGGGGAGTGTCGTGAAAAGCTGGCCAACTTTGCTGGCGAAGAATCTTTCTGGGCAAAAGCCACTTCGAATCTTGCTGCATCAGTGAGATTAAAAGCTGAAACAAATTCCAATTTCAGTTCAAGCGTGTTCGTAAAGATCGATCCGAATTCGATCAGCGCTGCAGCCGTTTCCGTCAGCGAGTTTCCCGACTACGTTGAGGACGTACCGTTTGAGTCGCCGACTCATCCTGAAATGCTGGGGCGCGTTGACGGATTCAGCATCGAACAAATGATTGGCCGTGGAGGAATGGGCGTCGTCTACAAAGGTTTCGACGCGGAGCTAAATCGTCCTGTGGCAATCAAGTTTTTGGCTCCTCATCTTTCCGTCAGCGGTGTGGCACGCAAGAGATTTGCTCGCGAAGCCCAAGCAGCGGCGGCGGTTGTGCATCCCAATGTCGTGCCGATCTATTCGATCGGGACATCGAAAAAACGTCCTTACATTGTGATGGCGTTGGTTTCCGGTCGCTCGTTGCAGAAACATGTCGAGGAAACGGGCCCGCTGTCCGCGGAAGACGTCGTTCGTATCGCCCAACAGATCGCTTCTGGCCTGTCAGCGGCTCACGAGCAAGGACTGGTTCATCGCGACATCAAACCAGCCAATATTCTTCTTGAGAAAGACGTCAGCCGCGTTTTGATCACAGATTTTGGTTTGGCTCGTGCCGCCGACGATGCGGGGCTAACACAGTCCGGTTGGCTCGCAGGCACGCCGCACTACATGTCGCCTGAGCAAAGCAAAGGAGAAGAAATTGACTTGCGGAGCGACCTGTTTAGCCTCGGCAGCGTGATGTATTTCATGGCGACGGGGCGTGAACCATTTCGCGCTGAAAACCCGTATGGCGTATTGCAGAAAATTGGATCGCAACAGCCTGCGTCAGCGCGGTCGGTCAATAGTCAGGTTCCGAAAACACTCGATGAACTGATTTCAAAACTGCTTCAGAAGGATCCAGACGAACGGTTCGATTCCGCGGGATCTGTTCAAGAAACTCTCAAACAGTATTTGGCTCACATGCAAAATCCAACTCAATATCGGCGTCCCGAATTGGGCAAGCCGTCAGAGCCCAAGTCGTTGGTTGCCCCACTGGTTTTAATTGCGGCGGCACTGGCTTTGTTTTCGTTGCTGTCCTACGCAATCTTGAATGCCGGCTCAAGTTCTAAGACAACGGTTCGTAGTCGACCTTCGGTTCCAAGGACGAACCCAAGCGAATTCATCAACGCGAAACCTGCTTGGATTTCGAATTTGTCTGAATCGGAGCGATGGGATGCGGCCATGTCGGAACTGAGAGTTTCAACCACGCGAATGAAGCAGCCAATTAAGGCGTCGGAAGGCTCAGACGATTTATTCGAGCAGCAAAAATTTGAACTTCATGACCGCATCCGTTCGATGCAGCGATCGTTTGGAATGTAACCACGCGACACGATTTACTTTTATTGGGACAACAAAATGAATAGAAACAAATACTCTGTGCTTTCGACAACGGTGTCTTTAATCGTCGTGGCATTGTTCATCGTCACGCCAACCTGCGGCCAAGAAATGGGCGGTGGTATGGGGATGGGCGGTGGCGGCATGGGAGGAATGGGGATGGGCATGCCAATGACTCCACTGGACAAGCTCAAGGACCAGCTTCGATCGACTAAGGGCGATGTCGCACAGAAGAAAGTTTTAGGGAAAATTCAGAGCTTGCTTTCGAAGCAGTACGATTTATTCCTGCAACAGAACGAAGCAGAGCTTCAGGAAATGGAGAAGAGCGTCAAGGCGCTGCGTACTCAGCTCGAACGTCGCAAGAGTGCCAAGGTTCAGCTTCTCAAACTTGAAGTTCAAAGGATTTCCAATGAGGCTTCAGGCCTCGTTTGGCCTGACGAACCCGATCCGATGAGCGGAATGGGGATGGGAGGAATGCAGGGTGGCATGGGGATGGGCATGGGTGGTAGTGGCAGAAGTAGCAACATGGAATTGGCAGTAGCCGCGCCGCCTTTTATTCCCGAATTCCTAGAAGATGAAGAACCGGACACGGAGACGCTCAACCAACTTCGCAAAATCACACTTGCAGCACTTAACTTCGATTCGCCCAACATGCATCTCCCTGGAAACATCAACGATGAAGGCGGAAAACCGTTGCTAAGCTGGCGGGTTGCGATCCTCCAATTCATGGACGAGCCCGAGAAGACTCTTTACAGCAAATTCAAGCTGAATGAACCGTGGAACAGTGAGCACAACCTAGAACTTTTGGACCAGATGCCGGATGTTTACAAAAGCGAAAGTTTTGACTCGGAAACGAAAACTTTGTTCCTTGGTTTTGACGGGAAAGGCGCCATGTTCGAATCCGGAAAAAAGCTTGGGTTCGCCGACATTACTGACGGAAGCTCCAACACAATATTTGCCGCTCAAATGAATCGCCAATCGGCCGTTCCGTGGACCAAGCCTGCTGACATTCCATTTGAAGTCGGGACAAAAGTTACGCAATTGGCAGAAACACAAAATGGTCGCATTCGAGCGGCGCTCTGTGATGGGTCAGTTCAAGAGATCTCGATCGAAGAACTGGATGACAATTTGGAAAATCTGATTCAGCGTAATGATGGAAACACCATTCGCCTTTCAAAAAGATAGGCTGCAAAGTTTCACACAAGGCCAATTGATCGTGCTTGCAACATCTTGTTTTTAAGCGACATGAGCAATTCGCCTTGACCAAACATCGGCGATATTGAGAATCCTTATCACTCAGCAAGGATGCTGAGCCGATCGCTCGACTGCGATCGATTCGTTTGTGATCGCAGGCAAGGAGGCCTTGTGAGTACCCAAACCGCTAATTACGTCGATGGAATTCCGGTACGTGAAATTTTGCCCAACGCAAAGTTTGTCGGAGGCCAATCAGTTAACGTCAATTCTTGCTGTGGCCAGTGGGATGAATGCCAAGCCGGCGACCTTTACGTCGCTATTCTCGGTGCGGAGCTCGACGGTCACGACTTCTGCCCACAAGCAATTGAAAACGGCGCGACTGCCGTGATTACAGAACGCTTGGTCGCAACAAACGTTCCACAAATTCTGGTCCAAGATTCGCGACAAGCCTATGCTCGGATTTGCCACGCGCTTGCGGGTGGCCCGAGCCAACGGCTGACAACCGTCGGTGTCAGTGGAAGCGTCGGGAAAACGATCACCAGTCATCTCGTCCAATCGATTTTGGAAGTTGCGGGACACACAACGGGGCGATCCTCTTCGCTCGGTGTTTCGGTTGGCAAAAACACACCGACGCTGCCGCGGAAACCGCTCAATCCGCCGTTGATCGCCGAACAAATGGCGCAGATGGCGATGAACGATTGCACGCATGCCGTAATCGAAGTTTCTTCTCGTGATTTGGCCAAGCGAAACTTCGCAGGCGTTGAGCTTGATGTTGCGGTGCTGACCAACATGCGTGACGAAGATATTGACTTCCACGGCACGAGGCAAAACTACAAACGCTCACAACTACGGATACTCGATTCACTCAAGCCGACGGGAATGGCAATTCTCAATCTCGACGACCCAGCCAGCCACTTTCTGGTTGAGTCCTGTACTTCTCCGGTGTTGACCGTTGGGATGACTCAGGATGCCAACGTTAGAGGCCAACTTTTGGAGCGGCTCGACAGCGAACAAACTTTCATGGTTGTCACCGGTTCTGAATCGGTTGCCGTGAGAACTCAAATGATCGGCGACGAACACATTTACAATTGCCTCAACGCGGTAGCCGTCGGATTGGCTCAAGGAATTGACCTTCAGTCGATCGCCAAAGGACTCGAGCAAGGTTCGAAGCTGCCCGGTCGGATGGAGCGAATCGAATGTGGGCAAGATCATGGTGTCTGGATCGACACCGCCAAGACGCCAGTTCAATTGGCGACTGCGCTGCGAACCATTAGGCAAGTTGTCAAAGGAAAAGTATGGTGCGTTTGTTCAATCGTTAACGATCAATCCCACGAACATCGCAAGCGAATGGGAGAAGTCCTCGACCTTGCCGCCGACAACGTCGTCGTGACTCGAGATTCTGTTGACTCAGCGATTGACTATGAACCGATGCACCAAATGTTTGATGGTTTTGAAGAACCTCAAAAAGTCCAACTGATCCCGAATCGATTTCGCGCGATCGAATGGGCACTCGGTCAAGCCGGACCAAACGATGGCGTGCTGGTGGCAGGGTGCGGCGAAAGACCGTTTGCTCTCTTGGGAGACGAGAACTGGACGATTGCTGATCGTGACGTTTGCGAAGCATGGCTGTTTGACAATGCTTCGATCGACAGTAACTTCACTTCGCCGGATATCTATCGAATTGATGACTACCGATAAAAGTTTGGAAGTTCGCTGGCATGTCATCTTTATTGGGCGTGTTCAGGGAGTTGGATTTCGATTCACCTGTAGCGAAGTCGGGAAACGACATAAAGTTTCCGGCTGGGTGAAGAACTTGTCCGACGGCAGCGTCGAAATGATCGTCGAAGGCAAACCTAATTCTATTCGGGACTACGTGGCTGACGTCTGCGATTCAACGCACGGTCGAGTCGACGACCAGGAGATCGTCAAAAGCAAAGCTGCTGGCGAATTTCAGTCGATGCAGATTCGTCGTTGAATGTTGGCGCAGACGCCCGATCATGGGTCTACGATTCCCGTAAATTCGGCAGAACAGGAACAATCTGCCCTGTGTCCCTAATCAGTCAACATTGGGGGGGAGCAATAATTGGATTATGGCGAAACGAAACGTACACTTCCGGGCACGCTCCCATCTATCTGTCCGGCTTCATGCTCAATCGATCAGCCAATTCCAATACTGCAACCGAAATCGGTCTTATGAAAGACGACTTCGATTCGCGGGCTCTTGGATCGTTGTTAAACGACCGAGTACAGCAGCTTTCGACGTACATGATCGTTTTTGGCGTCCTTTGGGGGACAGCTGGAACGTTTCTTGCGCTCAAGCGTGACCTGTCCGTCGCGATCTTTCCGTATGCGATTATGGGAACCATTTTTGTGCTGTCTGCGATTCATAGGAATCGATTGGCCGCACGTAATTTCGTGATTAACGTGTTCCTGTTGACCAACGCGATTGGCCTGCTGATTTGTTCTGCACTCGGCCAATTTACAGAATCAACCATCGAGTTTCATTTCGCGATTATTTCCTTGATGGCTGTGCAGCTTTTGGGGATGCGAGCGGCATTGCGTTGGTTTGCGTTCACTATTGCCGCGATAATTTTCTCGCTCTACTCGCCATTTGTTTCGCCTTTACAAATCAGTTTAGGGAACACACTTGATCATGCGGTTAGTGCGTCAATTCTTTCGTTGACAATCCTCTGGATCTGCGAACAAACAGAGAGATGTTTTGTTCGTCGCACAGCCCAATTGCAACGACTGGCAGACAGCCTCAAAGAGAAGACGCGATTGCTGAATTTGGCAGAAGAAACGGCTTCTATTGGCTACTGGCATTGGAATCTCAACACCAACACAACCGTGTTTTCAGATGAGCTCAAGCGGATCTGCAAACTGAAGCATTTGAATCATATCGATGAGCTGATTGGCCGATTCGAATCATCAGGAGCCGAAGAACTCAAGGCAGTTCTGCGACAAGCTGCAGACAAGGGAACTTCCTTTTCGCTTGACTTGTCTTTTCAAGATGACAACATCGAAAGGCACATGGCATGCCAAGGATTCTCAGAACTCGGTGCCAACGGAAACGTGGAAGCAGTCTTCGGTGTGGTTCGCGATGAGACCAAACTAAAAGTTGCAACACAGCGGCTATCAAAGAAAGCGGAAGAACTGAAAGTATTGGCCAACGTCGACACGCTCACCGGGCTTTCGAATCGTTTGAGTTTCCGCATGCACCTTGAAGCCATGACTCAAGATTCCTTGCTTCATGATGGAAAACTTGCGTTGATCGTTCTGGACATGGACGGATTCAAAGAAATCAACGATACCCTTGGCCATTCCGTTGGAGATCTTGTCCTGATTGAAACAGCCAAAAGAATTCAAAGTGTTGTCGGCGACCAAGACATCGTGTCACGCTTGGGTGGAGACGAATTTACCGTCATCCTTCACCGGCCAGAGTCAACTGACTACGTCGTCGATATGTCTCATCGAATTGTCGAAGCGATTCGAGAACCCATGCATTTTGAAAACAGCAAACTGCAAGTCGGAGCGAGTATCGGCGCCAGCATTTATCCGAATGACTCACGTTCTTCCGAGGAGTTATTCACGTTTGCTGATACGGCGATGTACAACGCAAAATTTAGCTCGAAGGATGTTTCGCTTTACCGCTCGGCAATGACTGAAGATCTTGTCCATCGCAAGCAGGTAGAAAGCAAGCTTTCTGAGGCAATGTCGCGTGATGAATTTTCGCTCGTCTATCAGCCACAATTTGAAACTCGCACACGAAAAGTTGTTGGATTTGAAGCATTGATCCGATGGAACCAAAACGGAAATGTCGTGTCTCCCGCGGAGTTCATTCCTGTCCTCGAAAGTTCAGGACGGATTATCGAGACCGGTCAGTGGATTTTGGATCAAGCATGTCGACAACTTAAGGAATGGGAATTAACAGGTATTTCCACCCGTGTTGCCATCAACATTTCTCCTGTCCAGTTTCGCGATCCTAACTTCTATTCTCGAGTCGTCGAAACGCTTGAACGACACGATGTCGCGCCAGAATGCATTGACCTCGAGATCACCGAAGGCGCCATTATCTCGGATGTGACCCACACAGCCGAGACGTTGACGAAACTCAAGGCATTTGGCTGCATGATCAGTATCGATGACTTCGGCACTGGCTATTCGTCTCTCGCATACCTGAAGAACTTCCCGATTGATCAACTGAAAATCGACCGGGCTTTCGTCAGCGACATCCCGCACAGGGACGACGGAACGATCGCCAGCAGTATCGTTGTCCTTGGGTTAAGCCTTGGCATGGAAGTGCTCGCAGAGGGCGTAGAATCCAAGGAGCAGTTGGATTTCTTGCTGAGTCATGACTGCGAATATTTCCAGGGATTCTATGGTGGAAAGCCTCTCCCGCCGAACGAATGCGTCATGCTGTTCGCGAATCAGGACGTTCACGAAGATTCAGCTTTCGAAAACGCTGGCCACTAGAATTCCATCAGAACTGAATTGCGATTCGTCGGTCCAAAGATCCGTTGAGGATGCTGCCAGCATCCTTTTTTGCAACTGACGCTGGCAGCGTCCGCAACGACTGGTCAATTCAGTGCGGACATACCACTAGCACTAGCCCCACTAGCCCTCCCTTCGTTCCAATTCAATTTTACGGTTGTCCACGACCCCGAGTTCATATTGGAACCACGCACTGGCATTTTTTTCCGCCAAACGGTCTATTTCCTGCACCCCTGTTGATTGTCGGTGCCCTGTTTGGATACATTAGCAGCTTTGAAGCGACCCACTCCTTCGAGACTCAAAAATGTCATCCAATCCAACTCCGTCGGCTGAGTCGGAAGCATTGATTCAAGCCGAATCGCTCTGCAAATATTACGGACCTTTTGCGGCCGTGAACGACGTTTCGTTTTCTGTTCCGCGACAACAAGTTTGCGCTTTTTTGGGTCCAAACGGCGCAGGTAAATCCACCACCATGAAAATGTTGACGGGTTTCCTTTCTCCAACCAAAGGCTCAGTCCGCATTGCGGGCAAGAGCATGCAAACCGAACGTATCGAAGCTTCTACGCACATCGGCTACCTTCCTGAAAACGGGCCGCTCTACGATGAGATGACCCCCAAAGGTGCGCTCAAGTATCTTGCTCGTGCCCGTGGGCTAACGAGAAAACAGCGGAAGGATCGCATGGGTTTCGTTGCAGAGAAATGCAATCTTGAAGAAGTCTGGAATAAGCCCATCAGTAAGCTGTCGCGAGGCTTTCGCCAGCGAGTCGGGATGGCGCAAGCGATTTTGCACGATCCTGATGTGCTCATTCTTGACGAACCGACCAGCGGACTCGATCCAAACCAACTGGTTGGCATCAGGGAATTGATTCTCGAGTTGGGCAAATCGAAAACGGTGTTGCTTTCGACGCACGTGCTGCAGGAAGTAGAAACATTGTGCAGCCGAGTCGTCTTGATTGATCAAGGACAGATTGTCTTTGATGGTTCGATCGGCGATATGGGACAACGTGAAGCGATGGCGAACCGCTTTCATGAGCTGACTGGTTTTCAGACCGCTTAGTTGACTGGTGTCGCTCAGGCGACAATTTTCACAGACTTGACTTACGATTCTTTTTTACAGGACCGACGAAGCATGTTTCGATGGCATGTCATTTCCGCAGTTTTCTGGCGCAACCTGAAGCAGTATTTCACGGGCGTGCTGGGCTATTTGTTTATAGTTGCCTTTGTGACGGTCTGTGCGTTGCAAGCATTCTGTCCGCAGTTCTTTGCGGACAACTTGGCCAACTTGGATCAGCTGAGTAACTTTTATCCAGAGCTGCTGCTACTGTTTATTCCCGCGATCACGATGCCGCTTTGGGCTGACGAACGGCGGCAGGGAACCGATGCGATTCTTTTCACGCTGCCCGCGTCAGACTTCGATGTCTTGCTGGGCAAGTACTTCGCAGCCGTCGCGGTCTACACGATCGCTCTCCTGTTTTCGACGACGCAACTGATCGCCTTGGGAGCACTCGGCAATCCCGATTGGGGAATTATCGGAACGACGTACTTGGGCTATTGGCTCAGCGGATCCGCATTGATCTCTGTTGGCATGTTCGCGTCTTCGCTAACGGGCAGCACCACGGTCGCTTTCATCCTGGGCGCTGCGTTCTGTTCCATTCCAGTCCTAGGAAGTTACCTCGGCGATGGACTAGGGCTAAATCGATACAGCATCGGCTGGCACTTGAAGGACTACACGATCGGTCAAATATCTTTGGTTTCCATCGTTTACTACGTGGGCCTTACGGTTGTGATGCTGTATTTGAACATGGTCGTGATCAGTCGACGACATTGGAATCGAGGCGACGACGGCAACATGGGCTGGCAGTTTGTCATTCGTGCCATTGCGTTGGCGGCCGCAGTGTTCGCAATCTTCAATATCGTTGATACTTCTCCGGCAACGGCAACGGCTCAACTTGATTTGACCAAGGAGAAACTTTTTACGCTCAATGAGGCGACGCTTGAGACGCTTAAGAAGGTAAAGGATTCCGATCGTAAGGTCACGATCCAAGCTTACATCAGCGAAGATATTCCGCAGAAGTACACCAACGTCAAAAAGAACTTCGAGGGAATGCTACGCCAGTACGACAGCTTCGGCGGCGAGAACGTCGAAGTCATCGTCAACAACGTGACGCCCAATAGTGACCTCGAAATTGCGGCTCAGAAACTTGGTATTGAGGGGCGTGAAGATCGCTCCGAAGAAGACGGCATCACGATCCAGCGCGACGTATATCTTGGCGCTCACGTTACAAGTGCAGCCGGTGAAACGACGTTGCCTTTCTTCGATTCGAACAAATCGATCGAATACGAATTGAGCCACGCGATTTATACTTCGATGGACAAAAGCAACAAATTGACGCTCGGGATTTTGGATACCGATGCTCACTTTGGTGGCCCCAAGTATCAAGGTCGTCGAGTCCCGTGGTCATACAACAGCACGATGGACGTTTTGAAGCAGCAGTTCAAAATCAAATACATCAGCGGCAGCGAACTCGATACGTTTCTTCCACAGGAGAAGACTCCCGCCGCAGATGCTGATGCTGAAAACGCCGATGCGGAAAACGCTGAAGCAGAAGCGAAACCAGAAAAGAAAGTTCGTGCAGCGCCGGACGTGTTGTTGGTTGCCGATCCTGCGAGCCTCGACGCGCCTTCCATTGCGGCGTTGGTTAAGTATCTCGAAGCTGGAAACCCAGCAGTTATTTTGGCCGATCCGCTGCCGTTCTTTTGGGCGTTTCAGAACCCGACCAACTTGGGCATCCTCAACGCGCCAAAAATGTCTCGCGTTCCCAAAGATTCGCCCTACGTGGACATTTTAACCAGCTCAAAAGACCCCAAGGCTGATGGGGGAACCGCGTCGACACTGTTTTCTGCAATCGGTGTGCAATGGAACAATGGCGCCTCTGTTTGGAACATGGAAGATCCGCATCCCGGTTTTGATCCAGCTTGGCCTGCTTATGCCGGACAAAATTGGCCAACCTACTATGGTCAGTACGACAAAGCTTTCGTGTTCGTCAAAGACAGCGATTCGAACGTCGCCTTCAATGCCGAAGATCCAGTTTCCGGTGGGCTTCAGGAACTGTTGATGTTCTATCCCGGCTACATCATGGAAGGTTCTGGCTCAAAGTACGATTTTACTCCGTTGGCAACGGTCGGATTCGCCTCTGGCCGCATCGAGTGGGATGAGCTCACGACGACGCCAAGCCAAACGATGCAGATGCTGAACCCTGTTACTGGCAAACTGACCGTCCGCGAGGAACCTGCTCGCAGCCAAATCACGAACGACTTGTTGAAGGTGCTTAATCCGAGCCCGCGAACGATGGTCGATACGCAGAACTACTGCGTGGCAGCGAGAGTCAAAGCAAAGGGGGACGTCGAAGGTGGGCTAGACCTTGTCATTATCACGGATCTCGATTTCGCGTCCGACCTTGCGTTCCAACAGGAAGCAGCACTTGATGAACAGGTTGGCCAAAAGCTGGACAACTTGAGTTTCTTGCTCAACGCGATTGAAGTTCTTGGTGGGGCAGACGATTTCGTGCAGCTTCGCAACCGTCGTCAGCGTCCTCGCACGTTGGTGCAACTGGAGTCGATCTTCAAACTGTTTCGCGAGCAACGTTTGGCAAAACAGCAGGAAATCGAAAAGGAAGTTCAGGACGAACTCGATGCCGCACAAGCGAAGCTTGACGTCGCAACGGAAGAAATTCAAGGCAACGAATCGCTCGGCTTCTTGGAAAAGCTTCAGAAAACCAGCCAACGCGCTACCGACGTTCAGCGCCAGTTTGAGATCAAGAAAAAGAAGCTCGATCGAAAATTGAAACAGGAAGTAACCGAACTCGAAGCCGACGAACAAGCACAGATTGAAGGTCGGAAAAATCGAATTCGAACGTATACCGCACTCACCGCACCGCTGCCGGCTTTGATGCTCGGCATTGTTGTGTTGTGGTTCCGCGTCTTCAATGAACAAAGAAATATTAATCCGAATCGAAGAGTCAAGTAACGATGCAAGAGTCAACAAAAACAATCTGTTTTGTCGTGACCGCAGCCGTTTTAGGGTTGGCGGCGGTTGGCAACGCGGTCATGAACCAACCCGGCGAATCTGAGGCCGGTAAGTTGGTTGGAACTCCTTTTTATCCTGAGTTCACTTCTACGGAAGTTGCCCGTTCGCTAGAAGTTTCGGCGATCGATCCAGAGACTGGCGCTTTGAAACGATTTGGCGTCGAGAGCGACGGAGACCTTTGGCGAATCCCAACTCATTTCAATTATCCAGCCGAAGGAGCAGCTCGCATTGCTCAGACATCGGCATCGGTGTTGGGGCTTGAGCGACAAGCACTTGCTGGAATGGGTGAAAGCGAATTTGAAAAATTCGGTGTCGTCGATCCACTTTCGGAAGACCTCGAAGACCCTGAATCTGCTGGCAAACGAATCACGCTCAAGGATGAGAATGGCGATCCGCTTGTAGATTACATCATCGGCAACGAAATCGAAGATGCCGTTCCAACTCGTGGTGGCGACGATTTTGACATTCAGACCGAAGCCAAAGAATTTTACATGCGACGCGCTGACGATTCGCAAACGTTCCGCGTTTCATTGGATATCGATCTTTCGACTAAGTTTTCTGACTGGATTGACCCGGACTTACTCCGCATCAACCGGCCAGACGTGACTCAAATTTCCATCAACAATTACAAGATCGAAGAGCGCGGTGCCGGCCCCTTCGGAGCGCCAGAACTTTTCAAGGATCAAGGCGATCAGCTTAAGTTGTCACGTCCTTCTGCGGCGGAGCAATGGACGATGGAAGGCATCAGTGAAATCACAGAAGCGGTCGAACCTGACCGCGTGAACGAAATTCTCGGCGTGCTGGATGAAATGCAAATTGTTGGCGTTCGCCCCAAGTTCAAATTTGAAGGTAAACAAATTTTGACTTCCGATTTGAAGCTTGCCGACATCCCAGAAATGAAAGCGGACAAGCAAAAGGCTGGACGGGCAATTCAAGCTTTGCAACGTGACCTAATGGACAAAGGATTTAACTTTGGCGGGACGCAACAAAATCTGGAACTGGTATCCGAAAACGGCGAACTTGAGTTTGGAACTTCCAAAGGGTTGCGATATCGATTGCATATCGGTGAAGCCGTCGCCGACGAGGACGACACGATCGAGATCGGCTCCAAAGAAAAAGATGAGTCCACAACGGACCCGGAAGATCCTGCTGCCGAGTCCGAGGAATCGACTGACGACGCGAATCGGTTTTTGTTCGTGCGAGTCAACTTTGACGAAACACTGCTTGGGGATCGACCGACTGAGCCAAAGTTGCCTGAGCCTCCTGTGAAGCCAGAGGGCTACGAGCCTGCCAAGGTCGAAGAAAAGAAAAAGGAATCGGCAACGGTCGATGATGAGGCTGATGAAAAGGGGGCGGACGACGCTGATGCCGACGCCGAATCCGAAGAAGAGAAACCAGCCCAGCGAAATCCGGAATTCATTGCCTATGAGGAAGCGTTGAAGGCGGTAGAAAAAGCCAAACTCGAACATGAAATGAATTTGACTCGATTCAAACAGGAGAATGAAGCCTTCGACGAAAAGATTGAAGAAGGCAAAAAGCTCGTCGACGAACTGAATCAACGTTTCGGAGATTGGTTTTACGTCATCTCTGCTTCCAACTTGAAAACGCTTCAGTCGAAACGGGAGGATGTGGTAAAGCCTGTTGTGCTACCCGGCGATAAGGGGCCGGCGATCCCGTCGCCAGAACTATCGTTCCCGAGTATGCCAAAAGGTGAAGCGACTTTTGAAACTCCGAAAGAACTGGCTGAGCAAAAAGAGGAAGTTAAGCCCGAGATGAAGGAGAGCGAGTCCACGGAAGAAAAGCCGGACGCTGAGAAACCGGAAACTTCGGTTGAAGAAGCGCCCAAAAAAGAAGTCGACGAAAAACAGGCCGACACGGACGCTGATGCCAAGAAGGAAGAGCCAAAGAAGGAGGAACCCAAGGCTGAACCAAAAAAGGAAGAGGCTGCTGAATCTGACAAACCGGCCACCACAACAGAAACGGGCTCCCCAGAGAAGGAGACTGCTGCGGACTCTAAAGAAGGCGACTCGCAATAGACGACAAGCCCACAGATGTAGTGGCAAAGAACGCTTTCTTGCGTTCCGACGGTCTTTTTTTCATCACGGCCGACACCGTATCAGGCAACGTTCAACGTGGCGACATTCTCACAGTGCCGTTGGAGGACTCACGATCTTTTCGGGCGCCGATCGACCTGATCATCTTCATCGCAACCAAGGGCGGAAACCAGCAATCGCTCGTGTTCAAGGGGCTCGATACGGGTACAATTGATTCCTTGAAACAAGCCGTCTTTCCAAGCATGACATTGGTGCTCGAGCGCGACAGCGTAACCGACTGAGACGCTCAGTGCATCGATACAGCTAAAAACTAAGGGGGCAATGACGTAGTTCGTCTCTCCGAGGCGATTTTACGTAGCTCGCCTCTCCGAGGCGATTTTACGTAGCTCGCCTCTCCGAGGCGATTTTTTACGTCTCGGAGAGACGTGCTACTTTGACAAGCAACGCGTCCCCCGTCGCACACATCAACATTCTGACTCAACCAACCGCATTTCCCTGCCCGCTCGTTCGCCAACGCT
This sequence comes from uncultured Pirellulaceae bacterium, assembly GCA_938010615.1. Classification (GTDB taxonomy): domain Bacteria; phylum Planctomycetota; class Planctomycetia; order Pirellulales; family Pirellulaceae; genus Mariniblastus. Next base: position 6,014 of record CALLUY010000104.1, on the reverse strand, counting down.
GAAATCCATCTCGCCGCCGATCGATCGGCTGCTTGGGAAACTACGTCGACGCATTCGGTTCATTGTGCTTGTCGAGGGCATCGTTGCGATCATCATCGCGGCGCTGATCTGTTTTTGGATCGCATTCGCGCTGGACTATCTGCCCGTCATTTTTGGCTTCCGTGAGCTTTCATCGGTTGCTCGTACGCTTTTGCTGATCGTCGCGATCGCGATTGCCTTGATTCAGCTGTATCGGTTCATTGGCCGACGACTTTTCGTGTCGATGAAGAATCATAGCCTCGCGTTGCTGGTTGAACGAAAGCATCCTGAGTTCGAAGAGTCTCTCATTTCGACAGTCAGTCAAGCAGAATCCGGCGAACGATTTGACGTGCCAATCGATCGCGCCATGATCGACATGACTCAGCAGAAAGCCGAATCGCTGCTGGACCAAGTCAACTCGCGAGACATTGTTGGGTTTCAGTTTCTACGAACCAGCGCCATCGTGGCCTGTCTTCTCGCGGCATCGATCGTCAGTCTTGGGATCTTGAAGTTCGACAACTTACAGTTGGCAATTAAGCGACTCTACATGTTGGACAATCAGCCGTGGCCTCGACGGGTGTACTTGGAAATGGTCGGCGTGAAGATCAAAACGGATTCTCCCGTCGAAGGCATCGAAGAACTCGGACAAAATCTCAACCCCGCAAATGGATCGTTTCGAGTCCCTCGAGGCGCATCGTTGACGTTAACGGTTCGCGCTCAAGCAACCGATCCGCTGGTCCCGTGGCGACAATTGCCGTCAAGTTGTTTGATGTACTATCGAACGAAGGAAGGTGATCGGGGGACGCAAGCTCTGAATCGAATTGGCAGCCCAAAGGACGGTTGGCAAACCTACGCCCTCAATGGCTCTCCCTTGGAGAGCATCCTCACCGATATCGAATTCACTTTGCGTGGCGACGATCATCGTGCGGGCCCTTTTCGCATCGAAGTCGTCGACCAACCAATCGTCACGCAAACCGATCTGGACTGCGTTTACCCTTCCTATCTATCGGATAACGATTCAATCGGTTGGACTCCACGCAGTATTCGCTGGACGGGTCGCGCTGCATTGCCGCAAGGAACTTCTTTCAATGTGCGTGGCACGGCGACGAAGCCACTGAAGAAAGTTTACGTTTGGGACGCAGCAGCATCGACCATGAATCTTGGCGTCGTCGACGGGTCAAATTTTGAATACCCTGTCCCGCCATTCAGCGAAGCCATCAATCTACAATTTTATCTGGTCGACTCAGACAACATTGTTGCCGACAGTCCCCACAGCGTTTACGTGGAACCGATCACAGACGAAGCTCCCGACGTGGTGGCTCAGTTGGTTGGGATTGGAACTGCCATCACGCCTGACGCCATCTTGCCGTTCGAAGGGCAGATCGCTGACGACTATCGCGTTCAGGAAACTTGGGTCGAACTCACGACTGTGGACCGCAAACTTCCTCCGTCAGTTCAAACCACCAAAGAGGATGGAAAACTTGATTCGTCGATCGACATCGCAGAACTTGTTCGGGCTGGATTGAAGCTCACCGTTGATGACGGATCAAATTTAGGATTCATCATCAAAGCCAAGGACTACTATTCATTCAATGGCGAAGAGTCCAATGTTGGAATCGGTGACAAATATTCCTTGGAGCTGGTTTCGCCAAATCGTCTGCTGAGAATGCTGGAACGAACTGAAGTTTCCCAGCGTCGGAGATTGGAACAAATTTTTGAAGAACTGACAGCCGTGCGCGGATATCTGTCTCGAACTCGACCGCAAAACGTCGCCGAAGACAAGCGTTCCTCGGACGCGGAACCGGGCGATTCTGAGCTTGGCGATGATGGGGCGCAAATGCGACAACAAGCGATGCGAATTGTTTTCTCACAGCGTTCCAAGCTTCAGACGATGAAGTCGTCACAAGAAATTCGTAGTATCGCCGACGCGTTTGAGAATCTCAGAATGCAATTGATCAACAATCGCATGGATGCCGAAGACCGAAAGCAACGGTTGGCTGAAGGAATCATCGCGCCCCTGAAAGCAATTCCAGACGGATCGTTGAAGATACTTGGTGACACAATCGATGAAATCGAAGTCGTTTTAAAGCAGATTGATAAGGGGCTGGGAGGACAATCGTTCGAAGGAACGGCGAAAACACTTATTGATCGCGGCTTGATCGAAACGGATGCGGCCTTGAAAGAGATCGACGCCGTGCTATCCGTATTGGTAAAATATGAGTCTCAGAACGAGCTGTTGGAAATTGTCAGGCGTATGATCGCTGAACAGGAGGCGTTGATGAAACGCACGAAAGACAAACGACAGAAAGATGCCTTTGAGGGGTTGTTGGACTAACATGTTGAATTCAATCTTCAAATTTTCGTTGGCCAGTCTGCTCGCGTTTCAATTTCTGTTTGTCGAATCTACATTCGCAATGCAGGACAAAGAAGCTCCTGCGGTCGCGAAACAGAAAGAAGACGAATCTGTCGAGGATCAACAGCAGCGAATCCTCACCAATTATGCTCAGTTGGAACAGAAACTTCTTGCATTGCGAGAATTTGAAAAAGAGAACAATCCTGCCAGATCAAAGCTGCTGCAACGCGCATACGAGCTCTCACAGGAACGCGGTACGACGGATGAGATGAAACGCATTGTGTCGCTTCTGACCACTGGCGAACTTCGCGACGCGGAATCCAATCAGAAAAAAGTTCTCAGCGATATGAATCGCTTGCTGACGCTGCTGCAAAGCGAAGATCGAGGAAAACGGATTGAAGATGAGCTAAAGCGAAATCAGGAGTATCTTAAGGAGGTCGAACGGTTGCTGAGAATTCAGAAATCGTTGCGTGGAGAAGCAGAAGGGCAGGGCGACACACCGCGAATTTCCAAATCACAGAAACAGGCGGCCGAACGGGCCAAGCAACTGGCTGACAAAATTCGGGACAACGAAGAGCAGTCAAAAGAAAACGCAGATTCATCCGACCAATCGAAAGATGGGGAGGATTCGAAAGGCGAGGATTCGAAAGGCGAGGGGTCGAAAGGAGAAGGGAAAGGGAAGCCGGGCGAACCGAAAACTGGAAAACCCTCGGGCGGCGATTCAGGTGATGCAGAATCTTCGCCAGCAGACGAAATGAATCCTGTTCGCAAACGCGTTGCCGCTGCAGAACAGAAGATGCGCGACGCGAAGAAGAAGCTGGATCAAGCCAATCGCGATGAATCGATCGAAGACATGAATGCGGCGATACGCGAACTGGAGGCCGCCAAGAAGGAGCTGGAAGAGATTTTGCGACAGCTTCGCGAGGAAGAGGTTGAGCGAACGCTTTCGATGCTCGAAGGTCGCTTTCGAAAAATGATGGAACGTGAGATTAAGGTTCGAGACCAAACCGCGGCGCTTAACGCGGTCCTGCCAGAACAACGCCGTGCGGATTTCGAGATCAAAGCCGGAAAATTATCTTCTGAGCAATCGTCGATCGCCACCGAAGCTTCGCGAGCGTTGCTGTTGCTCCGCGAAGATGGTTCGTCTGTCGCGTTTCCGCAAACGGTCTCGGAAATGAAATTGGACATGGAGCAAGTGGCTTCTCGGTTGGCAACATCCAAGGTCGGCGAGATGACCATCGAGATCGAAAACGACATTATTGAAACGCTGGGCTATCTGGCCGATGCGTTGGCTCAAGCTCAGAAAGAAAACGAAGCCAACAGAAGTCGCGGTAAGGGGAAATCGGGCGGAGGTCGTCCAGGAGAGTCGTCATTGGTTGGAAAGATCGCCGAAATTCGAATGTTGCGATCATTGCAGGACCGAATCTTCCGCCGGCACAGTCGCTACGCAAAGTTGCTAGATGATCCCGACGACCCGATTGGCAACACGAATGATCCAGACATTTTGTCGGCGCTGCAGCGTTTGACGGCGAAACAAAAACAACTGACTGAGATCACGAAAGAAATCGTGGAAAGCCTCAACGACTAGTTCGGTTCAAAACGACCGATGACAATTGCTCATTGGCTAGGGGCGCTCGAAGCGTAAGTTTTGAAGTTGCACAATTTTAGTCACGAAGTGACGACATGCATTAGCCATGGACGCAAGTCCGTGGTTACGGTTAATGAATCGCCATAGAGTGCCGAAGGCACGGCAGGAGCCGAGCTTTGCACCACCGCAATTTTCCTGCCGTCCTTTCAGGACTGCCGATTGATGCATCAACCTTTCCATGGACTTGCGTCCATGGCTACAACATGCCGTGCTTTCAGCACTAAACACTGCAACTTCAAAGAGCGTTAGCGAGGTGCCAGCTGCACCTCGCTGACGCTTCGGGTTGTGATTGAATGTTGAAACCTAATCCGGAGCGTCTGCAGAAGTTGTGACCGTCTCCGCCTTGACCTTAACCTCATAGTTCGTCGAGTCCATTTTCATGAATCCGGCCATCAAGACGATCGCCAAAACGATGACGGTCAATATGTTGAGCCAATGCGTTTCGCGTTCACGGAATCGTTTGGCTCGATCGCTACGTCCAGACATCGTGGCCGAAAGCCAAAATGCTCCAAATGCCAGCAGGATTTTCACGCCCAGCAAACCGTTGTAAATTCCGGAAAGGTGGAATCCCTTCGCCTTCAAAAACGTATTGTAGAATCCGCTGATCAACAGAAACAATGCCGCACCGGCCACCCATTTCATCCAGCGTTTGCGAATTGCTTCACGGATCTCATCGGAGGCAGATGTTTCCGAGAGAGCAGGAACCAATGCGAACCGCATGAACAGAGTTCCGCCGGCGAGTACGATGGCTGCGATGATATGAGCCCAACGAGAAAGTTGAGCGAAGAGGTCGGTTAATTCCATCGGATCTGCAAACTTGACGGTGGCTGAAAAGACAATGTTGTGCACAAGTTTCATGTTCGCGGCAAAGTCCGTCAACCATTCGATGTGGGCAAATCCACAAAGGCGACAAAATGGTGTCTAATGATGCCATGAATATCTTCTCGAAATCTGTCCGATTACTTTCCTTGGTAGTCACAATATCGCTCGGGCCAATTGTTGCAACGGCGTTTGGCGAAGATCCGGAAAACGGCGTCGAGTTGATCGTGCTGGGCATAGCGCAAGACGCGGGATTTCCTCAAGCAGCCTGTGCCAGAGCCTGTTGTGCGAATGCTTGGAAAGATCAATCTCTTGCGAAGTACGCCACGAGCGTTGCGGTCATTGATCGTGAGTCAAAACAACGGTGGCTTTTTGAGTGCTCACCAGACTTTCCACGTCAGCTTCGATCTTTGGACGAATTCGTCGAACCAAAAAGGCGACAACCCGGCCTCGATGGGATTTTCCTGACTCATGCTCACATTGGTCACTACACCGGCCTGATTCACTTGGGGCGGGAAGTCATTGGTGCTAACGAAACGCCAGTTTATTGCATGCCAAGGATGAAAACGTTTCTTGAAACCAATGGACCATGGAGCCAATTGGTGTCTTTGAAGAACATCGCTTTACAGCCATTGCAGAAAGAAGAGACGATCAAGCTTAGTGAGCGAATCTCGGTGACGCCTTTTCAGGTTCCGCATCGAGATGAATTCTCCGAAACGGTTGGGTTCAAGATTAAAGGTCCCCGCAAGACAGTCGTGTTTCTTCCCGACATCGACAAGTGGAACAAGTGGGGTCAAAAAATCGAGACTGTGATTCATGATTGCGACATCGCCTACTTGGACGGGACTTTTTTCGAGAACGGGGAGATCCCGGGACGGGACATGGCCATGATCCCGCATCCGTTCGTTACCGAAAGTATCAAGAGGTTCTCATCGCTCGAGGAAAGTCAGCGAAATAAGATTCGCTTCATTCACTTCAATCACACCAATCCAGTTCTGCAACCGGAAAGCGCCGCTGCGAGCCAAATTATGCGGGCCGGGATGAACGTTGCGGCACAGGGTGAAACGATTGGGTTGTAGTTATCGGTCCATCCCGAAGGGATTCAAGCTATTAGCCGGTGATAAGCGCAGCGCCATCACCAGATTTGGTCGAAAGCAAACATGCTCCCGAAGGGAT
>CALLUY010000103.1 GCA_938010615.1 uncultured Pirellulaceae bacterium | reverse complement strand
TCAATACCCACATCAATCGGTTGATGGCGACCTGCTGCGCCGAAGCAAAAAACCTGTCCAGCGATCGACCATAGACCCACGGTTGAACAAGGAAGAATGGAGCAGCGTCCAGTTCCGCATCCAGCAGCCGAATGACGGCGTTGTGCATGACCGATTCTGTGGCGAAGGCTTCTCGACCGAGTCGATCGATCGCTTTTTGTTTGTCGGCGTGCGGTAGAAGCGGATTGATGACTTTGATCACGTAGTCAAAATCGGAATCAGCTGACAGTGTTTTTGGGCGTGCTCGATAGATGTCGTACCACCGTCCGCCAGTCACTTGAGGCCCCAGTTTCCAACAGGAAATGATTTCCTCTTGATCGTTGATTTGAGTGCCAGTGAGGGACATGGACGGAAGTCTGTCGTAGAAGAGTTTGTAGTTGCGATAGTGGTGTATTCGGCACGTGAGAGTCGCGTTCGGAAAGTCCTTGAAAATAGTATGGTCGCGCCGTTGCTTATTCCAACGCAGGTCTTTCCGCCTGAAACGGTTCGCAAAAAAGCCTAAACCTGTTTCGGCCATGTTCCAAAGACTTCAGAAATGATATTCTTTCACGCTGTTTTGCGTGACGGTCAAGCAAGCTTTCCCGTCCCACGTCAACCAATCGATACAAAAGGAGCTTTCGCTGATGAGTGTTGAAGAAAGATTAGTCGAACTGGGGCTTGAGCTACCGCCGGCTCCAAGTGCCGTGGCCGTTTACCGGCCAGCGCTGATGGTCGGAGATCTTTGTTATACCTCGGGGCATTTACCAGTGAACGTCGACGGAAGTCTGCACTTAGGTTGCGTTGGTCGGGATGCCGATCAGGAAGCCGGTTACGCGGCGGCCAAGCAAGCTGGCTTGGCGATTCTTTCTACGCTTAAGGCTCAGTTGGGTTCGTTGGATCGGGTGGCTCGAATCATCAAGCTGTTTGGGATGGTGAATTGCACGCCCGAATTTACAGCTCAGCCAGCGGTTGTTAACGGATGTAGCGAATTGATGCGTGAAGTTTTTGGTGAAGAAATTGGTGTCGGCACTCGAAGCGCTGTCGGAGTAGCCGCTTTGCCGCTTGGCGTGATCGTAGAAATCGAAGCAATCGTTGAGATCAAATCCTGAAAGATCGAATCCTGAGATAGTCAAAATGAGCATTTTTGATCATGAGTACGAGTTGCCGGACGGTCTGTCTGATCGTTTGCAACTGGTCCTGCGACGAATCGAATTCACGCGGCGGTATACGTTGTTGTCGTTGGAAGACCTGTCGGACGAGGACTGGTTTTGGATGCCAGATGCGTATCCGACGCACATCGCGTGGCAAGTCGGTCACATCGCGATGTCGCATTACGGTCTCACGTTGTTTCGCCAACGAGGACGAGCCGAGATTGATACGAAGTTGATGTCAGGGAAGTTTCGGAAGCTTTTCATGAAAGGCACGATTCCAAAATCAGGTGCTGAAAACTATCCGACGCCTGTCGAGATTTTGGAAGTGTTGAGCCGGGTCTACGAGCAAACGCTTTCGGAGATTTCTTCTTTTGAGGCCAGCCTTGACGAACCGGTGGATGCACCGCACGCAGCCTTCGGTACGAAGTATGGCAGTCTGCTGTTTGTGGCCGATCACGAAATGTTACATGCCGGGCAGATCGGAATGCTGCGGCGATTGATGGGAAAAGAGCCGCTTAGGTAATTTGAGCAGTGGGGAATCTTTTTCGTCGAGGCCAAGTTGCTTGATGAGTTCATCGACCGGAGGTTTCTTTTCGATGTTCTCATGGTTGAAAAAGCACGGACTTCGAATTTGTTTGCGAGGTCGCCTGCTGAGAACAAGCGTAGGATTGGCGGGGCCTTCTCCGATTTGCGTGCGCCAGGGATGTCTGGTTTCAGTCAATAATTTGCTGTCCTTTCTTGCCCTAGCAAGGTTTGAGGTAGAATCCGCGTTCTTGCGACCTTTGGGCAAATGCAAGACAATGAGCAGGTTCGCCAAGGTTGCAATTTGATGCGGGCGAACACCATCTAACCCACCTTTTTTTGGGCGTTTCAGACTCCCGCTTCACAACGGATTGCCGCATGCCTGGACGTTATTTTGAGATTTGTTCGCTGGCTGTGTTGCTCATCTTTTCAATTTGCCACATGGTGGGCTGCGAGCGGAGCTCGAAAGTCGAGCGCGTTGAGATGACGCTGCCGCTACACAACGATTTTGACGAATCCAAGTCAGAACTCGATTTCGAGGGCGATTCGACATTTACCGAAGCGACAGATTCGGAGGCTCTTGAAGCAGAGATTGAAGAAAAGCTGATCGAGTTGGGCGAATATTTTAAAAGGGCGCTAAAAGGGATTTCGCCTGACCGCCCCGATTTCGTCAGCTCATCCTTTTCGGGAACTGGCATCGACAGGATGAGATTCGAGGTTCGCTATAATGGAGACCGAGTCGCGATTGGTCGTTGGAAAACAGCGGAATCTGCGCCCAAGTTTGAGGGCGATGGCGCGTTGCAAAGCTTCATTGAAAACGTTTTGATCGGCTGGAAGCAGTCCAGTCAATTCAGGATCGATTTCAAGATTTACCAAGCGGAAACGGTCGACGGCATCGTTACTGCGCGCGTCGTCGCGGAAACGTTTGGCCAAGTTAAATCTGAATCAGGTTTGCAGGCGACGTCACTTTGGGAGACAAAGTGGAACCGGGATGACGCCAGCAGCATCGCGCTCGATTCGATCAAAGTGCTCGGTCGGGAAGAACTGGTCGTTCGCGTTCCTGAAGGGCAGCTGTTGCAAGATTGTTCGATGTCAATTTTTGGGAATTGTGGAGCTTGGGAATCCCAACTCAAATTTGGACTCGATCAATGGGCGAAACGAATTTCCGGTCTCAACGTGATCGGCAATCAGGGAATTGCCGTTGGTGATATCAATGGTGACGGTCTGGATGACCTTTACGTGTGCGAAGGCCATGGCTTGGCAAACATGATGCTGCTCCAGAATCCAGACGGCACGGTTCGCGATGTTGCTATTGAAGGCGGCGTCGACGTTTTGGATGAAACCAGAGCTGCACTGATTGTCGATATTGATAATGACGGCGATCAGGATCTGGCTTTAACCATCGACGAGTATCTCGTTTTGTTTTCGAACAATGGGAGTGAAAAATTTCAGTTGGAAAGCAAGCTGCGGATTGGCTACGACGGTTCGAGTCTCTCCGCTGCGGACTTTGATCTCGATGGTGACCTCGACTTTTTCGTTTGTAAGTTCAAAAAAGTTCGAGATCGAACAGATGTTCTGTTTGTTCCCGATAGCTACTCCGAAGGTTCATCTGGCGGTCGAAATGTTTTACTTCGAAATGATGAAGGATGGCTTTTCAAGGATGTCACAGAAAAAGTTGGGCTTACCGAAAATAACGAAGCCCACTCGAGAGCGGCTGTCTGGATCGATTACGATTCTGATGGAGACCAAGATCTCTATGTGGCCAACGAAGCGAGTTCGTCACGACTTTATGAAAATCAAAATGGTTGGTTCAGTGATATCACTCCGCAGAAAGAGATGGTTCTTCCATCTCAATCGCGCAGCGTTTCATTTGGAGACTTTAACCGCGACGGTCGTCCGGACCTGTTTGCTGCCAACGACGCGTCGAGTCGGCAATATCGTGTCATTAAGGATCGTCTTGGGTCGGAAGAACTGAATAGTGAAATCGGCAAATCGCTGATTGCCCAGTCGCATGTATGGTTTTCAAAAAATGAAGTTGGGAACGCGTTCACTGGCTACCCGCTTCCAACACCCATTTTTTCAACGGAGTCATCGTTCGGATCTGCGGTAACCGATTTGAATAATGATGGGCTGGACGACATTTTGGTTGCCAACGGTTATCTTTCTCGAACGTCATCGGAAGATTTACAATCCTTTTGGTCCCGCTGCATTGTCAAAGAGTTGGGGGGAAAGGACGCTAACGCACCAGCAATTCGATCACGAGCTCATGAAGTCGGTGACTTGATTCGCGGTGGCTTTTCGATATCGGGGAGTCAACGCAATCGCTGCTATTTGAATATGGGCCCAATCGGGTTCGCAAATTTCTCTGCTGGCTCAGGTATTGATTTGCTCAATGACGCGAGGGCGTTCGCAACCACCGATTGGGACAACGACGGCGACACTGATGTCGTGATGGTTTCTCGAAATGGCCCTCGTGTGCGGATCCTTTGCAATCAGTTGGAATCGGATAACGATTCGATCAACATTACTTTGGTCGGCACCGAATCAAACTTAGATGCGATCGGAGCGCGAGTAGAAGTTTGGATTGAAAATCTCGGCGTTCCAATTGTCCGCTGGGTGACGGCTGGTTCGGGTTATCTTGCTCAGTCGAGTCGAAACCTTCAAATCGGAATTGGCAAACAGGCTTCGATCAAAAAAGTGGATGTTGTCTGGCCCGGCGGTAAACGTCAGACGTTTAGTGGACTTCAGTCAAATCGGTTTTATACTCTCATCGAAGACGAGCCTGAAGCGGCCGAGCGAACGGCGAAACGTTTTGAGCTTGCAATCAAGCCTGCCTGGCTTGAAGGCAACTTGGACGCTCCGAATGTTTCAAGATCCACGTTCTATCCGGCTTCGATTCTTCCGCAACTGACGGTCAAAGGTCACGATCAGGTTTGGTATAAGGTTGAAAGCCAATCGAAGGAGGCACTGTTGGTTGTCTTTCACAATGGGAACCCGGCTTCGGAAGAGGTGCTTCGAGATCTTTCGCAGCGTAAACCCGAGCTACAGGAAGCGAAGCTCGGATGTGCGGCCGCGTTTTGCAATCGCCGAGAATCGGGCGTCACGATGAGCGACCAGTTGAAGCTTTCCAAAACCACGGTTGAGTCGACGAACTGGCCCTATCCGAGCGGTGTCGCACCTCAATCGACGATGGGAAAACTTCGCTTGGCGTGTGGCGAGTGGTTTGGCAATCAGCACCTGCCAGAGTTTCCGTTTGGAATTTTAGTTGATAACGCTGGCGCGGTTAAAGCTTTCTATCCTGCAAAGAGTCTCAGTGCGCAGTCCGTGCTTGAAGACGAAAAGCTGTTCTCGCAGGGGTATGGCAAGGATTGGGAAGAGCTGACTGGTCGGCATGGGACATGGCTCAACGCCAATCGCATCGCCAACGTGACTCGACTGAAAGATCGATTCCTTGAACTTGGACTTGAACAGGAAGCGATTGAACTAAATCGTCGTTCTGCTCCTGCGACTGCGTTGCAACTAGCGAACCGGGCGATCGAGTTGTCGTCGTTGAACAATTTTAACTTGTCCGGAGTGTTCTTTGATCGCGCGATCGAAGTGGATGGAAGATGCATTTTGGCGTACATCGAAAAAGGACAGTTGCTGCGGAAAATGGCGGCTGAGCAACCCCCTGAAGACCCGCAGCGGAGTGCGTTACTCGAAGAGGCGGTATTGGTGTTTGAGCAAGCGTTGAGTATCGATGCTGACAGTGAAGAGGCGGTCATCGGTTACTCGGACGCCAATATTGATCAGTTGTTGGTGAATCCCGCAATCGACAAGCTCAAGGATCATCTTGATCGTCATCCGGATTCCGCGCAAGTCCATGCAATCCTCGGGCGGCTTCTGTTTTCCAAAAAGCGATATGTTGAGGCGGCTTCCCATTTGACGGTCGCATTTGACGCTCATCCAACGTTACCCTACGTCGCTGGAGATCTTGGGTTTCTGTACTTGAGTTCGGGTGAAGCGAGTCGTGCCAAAAAGTTTCTCCGGTTGGCGCATCGGCTTCAACCAAGTGAAAGAAATGTGTTGCGATTTCTGGCTGAAGCGGAGTTTGCGACGGCTAAGTATGAGGATGCGATTCGATTGTTCGAGCAGTATTTGAAGGACTCGCCGCAACATCGGCGGACAAATTGTATCCTCGCCTGGACGTATGCGACTTGTCCCTACGAAGGGTTGCGCAACGCCGATCGAGGGATCGAGTTGATATCGCCGTTGGTGAAGCTGTATGAAAAATCAGCCTTCATCGCCGAGATCGCTGCAGCCTGTCACGCAGAGAAACGTGACTTTGAGAATGCCGTCAAGTTTCAACAAAAGGCGGTGCAGATGGTTCGCGAAAGTTTAACTTCGGATCAATACACCGAACCGCAAAAGGCGGGACTGCAAAAGCGATTGGAGTTGTATCGCAACAAGCTAAACTATCGGAGCGACGAGTTGGCTCAGATGCCAATCAAAAGTATTGGTAAGCGAAATCAGTAGATTTACGTGTGAATCGCTCGTTTGCTGACAGCCATTGCGGCTTCCTGCATGATCTCTGAAAGTGTTGGATGAGCATGGCAGCAACGTGCGAGATCTTCGCTTGATGCTCCAAAGTTCATCGCAATCGCGGCCTCTGCAATCAAGTCTCCAGCGCGAGGTCCGATGGCGTGAACGCCAAGAATCCGATCGGTCTCTGAGTCGGCAAGGATTTTGATTTTCCCCTCGGCCGAACCCATCGCTCGTGCGCGACCGTTAGCTCCGAATGGACATGAGCCTTTTTTGTAGCCGACGCCTGCGGACTTAAGTTGCTCTTCCGTTTTGCCGACCGATGCAATTTCCGGATGTGTGTAGACGATCGCTGGAATGGTGTCATAGTCAACGTGTCCGACGCCTTTGACCAATCGCTCAACAACAGAAATGCCTTCTTCGGAGGCCTTGTGAGCCAGCATCGCTCCGCCAATGCAGTCACCGATTGCATAGACTCCGTCGACAGATGTTTTCAAATGATCGTCTGTCACGATGAAGCCGCGTTGATCGACTTCGACGCCTGCGACATCCAATCCAACTGATTTTGTATTCGGCGATCGACCCGCTGAAACGAGAACACGATCACATTCAATCGTTTCGCCACCTTTGATGCTTACCGTGCATTTGTCGCCGTTGCGAACAACGGATTCGACCCACATTCCAGTACGGAATTGAAGACCTTGTTTCTCGAAAGTACGTTGTGCGGTTCGAGCGATCTCCTGATCGAGTCCAGCAAGTACTTTATCCATCGCTTCCAAGATGATGACTTCTGATCCAAGCCGACTCCAGACCGATCCGAGTTCCAATCCGATGTAGCCACCACCAACGACAACCAATCGACGAGGAACGCTGGTGTAAGAAAGTGCCGCCGTGCTGTCGCCGATTCGATCGCCATCGAGCTCGATTCCAGGAAGGGCCATCGGGACACTTCCAGTCGCGATGATAATGTTCTTAGCGGTGACGGTGTCTCCGTTTGAAACTTCGATTTTGTTGGAGCCAACGAACTTGCCCCGTCCAACGATCGCGGTAACTTTATTTTTCTTGAGCAGCTGAGCAATGCCACCGGTGAGCGTGTCAACGACGCCCGACTTACGCCGCATCATCGCTGCGAGATCGACGGTTAGCTTGGTGGCCGTGATGCCGTGTTCCATCATGTGATCACGAGCTTCAACCAAAAGATGGCTCGATTCGAGCAGTGCTTTGCTGGGAATGCATCCAACACGAAGACAGGTCCCGCCAAACTTTTGATTTTCGTCGATGACGGCCGTTTTCAAACCCAATTGAGCACCGCGAATGGCCGCGACGTATCCGCCGGGGCCTCCACCGAGGACGACGAGATCGAAGTTGTTTTCTGCCATGGTTGTGATTCTTTGTTTGCTGTTGGGGTCAAGTTAAACCAAGTCGGTTTACAGACGTCTTAGACTTCGAGGAACAGGCGAGCCGGCTCTTCGAGAACTTCTTTGATCGTCTTCAGGAAGGTTACTGCTTCTTTCCCGTCAACGATGCGGTGATCGTAACTCAATGCGATGTACATCATTGGGCGAATAACAATCTCCTTGTTGACAACAACCGCTCGATCCTGAATCGAGTGCAAGCCTAGGATTCCGCTTTGAGGCGGATTCACGATTGGAGTCGAAAGCAAGGATCCATACACGCCGCCATTGCTGATCGTGAAAGTTCCGCCATCGAGGTCGGCCGGCTTGATTTTGTTTTCAGCCGCAAGTGCTGCAAACGAACCAATGCCTCTTTCGATGTCGGCAAAACTCATCCGCTCCGCGTTGCGGAGAATTGGAACGACCAGCCCCTTGCCGCCGCCCATCGCGATACCGATATCGTGATAGTTCTTGCTGATGACGTTGTTGCCCTGAATCTCAGAGTTGATTGCCGGGAATCGACGCAAGCCTTCGACAACGGCCTTGGCAAAGAACGACATGAAGCCAAGCTTGACGCCGTGTTTCTTCTGGAACGCTTCCTTGTATTTGGATCGCAGGTCCATGACCGGTTTCATGTCGACTTCGTTGAACGTTGTCAACAGAGCCGCCGTTTGCTGGGCTTCAACCAACCGCTTCGCAATCGTGCGGCGAATCATGCTCATCGGCTTCGACGTGTCTTCACGCGGCCCCATCGAGTCATTCCACTCTTCCGTTTGAGCATCGAGCGAACTCGAAGCTGGAGGAGCAGGCACTGGAGCGCTTGGGGCACTAGGAGCAGGTCGAGCAGGCGTGGCCGGCGCGGGTGGACTTGCTGGAGCTGGAGCAGAGGCCGCCGCGGATTGAGTCGCTGATCCAGAATTTGGAATCGATGCACCTGCCGGACGTAAATTGTTTGCCGACACATACTTCAAGACGTCCTCTTTCAGCAATCGTCCTCCGGGTCCGGACGGCTTGATCGCGTCAGCAGATATCTTGTACTCGCTGAGCATGACCTGAGCTGCCGGCATGATCCAATTGGCGCTCTCGCCCGACGCAGGAGGAGCATCCAGAACGGCCGTTGAATCTGTCGCACCACCTGCAGCAGAAGTAGCCGCAGCCTGCCCGGAGGCAGCACTGTCACGAGAAGCCGATTCGTCGATCACGCAAAGCGTAGCGCCGACCTGAACGATCTCTCCTTCGGCAACGGCAACCGACGCGAGGATTCCCGCAACGGGAGCTGGCAACGCCTGAGATGCTTTCTCGGATTCCAATTCGACGATATCTTCGTCGCGTTCAACCCATTCGCCGGGTTTCTTTAACCATTGGAAAACTTGAACTTCCTGAATGGAATCTCCAAATTCAGGCACTTTGATTTCAGCCATGAGTCTTGACTTCTAACGGAGTGAAAAAGGGGCGGTTAATTTGTGTTTCGCCATTCGCCTCAGGAACAAATCGGCGAATGAGCAGTGAAAGTAAAAGTTTGGTTGTGCAGGAGAATCGATCGGGTTGGGCAGAATTTGATGGCGATCAAGAACTGCTTGTTGGTGCGACAACTCCCATGACCTCGTTGAACAAATCCTGTTCTTCAATTTTATGTGCTTTCTTGGATCCCGTAGACGGACTCGCCGACTCAGGTCGGGTGATCGCCTTGATGTTCCATTGGTCCCCAAGCCCCATTTCATCCCATTTGACCTTGATGAAGTACCAAGCGCCCATGTTTCGTGGCTCTTCCTGAACCCAGTAGATCGGAGTCGACGAGTCATAGGCCTGCAAGACTTCACGGATCTGGTCAGCCGGAAACGGATAGAGTTGCTCAACTCGGATGACCGCAAAGTCCTTCTGTCCGCGTTGCTCACGCTCTTTCATCAAGTCCACCGCGACCTTGCCCGTGGCGATGATGACTCGAGTCGGATGATCGTAAGGTCCAACATCCGGGTCAGTGAGAACTCGTTCGAATTTTCCTGCCGTGAATTCATCAAGATTCGACATTACTTTTTGTTCACGCAGCAAAGCTTTTGGAGTGAACACGATCAGCGGCTTGCGCCATTTTCGAATCACTTGTCGTCGCAACAAATGAAAGTGTTGAGCAGCGGTCGTCGGGTAGGCGATTTGAACATTGTGTTCCGCGCATCCAGTCAGGAACCGTTCCATTCGTGCGCTGCAGTGTTCTGGTCCTGAGCCTTCGAATCCGTGAGGTAGCAGCATCACCAATCCGCTGAGGCGATTCCATTTATCCTCTGCACTGAAAATGAATTGGTCGATGATCACTTGAGCCGCGTTTACGAAGTCGCCAAATTGGGCTTCCCAACAAACCAGTCCGTCCGGGCAGTCGAGGCTGTAGCCGTAGTCGAATCCGAGAACTCCCGCTTCGCTGAGCGGGCTGTTGATGATGTCGACATTTGCCTGAGCTTCATCGATGTGACGCAAGATGTCGTGGCGTCTTCCGTTGTTCGCATCGTAGATCACGGCATGACGTTGACTAAACGTTCCGCGACCGACGTCTTGGCCAGTCAGTCGAACAGGATGACCTTCCAAAGCAAGTGATCCAAAGGCTGCCAGTTCTGCCGTCGCCCAATCGAGCGGTCGACTACCAGCGGCAGAATCTCCCCGAGCTTGCAGGATTCGAGCCAGCTTTCGGTTCGGCGTGAAGCCTTCCGGGTAGGACGAAATTTGCTTCAAGACGTAAGTTAATTTTCCGGCAGGAACGCCCGTGTCAGGATCGTAAGAAAGATCTTCTTTGCCGCCCGTGTAGCCCGTCCAAATACCATCGCCACTCTGAGTATCCGGCTTGAAGTTAGCCTTGTTTTTGGCAGCTTCGAATTCGCGGTCGAGTTTTTCGCGACGAGCTTCCGCGATCGCATCGGCTTCAGCCAGTGTGATTTCCTGCATCTTCAGCAGGCGACCGAGGTAATTGTCTCGAACGGTTTTTCGATCGTCAATCTTTTCGTACATCATCGGCTGAGTAAATCGTGGCTCATCCATTTCGTTATGTCCATGACGACGATAACAATACATGTCGATGACCACGTCGCGATGGAAAGTGCGACGGAACTCCATGGCAAGATTCACCACTTGAGCAACCGCTTCCGGATCTTCGCCGTTTACATGGAAGATCGGAATCTGCAACATCTTTGCAATGTCGCTGGCGTAAGTCGTGCTCCGTCCGGCCGACGGATTCGTCGTGAAGCCAACTTGATTGTTAACAATCACGTGCAGCGTGCCGCCGACTTTGTAGCCCGGCAGTTGGCTCATGTTGAGAGATTCTTGTACCACACCTTCGCCAGCAAACGCAGCATCACCATGAATCAGGACGCACATTCTTTTGGCTTGCCAGTTGTCTCCGGCGCGATCCTGTTTGGCACGACATCGTCCCATCGCAACCGGATTCACGAACTCAAGATGGCTGGGGTTGAAGCACAGCGAAATGTGAACGTCTTTGCCCGTGCTCGTTTTCCAATCGTTGCTGTAGCCCATGTGATACAGAACGTCGCCTCCGCCGCGGTTGGCGTTCGGGTCAGGATCATCAAAGCCCCAGAAAATGTTTTCCGAACGCTTACCCATGATGTTGGCCAGCACGTTCAATCGACCACGGTGAGCCATCCCGAGAACGACTTCGTCGACGTCGTGTTCGCCGGCCTTCTCGAGTGCCAAGTCCAGCAGCGGAATGAGAGTTTCGGCGCCTTCGAGTGAAAACGTTTTCGCCCCAGGGTGCTTTCGTCGCACGAACTCTTCAAAGATGACGGCGTCGGTTAGTTTGGTCAAAATCCGGATCTGCATTTTGCGATCCATGTTGATTCTGTTTTGTGAGCTCTCCATTCTCGATTGCAGCCAGTATCTCACATCGTGATTGTCGATGTGCATGAACTGGGCTCCGATCGAGCGACAGTAAGTGTTGCGGAGCAGCTGGACGATCTCTTCGAGTCGTTGAAAGTTCTGTCCGCCGACGGTGCGAGCCGAAAACTTTTGCTCGAGGATTCCCGGATGCAGACCGTACGATTCCGGTTTGAGTTCGCTGTTAGTTTCTCGCGGCATGCCCAGCGGATCAATGTTCGCTTCCAAGTGCCCACGCACACGAAAACCGCGTACCAGTTGGTCAACGCGATCCTGAAGCTGAGCCACCGATTGGCTGTGCGGCGATTCGGTGTCATCGGCTCCGCCAATCGTTCCTGGAGTGGAGGGCGGAGTAGCGATTGCTCCGTTGGATTCGGAGCTATCCTGTTCAGGGGTGAAGTCCCGAAAGTACTGCTGCCATTCAGCGGGGAGGGAAGCAGGATCTTTTTGATAGTCTTCGTAGAGGCTATCAACGTACGCACGACTGAAAACGTTCATTTTCAATTCATCCAACGCAGTGGCGCGGTTGCCAGACGTCGACGATTTTCGGGATAATTTTTATTCAGGCCAAGTGACTTCTCAATCCAAACCTGGACGACAGATTCGGAACCAGTCACGCCGTAAAATGTATCTAATGTGCCGAATACCGGCTATCCGCATCGGCGCAAATTCCGGGGAAAGCAAAAGATTTTTTGGCGGTCCAAGATCTGCAAATGTGGTGGCGATATCGCAAGGACAGTTGGTTTGACCAACGTCTATGATCAACCAGCAAACATCCGAATCACGTTGACAAGGATCGTCAGAATCACGGAACCGATCAGCATCCCTTTCCACGGAAAGAAAACTTTCACCCGTGGTTGGTTGTCGTCTTCATGTTGATCAATGGTGCGCCGGGCAGATTCCTCGAGCTTCCGCATCGTGGTTGCGGCGAAGTTAGGGAAAACTAACGGTAAGAAATTCAACAGTAGAGTCAGAACGATTGATCCGACGATCGAATAGAGAACGAAATTTCCCATAGCTGGCCTCGGGTTACTTTGTCGGGAAAGCCGTGATGACTCGGTCGTCAGCCAACACAAGCTTGATGCGTTTCAGCTCCTTGCGTCCGCTGCGTTTCGCTTTCTTTCCGCCAGTGTGCCCCACGACACGGCCCATCGATACGGTGTGAGTCATCTTGTCGCCGGATCTCTTTGAATCAGATTTGCTGGAGCCCGACTTGGCCAATTCGTAGGCTTCGTCAACCATCTTCATGACTTCCACGGCGTCGCCAACGAATACGCCGTGAGTCGGCTTGGAGGGATCGTCTTTGCAGTGGAGCAAAACATGATCGACACGATGCTCTCGACCTCCGCCGTAAATTAGGCCGGCAGGCGATTTGAAGCTATTGCGTCCGATATCTTTCAGCCAAGCTCGGGCAGCCTTTCCGGGGCTCTGGCCGTTGTTCGAAGAGCTGCTCTTTGAATGCGAGTTACGATTTCCATTGTCGTTGCTGGAACCCTTGTTCGCATCAGGAAGTTTGGCGTCGTAGCTATAATCACTATCGTTGTTGTTCGCCTGTCGATCGTCTTCTTGCGTAATCGACGGCAGGGATCTGCCAGTCCACTTCTCCAGCGTTGGACGGCTGAAGTGATAGATCCCGGCAAGGATAACTAGGCCGATAACGATCATCTGTCGGTAGTTGGGCTTTCGCTCTTTCGCGCGAACGTTCATGCGGAGTACGCCAATGGAAGGTGAGTCGGTAAAAGCATAGTGTCAACGAAATGTCCGTTTGTGGCAACAGAAGACGAATCCGGTCCATCGGGAGCGGGCTTTTCAGGCCATCAGCGAAAACGACACTTTATCTGGGCGTTTACGTCTGGGCGGAAATCAGTCGTCTAATGATTCCACGATACAGTACAACGAATTCTCGCCGCGCAGAAAAATTTGCTTTCCCGCCAAGGCCGGAGACGTATCAATTCGTTCGTCAAGCTTGTTCGTCGACAGAACCTGAAATTCGCGGCCGCGTTTTAGTACGACAGTCGTCCCGCTGCGTCCAACGATGTAAATTCGCCCGTCTGCACCGACCAGCGATGCATACACATTTTTGATTCCAGGAATTCGAGTCGGCTCAAGGATTACTTTCCCAGTCTTAGAATCAAGCACTGTCAGAATGTTGCTGTTGGACTTTACGAAGTACAGCATCCCGTCAGATAGAGCTGGCGAGGGAATATAGGGTGTGCCTTTCGATTTATTCCACTTAATTCCATCCGAGCCACTGATGTCACCGGATTGGTCGAGGTTAATCGCCAGCAAGGAGTATCCTTTATATCCGCTCATGCAAAACACGGTGTCCTCTTCAACGATCGGGCAGGGGATGCAGTTACCTGTCAGTCCGCTGCATTGCCAGATGATGTCGCCGGATTCCAGATCGTAGCTGCGAACGAACTTTGAGCCCGTTGTGATTACTTGCGACACCATGTTGCGATCCACGATGATTGGCGTCGCCCAGGTGTTTTCCTCATCACGTTCTTTTTCCCAAATGGTCATTCCCGTCGCGGAGTCCAGACAATAGATCGCCGGAGATTGGGATGTGTCTCTGACGAGTACAAGTTTGCCGTCATGCACTGCCGGAGACGATCCTTCCCCCAAACTGGAGCCCACGAACGCTTTCCCGAAATCGCGATTCCAGATCTCGTTGCCATCGAAGTCAAAACAGAACAGTCCTGCGGAACCAAACCAACAGTACAATCGTTGGCCGTCGGTTGTCGGAGAAGCCGAAGCAAACTTGTTGTCGTGGTGCACTCCTTCGTGCGGAATCAATTCTTTTGCGACTCTCCGCCAGATTTCTTTGCCAGTGTTGCGATCGAGGCACAATACGACGAATTGATAGATGGCATTCGGTCGTTTGACGTCAAAGAAGTTTTCTTTGGGTTGGTCTTCGGGTTTTGGAAGCTTCGGATCGACGTTGTCCGTTTTGATCGACGTCAACAGAAAGACTTTTTCTCCCACAATGATTGGCGTGGCAACGCTTTCGCCATCGATTGGGACTTTCCATTGGATGTTCTTTTGTTCGCTCCACTCCAACGGCGGCGTCGCAGATTGTGAAACTCCGGTAGCTCCCTCTCCTCGCCAATGTTGCCAGTTTGAGTCCGATTGAGCGACAGCTAATGGAGCAACTGCGACAAGGAAGACAGTTGTGAGCAGGATCTTCAAAGACTTCATTGGCGAACCGGATGAATCATGGACAAGTTAGTGGACAGCGTTTCAAATCAGAGTTTCAATTGAATGAAAATTCCTAGGCCAGATAATTGTATGTTTGACTCAGTTGCCGCACAAATGTTGTTGCTCAAATGCACCGGAGATGAAATTTGGTCGGAGGAGACGTGTCGAGACGCTGGAATTCCCGATGCGTGGATCGAAGAGCTCTGCGAAAACTACGAATCAGGATTCGATTCGGACTCCAATACCATCTACGGCGAAGACGGAAAGCTGACCAATCAGTATCGCGGCGTTTCTGATTTGGCACTGGCCCATAAGCTGGCGGACTTTATTGGGCTCGACTGGAAGAACGCCGTTTCGTTGACGTTCAACCGACGAAATGAGGTCGCCGCGATTAAGGAACTGCTGGACGACTTTTAGGTGCTGCCGAAATCACAACCCGACGCGTAAGTTTTGAAGTTGCAGTGTTTGCGTTTAGGGGCAAAGCCCCGTTTCTTGCCTAGCCCAGCCCATCGGGCTGGGACTTAGATTCCCCCGATTATTTTAGGACCAAAGGTCCGGCAAGTTGCTTCGGTTAGGGCGCAC
>CALLUY010000102.1 GCA_938010615.1 uncultured Pirellulaceae bacterium | reverse complement strand
TTGGATCCGCCACTTCACGAATTCCTGCCTCACACCGAAGCCGACATGAAGAAGATGGCCAAGGAATTGGGTGTGCCACTCAAGAAGGTCCAAGATCGCGTTGCTGAGCTTCACGAGTTCAACCCAATGTTGGGTCATCGTGGTTGTCGCCTGAGCATCACTTATCCAATCCTTTGCGAGATGCAGACTCAGGCGATCATCGAAGCCGCCGTCAAGGTTCAGGCCAAGGGCACCAAAGTGTTGCCTGAGATCATGATCCCGCTGATCGGTACCAAGGCTGAATTGGACTTCTTGGAGAAAATCGTTCGCCGCGTTGCCGACGGGATTCTCAAAGAGAAGAAGTCCAAGGTCAAATACATGGTCGGTACCATGATCGAGATTCCTCGTGCTGCTCTTACTGCGGACAAGGTTGCCGAGACTGCTGAGTTCTTCAGCTTCGGTACGAATGACCTGACTCAGATGACTTTCGGTTACAGCCGTGACGACATCGGAACCTTCCTTCCTGACTACCTGGAAGAGAAGATCCTTGAAACTGACCCGTTCCAGCAGATCGACGAGTCTGGCGTTGGCCAGCTTGTTGAGATGGCTGTTCAGAAAGGTCGCAGTACACGACCAAAACTGAAGTGCGGCATCTGTGGCGAGCACGGCGGTGAGCCGAACTCAGTTAAGTTCTGCGTCCGCACCGGACTTGATTACGTCAGCTGCTCTCCCTACCGCGTTCCAATCGCACGCCTGGCAGCAGCTCAAGCGGCCCTAGAAGGCTAAGGTGGCATAAGCCTCTGGCTTGTGATCGCAACCAAAACAGAATCGGCGACGTTGTTCACTCAGCGTCGCCTTTTTTGTGCCACAACAACAGTTAGTCGATTTCTACGTTTGGCGTTACAATATGAAAATGAGCAGTGCACGAAAATTCGATCCCATCGGCGTTTCCGACTATCTCGCTGGCGAAAAGACCGCTAACCGCAAGCATGAATACGTTGCCGGCAACGTCTACGCCATGGCAGGCGCCAGCAACGCACACAATCGGATCGCCTCCAACGTTACAGGGCTTCTCCACAGCCAACTGCGTGGCAATCCCTGTGATGTTTTTAATTCGGACACCAAAGTTCGCATTCGGGCAAGGACAGGAATGCGATTTTTCTATCCCGACGCCATGGTTGTTTGCGATGCGAACCCGGCCGACGATCATTTTCAAGATCATCCTGTCGTCATCATCGAGGTCATTTCACAGTCAACTCGCCGAATAGACATGGGTGAAAAGAAAGAGAGCTATCTGCAAATCCCAACGCTAGACACGTACATCCTTCTTGAGCAATCCTCAGCGGCGGCGATCGTATTTCAACGTGATGGATTTGGACAGTTCCAACGCAAAAGCTACGTTGGTCTTGAAGCAAACGTTCCTCTAAATTCATTCAATGGCGAACTTAAACTGTCTGAAATTTATGAGTCGGTTGAATTCAAGGAAGAGCCTGAAGAAATTTAAGCGTCTACTCGCGCCGACAACAGCGTGACGTCTTTGTTCAATGATGTGCTCGACAGTCAAATGCGTGAATCAAGATTTAGGTGGGCTAGAACGCACCATCTCTGTTACACCAAGGTGCTACGATGAAACCGAACTCATTGCTCTTCTTGTTGACTCTTTTGTTGCTCACCGGCGCGGCTCTGGCTCAACAACCGCAACACGAACCCGGCAACGCAATCTCTCAATTCGACGTTCACCCAAAACTCGACGTCAACCTCTTCGCCGCCGAACCGTTTCTCGCCAACCCGACCAACATCGACGTTGATCATCTCGGTCGAGTCTGGGTTTGCGAAGTCATCAACTATCGGCAGAAGATCGCCAATGGTGATATTCCTGAACGGACGGAAGGTGACCGCATCATCATCGTCGAAGACACCGACGGCGATGGCTCAGCTGACAAAACTCATGTCTTCTATCAAGGCCGCGACGTCGATTCGGCGCACGGGATTTGTGTACTCGGAAATCGCGTCATCGTGTCGGCGAACGATTCTGTTTTCTATCTGATCGATGACGATGGCGATCTCAAAGCGGATCGAAAGGAACTGCTCTTCACTGGCATCGGAGGAACGCAGCATGATCATGGCATCCACGCTTTTGTGTTTGGACCGGACGGAAAACTGTATTTCAACTTTGGCAATGAAGGAAAACAGATTTGTGACGCCAAAGGGAAACCAATCGTTGATCGAGCCGGCAATGTCGTCAAAGATTCCATCCGACCCTACCAGCAAGGCATGGTCTTTCGCTGCAATCTCGACGGGAGCGAATTCGAAACGCTCGCTTGGAACTTCCGCAACAACTGGGAAGTCGCCGTCGACTCATTCGGTACGCTGTGGCAGTCTGACAATGACGACGATGGAAATCGATCGACACGAATCAACTACGTGATGCCGTACGGCAACTACGGCTACCGTGACGAGACCGACGGAAGCGGCTGGCGAGCAGATCGAACGGGAATGCACACTGAAGTTCCACTTAAGCACTGGCATTTGAACGATCCGGGAGTCATGCCAAACCTGTTGCAAACGGGAGCTGGATCTCCGACTGGAATTTGCCTTTACGAAGGCGACGCTCTACCAGAGGTCTTTCAAAACCAAATGATTCACTGCGACGCCGGGCCGAACATCGTTCGCAGCTATCCCGTTGAAAACGACGGGGCAGGGTACAAGGCATCGATCGTCAACATGGTCGACGGTGCCAAGAAGAACCAGTGGTTTCGGCCGTCCGACGTTTGCATTGCACCTGATGGAACGTTGATCATTGCCGACTGGTACGATCCGGGAGTCGGTGGTCATCGGATGCGCGACGTGGAGCGCGGACGACTTTTTCGAGTCTCGGCAAAGGGCGCAGACAAAAGTTATTCACTGACAGAAGACTTGAGCGATGACAATGCAGTTCAGTGGCTCAAAAGCCCTAACCAGGCGAGGCGTTTCCTGGCCTACGACCGAATCAAAACCTCGCAACCCCCGAAAGTCATCGAGGAACTTTGGAACGCTTGGCGATCGGACCCCAATCCAAGGTTCCGAGCACGAGCGATGTGGTTGCTTGGCGAAGTTGTCGAAGAGCAGGGCAAGCTTTTGTCGATCGTCGAAACGGGTCTGGCAGATTCCGATCCGAACATCCGCATCGCGACCCTGCGCTTCTGTCGCCGGCATGAAACAAAACTGGACTTCGGCAAAGTACAGCAAAAGTTCAATCTTCAAGATTCAAGTCCGCAAGTTCGCCGAGAGATCGCGATTGGTTTGCGTGAGATGCAGCCCTCCAACCTTCCCGAGCAATGGATTGAACTTGCCAAGAGTCACGACGGTTCTGATCGCTGGTATTTGGAATCGCTTGGCATTGCGGCAGACAGCCATTGGGACGAATGCCTCGAGCTACTGACCAACGCACACGAAGAAAAACAAATCAGTGATGCTGCCTTTCGCGATCTAGTTTGGCGTTCGCGCGGAAGCCAAACGCCAGACTTGCTGGCATCCATCATCCAATTGGAAGAACTCTCGGATGTCGAAACGCTTCGCTTCTTCCGATCTTTTGACTTCGTTATGACATTTGCGACCGAGACGGCTCAGGTCGCGGCCGAAGCCAGTTTGCAAAAACTTGGCTTTTCGAACGTCGGTTCGGATCCGAAGTCGACAGTCATCTTTCGCGAATCGACACGCCGCATCAAACTTGATTCGCTCGCAAAAGATCAGCTCGCAAAAATCGACAACATGATGGAAAGTTGCGAGGACGGCCTCTTCGTCGAGCTGGCTCACACGTTCGGGAGTGAGCAACGCGACAAGAAACTGCTCAAGCTTGCCCTTGAGAACTCTGCAGACCAGCTTGGCGCCGACGCAATGGCAACGTTAATGAAACGGCGAAAACTTGGGCAAGTCCAGTACGCTCTGGAACAGGCAGACGAAGCTCAGTTTGAAAAGTATGTCAGTACGCTGATCCGCTGTGGAAGAAAACAGGGCGGCCATGTGCTGGCAGGCTATTCCGATCGAAAAGAGAATCCGATGGAACGTCGCATCGCCGCCGTTCGAGCTTTAGGCAAAACGAGCTCCGGTGCTGGCGATTTGCTATGGCGAGTTCAAAACAAGAAGAACGATCCAGACCTTGACGCCGTCATCGGCGCGACGCTCCACAGTGTTCCGTGGGGATACATTCGTGATGCTGCGTCTCAACATTTCCCGCTCCCGCCATCCAAGGACGCGAAGCCGATGCCGGCGATTGCAGATTTGGTTAAACGTTCTGGCGACATCAAGCATGGAGAGGTTGTTTTCGCTGGAACAGGGACTTGCGCAAAATGCCACATCGTCAACGGCAAAGGGGTCGAGATCGGACCTGACCTCAGCGAAATCGGAACCAAGCTTTCACGTGAAGCGATGTTCGAATCGATTCTGTTTCCTTCGGCCGGCATCAGTCACAACTACGAAAACTGGATCGTTGCCAAAGACGATGGCGAAATCGTCTCCGGTTTGCTGCTGACCAAAACAGACTCCGCAACCACGATCAAAGACATCAACGGCGTAGTCCACGAGATCGACTCGGATGATATCGATGAGCAAAAACGACTTAAACTGTCGCTAATGCCCGCTGATCTGGTGAAAGAATTCAGTGAGCAGGAACTGGTCGATCTTGTCGAATATCTGATGACTTTGCGTAAAGCGAAGTAAACTGCGTAAAGTGAAGCAAACTGCGCAAAGTGAAGTAAACTGCGTAAAGTGAAGTAAACTGCGTAAAGTGAAGCAACTGCCAGAAATCGTCCACAGGAATCTACCAAATTTCAAATGATAGCGTCTGGGATCGGAGCATCGTTAACCTGAGCCAACGGCTTTTCGCCCTTCAGACAGTTAAGCAAATTCTGGGTCGCCATCATTGCCTGACGCTCAACGGATTCGAAAGTCCGGGATCCGATGTGCGGCGTGATCACACAGTTCGGCGCTTTCAAAAGAGGATGATCTGCCGGCGGTGGCTCTTGATCGAGCACATCGGTTCCGTAACCTCCAACTTGTCCGGATTCCAATGCCGCAACCATGTCGGCAGTGTTGACCAACTCGCCACGAGCACAATTTAGAATCATGACTCCCTTCTTCATCGTGGCCATCGATTCCGCACAGATCATGTTTTCGGTTTCAGGCGTCAAATTGGTGTGCAGAGAAATGATGTCGCAGGAAGTAAAAATATCCTGAAGCGTTTCTGCTTTTTCGACTTCGTTTTCCTTGGCGAAATCTTCAGGCCAGTAAAGATCAAAGCCCATCACTGGCATGGCAAAAGCTCGTGCCCGAGTCGCGACTTCTTTTCCAATTCGGCCGAGTCCAACAATTCCGATTTTCTTGCCCATCAGCTCGTTACCGGTGAGTCGTTTCCAGTTGCCTTCACGAACGTAGTTTACTTCTTCGACGAACTTTCGCGAAAGACTAAGCATCAACGCAAAGTTATGTTCGGCGACAGTCGTATGATTCACACCGGGACAGAACAACAACGGAATGCCTTTCTCGGTCGCGTACTTAACGTCAATCTTGTCGACGCCAATTCCGTACTTTGAAATGATCTTCAAACGAGGAAGGCTCTTGTCGATGACGGCTTGTGTGATCATATCGTCGCCACACAGGAAAGCGTCGAAGTCGCCCGCAAGCTCCAACATTTTCTCTTCGGAAAGTGGACCGCGTTCGCGATGAATTTCGGCTCCAGCACTGTCAAGCAAGTCGTGATGCGGGCCGGGAGTGTCCTGATAGGATGTCGTTGTGAGTAGAATTTTTGTCATCGTGATCTTCGGTGTAGCCAGAAATAAACAGCATGTAGCGTCAGTAAGTCCCCCAGTTTAAGTTAACGCCATCGATTGACGAGCCTACAATCTGTTGTCTCGCCAATTTTCATTCTCAATCTGACAAGCCACCTCCAATGAACGTCGCACAAATCATCGAAGCAAAGCGGGACGGAAAAGAACTGGACGCCAAATCGATCCAACAGATCATTGCTGGCTACGCCGATGGCTCCGTTCCGGACTACCAAATGTCTGCCTTCGCGATGGCCGTCTATTTCCAATCGATGACCGAGCCCGAGATTGTCGCGCTGACCAAAGCGATGATCGATTCGGGCGAACGACTGACTTGGGATTCTGCGAAGCCTTCGGTCGACAAGCATTCTACGGGCGGCGTTGGGGACAAGATTTCAATCGTTCTGGCTCCGATGCTGGCGTGTTGCGACGTTGAAGTCCCAATGATCTCCGGACGAGGACTCGGGCCAACTGGAGGAACACTGGACAAGCTCGAATCGATCGAGGGCTACCGAACTGAGCTTTCTGGGGACGAGTTCCGCAGCGTCGTGAATTGGTGCGGGTGCAGCATCGCCAGTGCAAGCGCCAAACTGGCTCCGGCCGATCGCAAGCTGTATGCATTGCGTGACGTAACGGCGACCGTGCCATCGATTCCATTGATCGTTGGCAGCATCTTGAGCAAGAAGATCGCAGCCGGTGTCGACGCCTTGGTCTTGGACGTTAAGTGGGGCAGTGGAGCCTTCATGAAAACGATCGACGACGCAAATAAGCTCGCTGACATGCTGGTCACCGTCGGCAACCAACTGGGCACCAAAACGATCGCCGAAATCTCCGACATGAACCAACCCTTGGGAAAGATGATTGGCAACGCAGTCGAGATCGACGAATCGGTTGCGGTCCTCGAAGGCGATGGACCAGACGACGTTCGCGAACTGACATTATTACTCGGCAGTAAACTACTCGTCGCCGCCGGCACCGAACCGGATCAAGCCATTGCAACCAAGCGACTCCAATCGACGATCGATGACGGAACGGCGTTGAAGAAGCTTGCCGAAATGGTCGAAGCTCACGGCGGCGACCTTTCTCGCCCTAGAAAGCGAGCAACAAGCCACCCAGTGACGTCAATCGAATCGGGAGTTATCACCCGCATCAACACCGACCGACTTGGGCTTGCGGTCATCGAGATGGGAGGCGGACGGAAAAAGATCGGCGATCCAGTCGACCATTCCTGCGGCATCGAATTCTGCGTTCGAATCGGCGAACAGATCTCAAAAGGCGATGCAATCGCAAACGTCTTTTGCGACGAAAAACTTGCACCACTCGCAACCAACCTTGTCGGCGCCGCGATCGGGATTGGCACCACGTAGTGAACCGGACCATTATGTCGCGATTCGGATCGTTGCTAACAGTTTGCGCTCTGCAACTTTAAAGTCGCCCAAATTTAAAGTGAAGCCACGACGGATGCCACCGCGCGGGTCCCACGCAATCAATCGCCACAGTGCCAGAATCGCAGGACCATCAGATTGCCCAGATAAGCGCATTATGAGCCAGTGTCCGTACGCAACAAATGCGGCATCTCGCTGAACCGTTTTGTCAGATATGAGCTCAGCAGCACGGTCGTGGCTAATGACCAACTGATTTTCAGTTGCCAGCTCCAACATGCGTTCCGTCATCAAGAATTTCGCACGCCGTTTGTCGCTGGCATATAGTTTCTTGGCCCGCAGATGCGGTGCGTTCACAATTCGCATGCAGAGCTCGCACCGACAAATTGTCGGTGTTGGCCCTTCGCCCTTTGTGCCTGGCTTTTCGACTACATCAAACGACGATGTCAGGTACGTACTAAAGAAAGCCGAAAACTCAGCGATATCGTCTTCTGCGGGGCGAAGATGTTCTGGGATTTGGTAGTAGTTTGATCGCAACCAGTCAGTTGCGGCATCTGGACCACCTGTCTGATGGGCCACCTTTGAAGGTTGGATCAACCCTTTGTCGATAGCGTCACCAATCCACATCAGAAGCTTGTAGCTCAGGTCACGTGTAGAAATTGCTTTGGATAGTCGTGCGTAATCGAAAGTGGAATTCTCCTGTAGCGACATAACGTTTGCACCATCGAACCCGGACGGCAAACAATGCTTCACTTTGCACGGGCAAGTCCGACTTCGCGTGCACCGAATCGTTATCCAGCGAGCACTACCAATGTTCTGCGGTCAATTTTCCGTCAACGATTTCGCCTTGACCGGATTCGATCCTATCAGCCAAGCCGGCCAACCACTCCACCAAAGACGG
Organism: uncultured Pirellulaceae bacterium; assembly: GCA_938010615.1. Classification (GTDB taxonomy): domain Bacteria; phylum Planctomycetota; class Planctomycetia; order Pirellulales; family Pirellulaceae; genus Mariniblastus. Next base: position 2,484 of record CALLUY010000102.1, on the reverse strand, counting down.
AAAAGATGGGCCGCTCAGACCGCCCATTCCATGGTTATGAGAGTAAATGCAATTGGATTTTGAATCAATACATACGCAATCTCCGTCAGAACCTGCGAGAGGAACGCATTGTTTGTGCCACCACAAATTCGACAGTTTAGTGTCGCCGGAAACCGACTCTGATTCTTCGTTAGCTTCGCAATTGCAGCTCCATTCTTCTTCAATTTCGGCGGTGGAGAAAAATGGTATACCGACAATTAGCTGATCAGAATAGTCTTTGCATCCGTTTTGACATTTCAGGAACGCAATGAGGGAATGAGGCAGCGACATTCCTAATGTTGACTCCAAGCTGGAAATTTGGTCACTGGACGCGGGCGGGTTAAAGGCATTCGACGCTCCGCGATTAGCGATGCACGCAATAATTCGTTCCCACGCTTCTCTTACGTTGAGGTAGATGAGTTCGGTGTTCATTTTGTATTTAGCTGGATCACAAATTGCGATCTATCCGGGTGGCCGCCGTCGGATGTCGCAGTTGGTTTGATGTTGTCGACCACATGGATAGATCGCGCGTTGAGCTTTGACGCGGCTACCACCGGTTGTAGCTCTATGCGGAATCAACTGAGTTTCTGATTTCTGGACGAAAAAGTTTTGAAAACCTAAAAAACATAACCCACGGCCAAACGTAATCGCTTTTACGAAGCGATTCACGAAAAGCAATTTGTTTAAATTCAACAGCAACGTTCACCGGGCCGCGGCAGCCGCGGCGAAAGACATGCAAGCAAAAAAACCGCGCGACTCGCGACTCCGCGTGAACGTCTTGTTGTGTCGCGTTTAGTCGAATGTATGCGGTAGTTCCGCACCATAAATATCTAACCCAAGGTAAAGGTTACGCGCCGAAAGTGCAGCCATCAATTCTGCCGAAATGCTAAATCCGCGATTTGAGTCAGTCAAGAATATTCCGCAGAACAAGCTGGTGTCGAATTGCTGCGAGAGTTTAGTCCAGATTGACAAGTCCATTGTCAATGATTCGATCAAATTCGACAACGCAGTATCGAAATCAGGTTCGTCTAGGCTTCGTGACGATACAGCAATTGACCATTGCCCCGACTTTGCACGTCGGCGAATGGATCCGTCAGCAGCGAGAATCTCGTCTCCCTTGCGATGGCCAGTCGTTGGCTGAGATCCAAGTAGCAATGAAACCTCTTCTGGGTCAACGTTGTCACCAATAACATCAAGCGAGATACGAAAATCATCGACGGGACCAACCAAGACAGGCTCCAATTAGCGACATAACGAATTGTTCAAGTAAGCCGCTATCGCGGCGGGGGGGCTAACACACGAGTCAAAAAACAGAAGGTTGAAAGCAGAAAAGGACTTCGAAGGGCCAACAACGGGCTTCTTGAACAAAGTGTTTGAGCTCCGGCGGGACCCAAAGAGCCACCACATGCGAACATTCAAAGAGAATTCTCGCCCAGACCAAACTCACTCCGCCGCACCCGCGAAGTCAAACACTCAAATGTTATTCCGCGGCTGTTTTTAATATGGGTCGATGTCGCGGTCAAAAATGGGCCGAATGGAATAGTACTCAGGTTCCACCCAAGTTTCAATTTTTGGCATGATGCTCGAAGCAATGGCGTATGACCCAGAATACAGTGAGAAGATTCCATGGGCAATCAACCCCTCGATAGAAAGCGGCCATTCATTGTCTCGAATTGCATCCCTGTCACATTTCCCAATAACCCGGGAGACACGCTCGTCCGTTCTAGAGACGATGAGGACATTGCAAGAATTGTCAGTCTCCACAGATCTGTATGAATTCAATACAACCATTTCCCAATAATTGAAATCGGTGGACGGAGTCTCCGCCCTATATCTCTTGATCATGTCGAGGTAGACCAAACTTTCATCGGTCAATATGTACTCATCCTGATCGTATGGATCGGTGACGCCAGAAGCCTCGAGTTCTTGCCGACAGATGTTTTCGTATTGTTCGATTATCTCGAAGCCATCCGAATTCCATTCAAATTCGAAAGGCTCCGTAACCTCTACTTGCCGCCATTTGGCGGTAACGCGGCCCCGCAAATCGAGCATCAAGTCCGTTGGCACTGCCAAGTTCAGATTTCCAATTATCTTCGGAACCTTTGCCGTATTCTTGCTATAGGCGACTGTCGATCCGTCTAGGCACTCCGCATAGGTCGTAGGCGGATAGGGTCGTGCAGCATAATCGCCAAACAGGAATTCGTCGATCAGCGGTTCATTCGTTGAACGCCTCGAAAGCAAGTAGAGAATTGGTTGCATCGAGAAACTCAAGCGACATAACGAATTGCGATCTATCGTTGCGTGTTTATGGCATCGCAATTTTGATTTGGTTTAGTACGCACCGATAGATCGTGCGTTGAACTTTGTCGCCAGTGCGACTTCGTGCAGCGTTATTTTAGCTGAGTTGATAGAGAACTTCCAGCGTCAGAATCGTCAGTACCAGCTTGGGCGGTAAGGCGACGCCAT
>CALLUY010000101.1 GCA_938010615.1 uncultured Pirellulaceae bacterium | reverse complement strand
TTGCTGCATCATTTCTTTTGGGTAGCTGCCTTTGTCTTCGTAGACGGCACAGGCTTCTGTAGAAACGGTGAAGCCAGGAGGTACTGGTACGTCAGCGTTACACATTTCGGCGAGGTTAGCGCCTTTGCCGCCGAGGATTTCACGCATCGAGCGATCGCCGTCGGTCATCTTTTTGCCGCCGCCGTAAAAATAAACGTACTTCTTTGCCATCGTGGTTTGCCTTTGTGGTTTGCCTTTTGAGCGTTTCAAGTTGAAGGGATAAGTGGATTGTTACAACGCAGATTCTCCGCATTCAACATCAGACTGAACCGTCCTCAAATCGGAGAATTCTCTTTCAGAGAAAGTGGGTCTGGAGCTGAATTCCGCCTTGGACGACAGGCAAAGAACTCGTTTGCGCCGATTTCGATCCCAAAAGGTATCAGCCGCTTCAAAGTGCGTAAAGTCGCATAAATGCGAACAAAACCCCCATAGGCCGGCAAAATCAAGTGGGCTGATTCGAAGCAACAGATTCGCTTGGTTGATGCAATTCTCGCTGCCCTAAAGAGCAATCTTTGGTGAGAATGTCGCGTTGCCAATTTTCGTAACCTGACCAGAAAAAAATGGTCAAAATGCGAATGACCACCAAATATCTAAAAAATCGGAATAATCCTGATAATCCTCATTGAAGGCAAGTTCTGAGCTACTACGTTGGGGGGACATGCCTTGGCTATTCACTCCCACGAATTATTCGGATTTCTCAACTATGATAAAAAAATCTAGACTTATGGCGTTTGGCTTAGCCTTCGCCGCCATTCTCACATTTATGAGCCAGAGTGCCCGATGCGACGTTATCGGCAGCACTTACACGGTTGGCGGCACAGTATGGGCTGACGATGGTGGTCTTACTGCTGGAGCATTCGCTGATGACGGAACTGGTGCCGTCACTTTTGATGGAACCACAAAAGTGATTGGCAACTTAAATTTTGGTGTCGCGGGTGACGAAATGCTCGTCCAAGAGACTCAAACGTTGGCTGCAGATGGAATCACATTCACTATTGATGTGTTTTTGTTCGCCCAAGATGCAGCAGGTAACCTAACAACTTGGACCGCCGCAGGTGCAACTGTGGACCATGATGGTGATCCTCTTACTGATGAAATTCCACGCTCCGTGAGCTTCTTCGATCTCGCTTCGTTTAATGGCGGCACCGATGCACTGGACGTGAATATAGCAGCCAACGAAACTTACACGTTTGTCGATTCGAACAGTTTTGTCGTCACCACAGCTGGAAGCGTTTTTGGCTTCACCGACCCTTCTGACCCAGTCGGCGGTATTGCAACTGGTGAGTTTACAGCGTCAGTCGGTTTTGGATCCGATGGTGACTTGGCTGAGCCTGTCGCAGTGCTTAATAACGAAGCGATTGCTGGATACGGCTTTTCTTGGACGTACACAATTGTTGCAGTTCCTGAGCCTGCTTCGACTGCCGGCTTGATGTTTCTTGGTGTGGCTGGTTTGGTTTCTCGCCGACGCCAAAGTTAGAGGGATTGATTATCGCTAAATTCAATAGCCGTAGTGATTAATTTCACTGCGGCTATTTTTTTGCCTGTAGGTAGGTTGCATTCATTCAATTGCCTCGGTGCATCGATTCAAATTCGATCACGACCGGACGCGAGCATAGATGTTGGTTGATGTGAGGTCGGGCCGAAGAGAGGATTTCTTGCCCTTCTTCTTTAGTGATTCCTTGGTTTTTCATCAACCAACAAATCGCGACGGTTGCACTTCGCGCCCGTCCGGCTTTGCAGTGAATGTAGATGCGGTGGCCTTTGGCGACATGTGACTCGATGAAAGCCACTGCAGCGGTGACGTCCTCGAGCGACGGATGCGTGAAGTCGACGGTCGGCATGCGAAATTGATCGATGCCGAATTTTTCGTATTCAGCAATCGGTCCGCAAGCTTCCTCGCAAGTGTTGACCACTGCTCTCACACCAAGATCGTGCATCGACTTGACGTCACGCGCAAATGGAAATGCTCCCAAGACAATGTCGTCGTCGACAATGTCCCACCAATTGCGGACTTTTAGCCAGCGACCGAGCAACATATTCCAAAGCAAAGTTGGATAGTAGATAGCCCGAGCGTAGAGCCAGGTGAGACTTTTTTGTTTGGCCATAAAAATGAATGCGCTGAGTTTGACACTAGACGCTAGACGCGGCGTTTGGCCAAAGAGTTACAGATCTGAAACCGATCATCAAACGCGGCCTCGAATTCGTACACATCGTCGAAGTGGGACTTTTGATCCTGATCTGATTTCTTCATCAGTCCAATTTCGATCATGTTGTAGACGATGTCGCCGAAACCGTTCGTTGACTGGATGCCCCAGTTTTTCAGAACGATTCGAGCCATGTATCCAAATTGATTGACCGCGAACTCGCGAATCGCCTCGCACAATTGCTGGCCGGTAAGATGGTGCTCTTCGGCGGACTCATGAATCTCAGATTCGTGATGATACTGATTGCTCAGTTCCATCGAGTCAGCCGCGTACGAAAGGGCATCGCGAACAAAGAAATAGGCTTCGATTGGGTATCGCCGGTCCCTTGCCACCAGTTGGTGCAACGCGAAAGTTTCGTCGGGCATGTTCATCTCGATTGTTTGGGCGTTGGAAGCAAGTTAGATTGTATCAACCAGCATCTGAATGCCAATCTCAAGATACGACGACAGCGTTGAAAAGGTGAAAAGCGGGCATTGCGTCTATTGACGACAGCAGGACACGTGGTGAAACTTTCATTGGGCGCCGGTCGTTTTGGCGTTCCTTACCCATTTACCAAACTCGCCCTATCCGGAACGCAGATGAAGTATTGGATCCGATTACTGGCGCTGGTTGGTTGCGTGATTTTGTTCTTCGCGCTGATTGGTTCTTTGCTGCCGCACGGTTATTCACTCTCTGCAACGACAGAGGTTCGTGCAACTCCGGCCGCTATTTACCAGCATCTCGACTCCCTCCCTGATTGGAAGGCTTGGTCGCAATGGGATCCTGATTCGATTGAGGATCTGACGGTTAGCTACGCGGCCGATGGGAAAAGCCAAAAATGGACAGATATCCGCGGCGAAGGAAAGCTCTGGTTTACGGATCAGAAACCTGATGAGCGAATCGACTACCAGCTTCGGTTTTCGAATTTTCCGGAAATGAAATCTTCGATCGTACTGACTCCTTCGGGCGATAGCACTACCATCACTTGGAGCAGTGAAGGTGCTCTGCCGTCCGGACCTTTCTACGGATACTTCAGGCATATCTTCGTCGATGGGATGACTCGCCAGTACGAACAGAGTTTGGGAAAGCTAAAGAAGCTCTCCGAGAAATCCGCTGAACCCGAGGTCGAAGTTGAGCCTCAGCGGGATTGAGCAAATCGTCACTCAATCGAAACATCGATAAACGCCGGAGCCATCATTGGTTTATCGAAACGTGATTCAAGACTTCGTTTGAGCGCGTCGGCACTTCGGTTTACCGTTTTCGTTTCAGATTTTCCGTTGACGACCAATTCGATTTCCTTGTCTAGGTCGAGCAATTCGTCGCTTAGCCAGATGCGAAACGATTTCACATCTTCGGTTTCAATCGAGATTTTCTGGCCATCGACGGTCGCGATGATCGTCGTGTTTTTCTTCGCTGCACCGGCGGCTACGGAAAGCCAATAGAATCGATCGTGAGTCACACCGGTCTGACGCCAGACAACTTTCGTTGGCCACGGATTTCGTGTTCGTTCCAACATCCACGGAATCGCCGCCGCATCTTTGCGATCCATCCAGTGTCCTTTATTCGGATAGATTTCAACGACATGGTCGTAGCCGTCTTTATCTTCGTTGCGAAGGTTGGCCAGCTTCTCTTTCCACTGCGCCGCAATTTCGTTGCGTTTGTAGGCCGCATCTTTGCCGCCCATGTAGATCGCGAAAGGGAGATTGCGAAGCCCTTGAGGGCTGACTCCATTTGGATGTCCCGCCATCATCGAGGCCGCTGCGAAACGGTCTGCCATTCTTGGAGCAAGTTGGTAGACGCCGTCGCCTCCCGCGGAATAGCCCAATAGATAAACGCGATTCGGATTCACTTCCCCGGCGGAAACGAAATTCTCGATGATCCGGTCGAAAAACTGATCGATGTGAATTTCGTGCCACAGATTCCAAGTGTTCGTCGGAGCTCGTGGAGCCAAATAAATTCCCTCCGCGGGCTGATAGAGACCGATCTGGTTTTTCCACTGGCGCTCGTTGACTTTCGCAGGAGCACCACCGCCACCGTGCATCGAAATAAATAACGAGTGGCCGTCGTCAGGTTTCTCGCCGAACGTTTTGAAGTCGTATTTCATTTCAAGGTTCGGAAACGCATCCAGTTTGATCAGCTTGGCTTGCATTTCTTTGGCGCGTGATTCCACGAGTTCATTTTTTCTCGCAGTCCACAAGCTGTTTGAAATCTCAACCGTTTCACGGCGGCTGAGTTTGGTGTCTTTGTTGGACGCCGTTTTGGTCGGCAGCTGTAGTACGACCAAGCTGGTCTCTTTGGGTGCGCCAAGGTCAATTTCTGATTCGACGCCGTCAATCGAAAAGTGAGCTTTAATAGCGAGCCCTCTTGGGACAACGGCGGTGACGTGGTCGTTTGTATCGAACCGCTCGTCGTTCGTCTCTCCTTCGAAGAGAACCTGCGAAGTTTCGTCAATGATTGAGAATTTTGCGATGACGCGTTGCTTCGACACAGGGTCGATGGCTTTGATGCGAAGCAGCATCTGATCGTGTCGGATCAATGGCTCTCTGGCGTATCTGTTTGTAACGTTGACTGACCACACAGGGTCGAAATTCTTCTGAAAGACCATGGGGAGCTTCAGGCCCGTCTTGCGATACTTCACTGCATAAATCGCGTGTTTGCGACTTGATTCGGTGGCGCGGGAGGCTCGCTCGGTAAACCAACTTTTGTTCAAGTCGTCGCCGTCGGGCTCGGCCGCGCCAGTGAACTTCCAGCCACCGTCCCAAATTTCAACCCACGAATGATTGCCACTGTTGTCCGACCATTGCGGCGTTCCAACGAACCGAGCCGGCACGCCAACCGATCGGCATGCGTCGATCAGTAGGATTGAAAGTCCAGTACAAGATGCGACTCCGCTCTCGATTGATTCATAGGGGCCCTGATCGGCTCGTTCGCGTTTCGTTGAGTATTTGACACCCAGTTCAGGAAAGATTTTTTGATTCAGCAGAACTGCAGCCTCGGAGGGCGTTTTCGCAGACTCCACCATCGGAAGAAATCGCTTTCTGAAATCGGCACGCCATCGTTCGCGCCGTTCGCTGACATTCGCGTAAGGCAAAATGTAGTTCAGGAAAGTCTCTTCATCGATTTGATCTTTCCAAGGCGAACTGTTCCACGCTTCATAGGCACCACGGACGTGTCCCAGCAGAAACTCTGCGTCCAAAGATTTCGCGTCCGAAGGTGGCATGTAAGCCAACAGAAAGTCCAAGCCCGGTTTCATTTCGGGCTCGATCGTATCGACAGCCTTTTGAAGTTCGACGCGATTGCCGTCGGCGATTTCCAGCGTCGATTGAACCAGAGAATCGACAGAGGTTTGCTGTGCCCAAGCGGCAATCTGCAGCAGCAGGACAAAAGCAATCGTTCGAAACATCATTGTCATTGTCATTGTGATTGGGCAACCTTTGCGATGCATGATTCGGCGCTGGTTTCAACGGCATACCAAACGCCAAAGATCGCTGCGGTGAAAAACAGATCACCGCAGAAAGTGTATTTGAAAAATGGGATTGCTGCGGTAAAGCAGTGAACCAGTCCGCTGAACGTGAGCGGATACCATTGTCCCATCGACCAAACGGCCAAATTGGAGATCACGAAAAAGGCCAGCGACATCACAAACGCTGAACCAAACAGCTGAGCGATGGCCGTTGTCGGTCGCGATGCAACTTCTTGAGCGTTGCTGAACCGCGACCCAAGGCGACGTCCCAAGAAAGCAGCAACAATCAATCCGCTGATCACTCCAGCGGTGACTTGCCACGGGCAGGAATCGAGTCCACTGTTGCTGACCAGCATGACGACCGCAAGAGAAAGTCCGGCCACCCAATAACTGCGGAACCAAAACGCGGCAAACAAAACGATCGCTGCGATCGGTTTGACGTTAGGAAGATCGATCAGCACGAATCGGCTAGCGACGCCAGCGGCAATTAGTAGAAGCAGGATCAGAGAATTGCGAATCAGGTTTTCTGGACGTTTCATATTCAAACAATTTTGGCGTGAGTCGTAAGCCGTTTAGGCGTCTGTCGTAAGCCAAAATGATAATCCAGAATCGCCGCCGGTCGAATGCCAGAAATCCGATTCCCCGCTATTGGAGCTCTTTCTTATATGAATGAACTCCTGTTGAAGCTTTTAGTATGAAAGACCTGCTACTGAAGCTTTTATATGAAAGACCTTCTACTGAAGCTCTTTGGGCGGATTCCCATAAGACCATGAAATCTTGTCGCCTGGTTTGACCGGATAGACTCCGGCACTTTTGTCGCCAAGCTTGTCGTTGACCCGAAAGATCCAGTTCTTGCCTTCTGCTCCCTCATTTTTCATGCCGCCAATCGATGTCACGAATGCCGTTTCTCCCGTTCCTCGAAAATCGACTTTCAGCTTCTTCATGTTTTGGGCTCGTTCGAGAGAGAGCAAAACCGTTGACTCTGGAGAGCAAACGACATCGATCGATTTGGAGCGTTTGTCTGAACCAAAATCAACTTCCAGAGTGACCGTTCCGATGTCTCGCGATAACTCGACCGAATTCGAAGGAGCCATCGAATCGCAGCCTGCACCGCAGAGCAAGACCAGCGAGAGAATTGTAAGAGATTTGAAAAAAGTCATAGATCACCAATCGAAATTTGAATCACGTCGTCAGTATGACTCATGTTTCAACAAAGCTAAAGCCGCAAAAAAAACGGCTGGGCTCAATGTCCCAGCCGCATCCGGACGGCCCGCGTTTTAAGCGGTCCGGATTTGAATCTTGCGAGGTCGGGCTTTCTCCGACTTCGGCAAAGTGACGGTTAGCAAGCCATCCTTGAAGTCGGCAGTGATCGCATCCGCATCGATCTGTGATGCGAATTCGAACTTGCGGCGAAAATCTCCGCCACGACGTTCAGACTTTGCAAGACGTTCGCCTTCGCCAACCTCGGCAATGGACTTGCTTCCACTGACCACAAGCTGACTATCCTTGATTTCAATGGACACACTTTCGGAAGCGACTCCCGGAAGTTCCATGACAAGCGAATATGCATTTTCCGACTCGATCACGTTCGCCGGTGGAACCAGACTCAATGATGAATTCGATTTTTGTTGGTTTCCAAAAAAGTGGTCAAACAGATTTTCGATGTCGACCGGAAACTCACCCAAGCGATTAGAATTAGAAGACGTTTTCATAGTTAGTTCTCCAAAGAAGTTGCCGACATGTCCAACGGAGACTTCCGTCTGATCAACGGTCGACAAAGTAGTATGTCGATCGATTGAAAAGCAATTGGCGTGCCGAACTTGCAAAGGATCGTTTTGACCCCGCGTTTTGCCGCGTAGAATGGACACTGTCAGTTCGAGGCGATTTTGGTTCAAATTGTCAGTCGGCTTCAACCAGCAAATTTGTCATTCGAGAAATCCAGACGTATATGACTCAAAAAACAGACTTGGATTTGCGTTCCATCGGTGAAGAGGCGGTCGAGCTTGCCGCAGAAATTTTGGAACAGTCTCGCCAACATGAATCGAGCGCCGAACGAAAACGTTCCGCAATGATGGCTCGAATGATGGGTGACGCCGATGGAAAAAAGTTCACGATGGCAATGGCCGATCAAGTCTTGCGAATGATCGGTGATGATCGTGCGGCAAAACGAATGGGAACGCTGATCGATGAGTACGGCGTGCCGAAGTACTTTTCATTCCTTGATCGGATTGCCGTACGGATAGGAAACACGGCGGCGAAATGGGTGCCCAATTTGGTGATGCCAAAAGTCACGTCGAAAATTCGCAAAGACAGTGAGCATGTGATCATCTCAGCGGCGAAAGATAAATTCGCCAACTATTTGAAGACTCGCCGGTCGTCCGGAATGCGTGTCAATTTCAATCAGCTTGGCGAAGCAGTGCTCGGCGACAAGGAAGCCGACCGACGGCTTGAAGAAAATGCTGGTCGCTTGATTGAGCCCGGTGTGGACTACATTTCTGTAAAGCTGTCTTCGATCTGCAGTCAGATTTCGTTGACGGGCTATGAACAAACCAAGGAGTTGATCAAGCCGCGTTTGCGCGAACTCTATCGAGCTGCGATTAGTGGGAAGAACGCTGCCAAGCCGAAGTTCGTCAATCTGGATATGGAAGAGTATCGCGATCTTCATCTAACGGTTGACATCTTCCGTTCCGTTTTAGATGAGCCTGAATTCGAAACGATGATGGCGGGAATCGTTCTGCAAGCTTACCTTCCCGATTCGTTTGAGGTGCTTCAGTCGTTGACGCAGTGGGCGAAGGAACGTCATGCTCGATCGGGCGGTCGAATCAAAATTCGGATCGTCAAAGGTGCCAACCTAGCAATGGAACAAGTCGACGCATCGATGCACGATTGGCCGCAAGCTCCATACACCAGCAAGATTCAGTCTGACGCAAACTTTAAACGCATGCTGGAATTTGGGACTCGTGCGGAGAATGCCAAAGTTGTCCAGATCGGAATTGGAAGTCACAATCTGTTCGACATTGCGTACGGATTGCTATTGAGGCAACGACGCGAGGTGCAGCCATTCATTGAGTTCGAGATGCTTGAGGGCATGGCCAACGCGCAGGCGACGGAAGTCTTGAAACGTTCGGGCGATATGCTTTTGTATTCTCCGGTTGTTCTTGATTCAGAATTCGAGGCAGCCGTTGCGTACCTCGTTCGGCGGCTCGATGAGAACACCGCACCAGGAAGTTTTCTGGGAGCGTTGTTTGCGTTGGAGAAAGGTTCGCCAGAGTGGAAGCGGCAGGTTGCGGCGTTTCGTGAAGCCGTTGAACTTTCACAGAGTGAGACTCTTTCCGCATCGCCAAACCGGACTCAGGATCGCAGCAAGGAAACGTTCGAGGCTGCCGAAACGCGTACGAAGTTCCACAACGCTGATGATACTGACTTTTCATTGCCCGCGAATCGGACTTGGGCTTCCGAAATCGTCGCACAATGGAAAACGAAAACGATCGAACCGATCCCAATTTGCATCGGAGAGAAAAATGTTCTCGAACCGTTGACAGGCGAAGGTCACGATCCGTCCAAGCCTGGCGAAGTTGTATACCAATACGCAGAAGCGACTTCCAAACATGTCGAAGAAGCGTTGTCCATTGCGACGGTTGCTCAGAAAGCTTGGGAGGCAAAAGGAATTGCGGTTCGAAGCCAAATCCTTCGGCAGGTTGGTGTCGAGATCTCAAACGGGCGAGCAGAAGCCATCGGAGCCATGCTCTTCGAGACCGGGAAAGCGATCGGCGAATCGGACGTTGAAGTCAGCGAAGCGATTGACTTTGCCAACTACTACGCCGGAAGCCTCGATGCCGAAGGTTGGTTCGACGGAACGGAAGCCAAAGCAATCGGCGTCGTTGTGGTGACTCCGCCGTGGAACTTTCCGTTTGCGATCCCTTGCGGCGGCGTTTTGGCGGCTCTGATGGCCGGAAATTCGGTCATCCTGAAACCAGCCGGCGAAGCCGTCCTGACCGCGTGGACGATGGTGAATCAGCTTTGGAATGCGGGCGTTCCACGCGACGTTTTGCAGTTCATTCCGATGGAGGACGGCCCAGTCGGGCAACAGTTGATTAGTGATCAACGCGTTGCGGCTGTCGTTTTGACGGGCAGCATTCACACGGCTCGACTATTTCAAGGCTGGCGGCCAAATTTGAATTTGCTGGCCGAAACCAGTGGCAAGAACTGCTTGATCATTTCTTCATCGGCCGATCTGGATCTTGCGATCAAGGATTTGGTTCGCGGTGCGTTTGGCCACGCTGGACAAAAATGTTCGGCCAGCAGCCTCGCGTTGATCGACGATGAAGTTTACGACAGCCCAAAGTTTCGGCAGCAGTTAGTCGATGCCGCATCGAGTTTGAAAGTTGGCGTTCCATGGGATGCGTCTGCGATCGTGACGCCTGTGATTCGTGAACCTGCACCAGAGCTTGCTCAAGGGCTAACCGAACTCGAACCCGGCGAAGAGTGGTTACTTCAACCGAAGATGATTGATGGGAACCCTTGTCTTTGGAGCCCTGGGATTCGGATGGGCGTGAAACCCGGCAGTTGGTATCACAAAACGGAATGCTTTGGTCCAGTGCTTGGGTTGATGCGAGTCACCACTGTCGAAGAAGCGATCGAAATTCAGAACTCGAGCGATTTCGGACTGACCGGAGGAATTCATTCGCTCGATCCGAAGGAGATCGAATTGTGGCGCGACAAAGTAGAGGTCGGCAACGCTTACGTCAATCGTTCAACGACGGGAGCGATCGTGCAGCGGCAACCTTTCGGTGGCTGGAAAGATTCTTGTATCGGTCCCGGTTCAAAAGCCGGTGGCCCAAACTACGTCAGCCAGTTCTGCGAATGGACTCAAACGACCTCGCCGAAACTTTGCGAACCTGTTTCGCAATCTGTTGGAGACTGGATTCAGCGATCGTGCAATGATTTGGAGCAGCAGGATCGCGTCACCGCTGCGGCTGAGAGTTTTCAATACTGGTGGACGCGCGAATTTTCGGTGGCTCATGATCCTTCCCAGATCCATGGCGAGACAAACGAGTTCCGTTATCGAACACGTCCATGGCACATCGTGCGAGTGGAATTGGTCGATGAGTCAACGTCTGAAAAACTGTTGACCGTCGCCACCGCTTGCCACATCGCTGGAGTCAAATTGATGGTTAGCATCGACGACGATTTGGATCTCGAACCAATGCTGGGCTCGTTTTGCTTTGACTGGACTCGCGAGTCAGATGAAGATTTTTCTTTGCGATGCGGCGAATTAAAGTCCGGATCGATCACACGCCTCGGTAACGTGATCGCTGATCAGCTCGCCAAAATTCTTGCATCGAGAAATGTTTCTGTTTCAAAAGGTGTTCTCTCTAACGGACGAATTGAGATGTTGAAACTTCTTAGAGAGCAATCAATCTCCGAAACTGTCCACCGCTACGGCAACATCGTTTGAGAACAAGTGACGATCATTCGGTCTGTTTCCTTCGGGTTTAACGGTCATTCCGGTGTTGCACCCCCCCATTCGGTATTCCGTTCTTTTTAGCTGGAAGGTTTGAAGAACTCTTGGGAAGACCGACTAACCTTTCAAAAATCCGTTGATGTTTGCGGTGATTGGTCTAGGTTGGAGGGATATCGGCCATTGAGGCAGGCTCTCTTTTGAGCCGTTTTATTTGTGTTTGGGGATTCATATGAAATCAATTTTCTGTACCGCTATTTTGGCGATTTTCGCACTGGCAATGCCTGCCAACGCTCAGGTCACGCCTTTCAACATTGAGCTAAATTATACCGGGGCCGCTCAGTTCCAGAGTGCATTTGATGCTGCCGAGGCGACTTGGGAGTCGGTCATTACCGGATGGATCGATGGAACCAACATTGTTAACGTCAACGGCGGCAATACTTTTTACAACATTGGCGACAACATGAGTTCGCTATTCATTGATGCAAACGTTGGTGCAATCGATGGTGCAGGCGGAATTCTGGGAAGCGCCGGGCCAAACCAGTTCGTTAACGATGGGTTTAGGTGGCTTGCCTCTCACGGTGCCATGAACTTCGACAGTGCCGACATTCAAAACCTTGCCAACAATGGCAGCCTCGAAGACGTGATTCTTCATGAGATGGGACACGTTTTGGGTATCGGAACATTGTGGACGACCAACAATCTCTACAACAGTGGCACGGGTCAGTACACCGGAGCCAACGCATTGGCTCAGTATCAAACAGAATTTAACAACTCTGCCACATTTGTTCCTGTGGAACTTGGTGGTGGAGGCGGTACTGCCAATGGACACTGGGACGAAGGATACGTCATTTCTGCAGGAGATACGGTCTTGGATCAGAATGGTCTGACTGTGATCGACCCGAACAATGTCAATTTCGGCAGATCACGTACGGCGGCTCTCATGACGGGTGTCCTTGACTCTGGTGCTGACACGTTCATTTCAGCGACGACACTCGGATCGTTTCAAGATCTTGGTTACTCAGTTGACTTTTCAATTACTCAGGCTGTTCCTGAGCCAAGCTCAGCGTTTGCAATCGTTCTGCTGGGCATTGCCGGTTTGAGCCGACGACGTCGCTCGTAACTCGTCCGCAACCCATTCTCAATAAGCAGCCGTTGGCATTAACTTGCCAGCGGCTTTTTTTGTGCGCCAATTAAGCCGACTTGCTTGGGGGGTGGGGTTGTTCAGGATCTTCTGGTTATACGTCCTTCGAAGCGTCAATTTTCTGTGATTCATCGACTATCTTCCGACCGCACTTAGCAAACAAACATAGGTTTCGAAGTGAACTGCAGCCGTCTGCGGTCAAAACTTCCCCGTCAAACTACATACCCATGTTTGCCACCAAGAAAAATCCATGTCGAGCCTCACAACGGAGAGTCCTTCGGGAGTCCCGTAGTGGAGTTGCAACCATTGAAGCTGCGTTTTGCCTTCCTGTCATCATCATTCTGATGTTTGGCACATTGGAAATATGTTCCGGCTACTACCTCAAGGAGTCACTGGAAATCGCAGCCTACGAAGGTGCACGTTTTGGAGCCAGGCAGAACACAGAACCACAAGATGTCCGAGATTATGTCACTCAGATTTTGGCCGACAGAAACGTCACCGTGACCGATTCCGATATCACGATCACACCCGCAACCTTTGGTAACCAAAGAGTTTTAGATCCGTTAACTGTTTCTGTTAGTTGTTCTGCAACTGGTAACTCAATGTTTGTTTTTCAAATTCTTGCTGATCGGACTCTCACCGGTGAGTGCACGTACGCCTTCGAAACAGGCCTACCGCCAACGGATTTGAACGACTAGTCGGCAGGTCGTTTCGACGCCTGCTCCACCCCAATATTTCCTGACTCAGATCAATCATGATGAAAACTAATCGAAAATCGAATAGCCGTATGCGAAACCGCACCGGTGCTACGACAGTCGAAATGGCTTTGATCTTGCCAATCTTTCTAGCTCTCACCTGTGCATGTATGGAATTCACTCGCATCAGCATGGTCCGAAGCCAAGTTTCCAACGCTGCCTACGAAGCCGCTCGCGGTGCGATGGTGCTTGGTGGGGAAGGGCCAACCGCTCAAGATGCCGCCGCAAATGCCCTGAGTCGACTTGGTGTTTCCGATGCCTCAACAGTCGTTCAATTTACCGACGTCAATGGAAATCGTGTCGCACCGGAGATCGCTCAACTGGTCACCGTGCAAATCGACGTGCCGTACGCCAACAACAGTTTTTTC
Source organism: uncultured Pirellulaceae bacterium (assembly GCA_938010615.1). Lineage (GTDB taxonomy): Bacteria > Planctomycetota > Planctomycetia > Pirellulales > Pirellulaceae > Mariniblastus. Next base: position 42,452 of record CALLUY010000101.1, on the reverse strand, counting down.
GGGGCGTTCATGTCTCCGGACCCGGGTCACTCAGAGAGCGTATCGCTGGCTAACGCAATGATATCTTCGCAAGTGACACTCAGGACCAACGTTCACTAAATCGCCAACGAAACACACCCACGAACTCGACCCAAGATTTTCAGGGAGCTTAAAATTATGTCTACGTTTCAAAAGAAGAAAGTCAATCGCGACGGAGCCATCATTCCGCTTATGGCAATATTGCTTCCCGTGCTGTTGATCCTTTGTGGTTTCGCAATCAACATGTCGTACTATCAGTTGACGACGACTGAATTGAAAATTGCCACCGATGTTGCATCACATGCTGGTGGTCGTTCGCTGAACGTCTATCAGAACATGGATCAGCCGACTGCTGACAAAGTCGTCACCAAAATGCAGCAGACGATTGATAGCTTCTATCAAGCCAACGACGTTGCAGGTCAAAACTTGACTTTGCCTGGTGATTTTTCCAGCTATATCGAACTCTATGCTTTGGGTTCGGATCAGAAGTTCGTCGATGAATCTCAATATGATGGCGGTATTTCTGAATCGGATGCTAGGTCGGGAACGATCTTTAATGGTGTCAGTGTTTCAGCAATCGCCAACACGGAATCAGTATTCAATGTGGGCGGGCTCAACAGGTACTTCAATCCGGAACGAAAGTCCGTAACCCGTCAGAATGAGCGAGATATTTCGATTGTCATCGACAAATCTGGATCAATGCTTCTGCACAACAATGATCCATTGCTCAAACAGGCGATCATTGATTTGGAGGCTGATGGAATAATCTCTCAGAGAGAACGCGACTACGCTCTGGGCCGATACCGAGTTATGCGAATTCAGGACCGAAGGCATCAGAACAACTACTGGGGCAATGTTCCTACTGAGATTTTCTATTCTGGTTACAATCTGTATCGCCAGCGATTCGACAATTTACCGGGACAATCTTGGGATAAGAGCCGCGATGCCAAAGTAAAAGGAATTCAAGTCTTAAGAAGACGGACAGGTCACCCTTGGCCTCGCAAAGCCACATACGGTGATCGGTACTATCCGATCAATAACTTTGACAACAACAGCAGGCAGGAGCGGTTGAACAAAGACAACGTCTCGGTAGTTGATGCGTTGGCTGGGTACTCCGCTCCCGGTGTTACTTCAGAGCAAGTAAGTGAACTGGTTGCGTATGCTCAGACATGGGAAGACAACCGTTACCCACGATTTACCAGTGCTGACCAATTCAATGCAGGTGTTCTCAAGAAACGCCCTGATGAAAGTCGCTGGGATTATCTTGAGCGAGGGATTCAGGCTTATGTCGATGAGCTCGAAACGACTCCTGCTGACGAAAAACTGGCCCTGATTGTTTTCGACAGCGGCGCTCGTGCAGAGTCAATTTTGACTTCCAATTACAACCAAATCATGAACAAAGTTAAAGGAATTGTTCCTTTGAACGGAACTTCGATTCACGATGGAATGCAAGTTGGGCTCGACGAAGTGTTGCAGCTTGATAAGCCCGAGAATCAGCGGACGGTCCGACCGTTTGCTTCGAAGTCGATTGTTATTATGACGGATGGTAATAACTCTAATTCGTCTCTGAGGAATGAGCCAGTTCGGGTTGCCGAAAAGTTTGCTGCGGACCACGAAGAGGTGCTGTTGCACACACTTACTTTTGGGTACGGTGCAGGCACGACTCTCAACCCTAACTTCCCTGATCCAGACGATGCGAATGTAAGGGAATACGAAGGCGTGATGGTTGACGTTGCCATTGAAGGTCGCGGAAAGCACTTCCACGCAGCCGACGGAGAAGAGCTGATCGATAACCTCAAGATCCTCGCATTGATCCTGCCTACGATCTACACGTACTAAAGCCGGACCTACGCGTTAGTTCGTGTCGAAGTCACCTTTTTAAGACCATCGAGCATTCTGTTCGGTGGTTTTTTTGTTGTCCGCTTGCAATGAAAGTACAAGGCGTTCCAATGCTCGGTCGACGTCTAAGGCTCGACCGGAATTTGCATTGTTTAATTTTCTCAAACTTAACTTTCGCTGGCTGCTTGGAGCGTTTCTGTTGGCGTTGTTTTCCGGCTTCGGGCAGACCTTCTTCATCTCGCTATTCAGCGAAGACATCCGTAGCCATTATGAATTGACCGATGGGCAGTTCGGCGCGATCTACATGGTTGCGACACTTTGCAGCGCTGCCATTTTTTTGAACCTTGGTTCGGTGGTCGATCGTTTTCCTGTTGCGATCGTGTCCGCGTTTGTTTTGTCGGCATTGTCAGCCGCATGCGCAACGATGGCGGTTTCCAATTCTGTCTGGTTGTTGGCGGTCTGTTTGTTTTGCCTAAGGCTCTTTGGCCAAGGGATGCTGTTGCATGTGTCTCAGACGGCAATCGGTCGATGGTTCGATGCCGACCGCGGACGAGCGATCTCGCTCACATCGATGGGACTCAATGCGGGTGAGTCCATTTTTCCGAACGTTGTTTGGGCGATGACGCTGTCGTTGACGTGGCGATATTCGTGGGGCATTGCGGCGACCAGCGCCGTCATGGCGATTCCGGCCTGCTATTGGCTGATGAAAGTTCCCCGAACACCAACGCGCCAGGAAGGCCCGGAAACGAAGCCCCAAACGACCCGCAATTGGACTCGCCCGGAAGTCCTTCGGGACGTACTGTTTTGGTTGGCCAGCCCAGCGGTATTCGCACCGGCCTTCATTGCGACGGCGATCTTCTTTCACCATAAACACTTGGTCGGGATCAAAGCGTGGCCGGCAGGGAGTTTCGCCAGCGGCTTCATCTTTCTTTCGGTCGCCACCGTCGCTTCCAAGCTTGCCGCCGGGCCGTTGATCGATCGATTCGGTGCGATTCGATTGATGTGGACTTATCACTTGCCGCTGGGAGTCAGTTGCCTGTTCCTTGCATTGGGCCAAAGCGTATGGTTCATCTATCTCTCGATGTCGCTGATCGGCATCGCGATGGGATTCGCGGCTTCCATCTTTGGAACCGTGTGGCCAGAGCTGTACGGAACGAAACATCTTGGTTCGATTCGCTCGGTCGCTGTTTCGGGAATCGTTTTTTCGTCGGCTTGCGGCACCGGAGTAACCGGCTGGCTCATCGATGCCGGATTCGGATTCGAAAGCCAGTTGGTTTTTATGGCAGCGTGGTGTGTGTACTCGGCCGGATCACTTTTCTTCGTGTCCGGCCGAATGCTACGGCGACTGAAAACAGTCGACTAATTCCTGTCGTACCTGCCAGCCTTCAGGTCAGAGATGTACTCGTTCAAGTGACGTCGTACGTTTCCGGACAAGAAATACATGCCCAGCATATTCGGGAACGCCATCCCAAGGATCATCATGTCACTGAAGTTCTTGATGCTCGTCGGCGCGATAACTGCTCCTAGGAAAGTGAACGCGAGGAACAGAAGCTTGAAGAGACCGGAAGACCAGTCGCCAAACAATGCGGTGAAACATCGTTCGCCGTAGTAAGCCCAAGAGATGCAGGTTGAAAACGCGAACAGGATAATGGCAACAAACAGGAACCATTTGAACCACTCGAATCCACCTTTGACGAAAGCCTGCTTCGTGAAGTATGCACCGCGATCAAGAGCAACCATGTCGCCGACAGTCAAAGCTCCATCGCCATCAGCATCGTAGTCGCTCGCGCCATCTTTGTTTCGGTCAACCGTTATTAGCAGCCTTTCCGCATCCTGATCTGAAAGAGATGCGATGTCGTTGGTTTCAGCAAGAGTAGAAACGGATAGTTCTTGCCTCATGGTTTGTCCATCCAGGGCCTCAGTTTTATCGCTTATCACTCCTGTGATGATGATCACCAATGCCGTCATCGTGCAGACCACGACCGTGTCGATGAACGGTTCCAGCAGAGCCACGTAGCCTTCGCGGACTGGAACGTCTGTTTTGGCAGCACTGTGGGCGATCGATGCTGAACCCGTACCCGCTTCATTTGAGAATGCGGCTCGTTTGATTCCAATCACAAGGCAACCAAGGAAAGCTCCGTAGCCAGCTTCGAAGTTGAATGCTCCATCCCAGATTGACTGGAATGCAGCTGGGATTTGTTCGTAGCTGGTTCCCAAGATGTAGAGGACGCAGAGCACATAGCCGGCACACATGAACGGAACGATTCGAGACGCGACCTTTCCGATCGACTTGATGCCGCCAACAATCACCAAGCCAACCGCGACCGCCATGACCAATCCGTAAACCCAACTGTATTGGTTCAGAAGAGGAGCTTCAGTTCGAATCGCGTCGAGCGACTGACTGATCTGGAACGTGTTCCCGCCTCCAAACGATCCGCCGATACAAAGGATGGCGAACAAAACTGCCAAAATGGAACCTAGCGGCCCAAGCCCTTTCTCTTTCAGGCCGGCGCTCAAGTATCGCATTGGTCCGCCGGAGACGCGGCCTTTCTTGTCTTCCGTTCGGTACATCTGACCGAGAGTACATTCGGTGAATTTAGTGCTCATTCCCAGAAGACCAACAAGGATCATCCAGAATGTTGCTCCTGGGCCGCCCTGCCCGATCGCGATTGCCACGCCAGCAATGTTTCCGAGGCCGACCGTTCCAGAAAGAGCTGAAGACAAAGCTTGAAAGTGGGTTACTTCGCCATGGTCGTCTGGGTTGTCGTAGTCGCCTTTGGTCAACCGGATGGCATGCCAGAAACCGCGAATGTTGATGAAGCCCATGAACAGAGTAAAGAATACGGCTCCCACAAAGAGCCACACGACGATGAAAGGAACCTTGACCGATCCATCACCGAGCCAACCTTTGTGTTCAATGATGACTTGCTCGCCGGTATCGGGATCAGTGATCGGCTGCCCGGCTTCGTCGACAGCCGCTTCGGTCCAGTCGCCTGTCCACAAACCGTTGAAGATGACTTCGCCCATTGGAGCCACGATGTTCTCGCCAACGTAAGCATCGACTTCGGCCAGCTTGTCGTTGACCGAGTCCATGAACTCTTTGGCGCTCTCGGTCGAGACTTCCGCCGCCGCATCACCTCCGGACTCAGGTGTCTCCTGCCCGAAAGTGGGGACAGTCAATAAAACACTGCCTAAGAAAAGAGCCATGGCCGCAAGAAGCGCCGAACGAGTAATGGTTTGGTGGAAGCGATTGTTAAAGATCATTTTTCGCAGGGCTTTAGTAATGGGGCAGATTTGGACATCGCGGCAATCAAACGTTGTAAGCCAGTAACGCTGGCGGGTCAATATTTTCCCTTGTTTGATCGAATTCAGCCCAAAATGGTTGTGAAAATGGGGCCTCAGGCATAGCATACCAGAGTCCGGTAATTTCCCCAACTTTGCGGGACGGCGGAGCGTTTTCAATCGTTCCTTCGACCCCGTTCGGAGAAAGTTCAACGTTCGTAGCAGCTATGTCGATTCGGCAACGAACCTTTCACCGGAAAGTCGCCGTTCTTTTCCAACTTGCACCTGAAAACAAAGGGTTATCGCAGGTAGGATCAGCCGGTTAAACAACGACAGACAACTGACATTCAAACATCTAAATCCCCAGCATAATTCGAGCGACATGAGCGACGTACTAAAAATTGTTGACCTTCACGTTTCTATTAACGACAAGCCCATCTTGCGAGGCGTCAACTTGGAGATGACGCGTGGCGAAACGCACGCATTGATGGGCCCCAACGGTAGCGGCAAAAGCACCCTCGGTTTGGTTATCATGGGACATCCAAACTATGAGGTCACTTCTGGCCAGATTCTGCTCAACGGCGAAGATGTCACCGAAATGGAGCCAAACGAGCGAGCACGTGCTGGGCTGTTTATGGCGTTTCAGCGCCCAGTGGCGATCCCGGGCGTTCGCATGGCTGACTTTCTTCGTCACGCCACGACCAACGTTCGCAACCCTGATCGCAAAGAAGGCGAAGACCTGATTCCGATGCGTGAGTTCCGCAAGGAGATCAAGGACAACATGAAGCAGCTGCAGATGGACAGCGAGTTTGCTCGTCGTTACGTCAATGATGGCTTCAGCGGCGGCGAAATGAAGCGAGCCGAAATCCTCCAACTGGCGATGCTCCAACCGAAGTTCGCGATCCTCGATGAAACCGATTCGGGTCTCGACGCGGACGCCGTTCGCCTCGCCAGCCAATCGATCAACGAAATCGGCCACAACAAAATGGGCTTGCTGATCATCACGCACCACGACAAGTTACTTGAGCACAATCCTCCGAACTTCACTCACGTGATCCTCGGCGGCAAGATCGTCGAAACTGGCGGAAAAGAATTGGCGATTGAGCTTCACGAAAAGGGATATGAGCGAATCAGGAATGAGTATCCTGAGGCGGCGAAAGTGAATGATGAAGAGGAAGTCGCAGTATAATTCGGAATGGGGAATGCGGATTGCGGAATGGATGATCTGAAAGCACGAACGAAAAAGTTTGCTCTTCGTATCATCAAAATGTACTCCTCATTGCCAAAGACAACAGAAGCCCAAGTGATGGGAAAACAGGTACTTCGAAGCGGCACCAGTGTCGCGGCGAATTATCGCGAAGCCTGCCGTGCTCGTAGCCCGGCGGAATTTCGCTCAAAAATGGGAATCGTTGAACAGGAATTAGCCGAAACTGAACTTTGGCTGGAACTGTTGGTCGATTCGAAAATCGTAGAAAACAAAATGATGGGCGAGCTACTCGCCGAAACCGACGAGCTGCTGCGTATCACAGTGGCGAGTATTGTTACCTCAAAGAAAGGTCGGAACTAAGAATATAGTTTGCGAAACGCCCACTGGCATTCCGCATTCCGCATTCCGCATTCCCAATTCAAAAATGGCTACTGACATTACCCAAAACACAGCCTCATCCTCCGACGCTGAATCTGAAGAGCTTCGCGGTACGGACATTAATAAGTACGACTTCAAAACGAAAACTACGGCCGTCTTCAAGGCGCGGAAGGGAATCGATGAAGAGATCGTTAACCAGATCTCCGACATCAAAGAAGAGCCCGACTGGATGCGGAAGTTCCGTCTGGATTCGCTGAAGATCTTCAACGAAAAGCCGATGCCTGAATGGGGCGGCGATATCGACCTCGATTTCCAAGATATCTTCTATTACCTGAAGCCAACGACCGAACAAGGTAAATCTTGGGACGATGTTCCTGAAGAAATCAAAGACACGTTCGAGAAGCTCGGCATTCCCGAAGCAGAGCGCAAATACCTCGCCGGCGTGAAAGCTCAGTTCGAATCTGAAGTGATCTACGGTTCGCTTCAAAAAGAACTTGCCGATCAAGGCGTTATCTTCACCGACACAGACACCGCCATTCGCGAGCATTCAGACTTGCTGCGTGAGTACTTCGGAACAATCATTCCGCCGCAAGACAACAAGTTCGCGGCTCTCAACAGCGCTGTTTGGTCGGGTGGTTCGTTCATCTACATTCCGAAAGGCGTGAAGATAGAGTACCCGCTTCAGGCTTACTTCCGTATCAACGAAGAGAACATGGGGCAGTTCGAAAGAACGCTCATCATCGTTGACGAAGGTGCTCAAGTGCACTACGTCGAAGGCTGCACCGCGCCGATGTACACCAGCGAATCGCTCCACAGTGCGGTTGTTGAGGTAATGGTCAAGAAAAACGCTCGTTGTCGTTACACTACGATTCAGAACTGGGCCAACAATATCTACAACCTCGTCACCAAGCGTGCGATGGCCTATCAAGACGCGACGATGGAGTGGGTCGATGGCAACCTCGGTTCGAAGCTGACGATGAAGTACCCAGCGGTTCACATGATGGAACCGGGTGCTCGCGGAGAGATCCTTTCGATCGCTTTCTCAAGTGCCGGACAACATCAGGACGCTGGTGCGAAGCTGGTTCACTCGGCGCCAAACACGACGGGAACAATTATTTCCAAATCAATCTCCAAAAACGGCGGCCGAGCTGGCTATCGCGGCTTGGCTCGCATCGACAAAGGAGCCACTGGCAGCAAGTGCAGCGTTGTTTGCGACGCGTTGATCCTGGACCCGGAAAGCCGCAGCGATACGTACCCGTACATTGAAATCATGGAACAGGATGTTTCGGTCGGTCACGAAGCCTCGGTTTCGCGAATCGGAGAAGAACAATTGTTCTACTTGATGAGCCGCGGACTTTCGGAAACAGAAGCCAGCACGATGATCGTTAACGGATTCATCGAGCCGTTGGTGAAAGAGCTTCCAATGGAATACGCCGTCGAAATGAACCGTTTGATTCAACTGCAAATGGAAGGTTCGGTTGGCTAACTTTCCGTGGTTGTGGCTTCCAGCCGCAATCATTTTTCGATGAAACAACATAAGATTGCGGCTAGAAGCCACAACCACGCCTTTTCCCAAAACACTATGACAACGATTACTGAAAACAAAATGGTTGCGTTCAACGACGAAGGATTTCGTCAACTACTCGACTCTCTCAACGAGCCACAGTGGCTGACGGAGCTCCGTGAATCTGCTTGGGCGACGTTCAACGATCTACCTTGGCCGAATAATCAAGACGAAGAGTGGATGCGAACCGACATTCGCATGTTCAAGCTGGAAAAGTTCGCTTTCAAAGCGGGTTCGACTAGCGAAGGACTTCCGAAACTCGTTCTTGGTGAGGGTGTCGATTTGGCTGGCAGCGTCAGCTCAATTGACGGCTATCCAGTTGCTGCGACAGAGTTGGCTCAAGAGTACAAAGACAAAGGCGTCATTTTCGGCACGATCGCAGATTGCATCGAAGAACACGGTGACCTGATCAAGAAGTATCTTTTCCAGTCAGTTGATCCAAACTTCGATCGCTTTTCTGCTTTGCATGCGGCGATGTTCTCTGGCGGAGTCTTCCTCTACGTGCCGCGAAATGTGATCCTCGACAAACCGGTTCACGTCAGCTCACAAGTCACCGATGGCGGTAGCGATTTGCGTCACACGCTGATCGTGCTCGAAGATGGTGCCGAAGCAACGGTTCTGGCTGAATCGAACAGCGCTGCGGATACCAATGGAATGCACTGTGGCGGGATCGAACTGTTTGTTGCCGACCGTGCGAACCTTCGCTACGTCAACTTGCAGGATTGGGGCCAAAAAGTTTGGCACTTCGCTCACCAGAAAGCTGTCGTTGGACGTGACTCCAACCTTCAATGGACTGTCGGTGCTCTTGGTTCGCGACTTGCCAAAGTGAACCAGCACGTTGCATTGCGTGGCGATCGAGCCAACGTTCAAGTCAACGGTGCGATGTTCACTGAAAACAAACAACACCTTAGTTATCACACGCTGCAGCATCACGAAAAGCCGGCTTGTACCAGCGACTTCCTTTACAAGTCCGCTTTGCAGGATACTTCTCGCACTGTTTGGCGTGGGATGATCAAAGTGGATGTCGACGCTCAGCAAACCGATGGCTACCAGCGTAACGACAACCTTTTGTTGTCTGACAAGGCTCGTGCAGATTCCATTCCGGGGCTCGAGATCGAAGCGGACGATGTTGCCTGCACGCACGGTTCAACTTCAGGCCGAGTCGACGAAGAGCTGATCTTCTACGCTCAGTGTCGCGGCTACACACGCAAGGAAGCCATTCGTGCTGTCGTGACTGGATTCTTCCAGCAGGTTTTCGATCGAATTACGATTGAAAGCGTTCGCGAAGCATTGGCGTTGGCGATTGCTCGCCGTGTTCGCGACTACGAATAGAGAATGACCTGAGTATTCCCTTGAAGCACTAGCTCCCCTCTACCCGAGAATTCGGAGCTAGTTGTTTTGCCTTTGAGATCAAACTCTCTCCGAATTCTTGGGGAGAGGGGTTGGGGGTGAGGGGAAGCAGCTATCCCCAAAAACCGCGCTTCAGGAGACTGTTTTGATTCGCGCACGCCTCGCAAATCCCTTCGCGAAATCATGGCGTCTCTCTGCGTTACCGTTTTTGCTCCTCACCCCCAGCCCCTCTCCTCGTGAATTAGGTCAACATCTGATTCGAACGGAACAGTTCAAGTTCCGAATTCACGAGGAGAGGGGAGCAATTGAGTGGTGTGAATGAAATCTCTTCTCATCAGCGAATTTGGTGCGCTCAATGGAGGAGAGTTTTCGTTCCTGACCGCACTTCCCTTCCTGCAACAATCCGGTTTCGAGTTTTGTGCCGCATTACCTCCCGATTCAGATTTCGCAAAACTTCTCGCGAAGCATGGCGTAAGCATCGAGCCATTTTCTTTCCACGATGAATCTGGTACACGAAAGCAGCAACCTCAGATCCGCGAAGAATTGGATCTGCTGATCCGAAGAATCGATCCCAATATCGTTCACGCAAATAGTTTGGCGGCAGGTCGGATCCTTGGTCCCGTCACAGCAAACCTGAAAGCCGTTGGGCTGGGCTACATTCGTGACATCATCAAGCTAAGCCGCAAAGCAATCCAAGACGTTAGTCAGCTCGACCAGATCGTGGCCGTGTCCCAAGCGACGGCTGATTTTCACATTGGTCACGGAATGCCTGCTGACAAAATTCAAGTAATCCACAATGGAGTCGACTTGAAGCGGTTTCTTCCCAATTGGATGAACCTGACGCCGAGACCGTTCACCGATTCAAAAATCTGTCTTTGCATTGGTCAAATTGGAATGCGGAAAGGCGTTGATCTGACGCTGGAGATGTTGGCGAAAGCGTTTAAGCAAATTGACAAAGCCGAGCTTTGGATCGTTGGCGAGCGACATTCGCAAAAGCTCGAAGCGATCCAGTACGAACAACAGCTTCATTCATTTGCAGATGAGCATTTCAAAGAGGGCGCAGTTAAGTGGCTCGGGCGAAGTGATGACATCTCAGAGCTAATGCGTCGGGCCGATCTCCTTGTCCATGCCGCGAAGCAGGAACCATTGGGGCGGGTACTGTTAGAGGCCGCTGCTTCCGGATTGCCAATCGTGACGACAAATGTTGGAGGAACGCCGGAGATTCTTCGTGGACTGGACGAATTCATGTTCGAACCGGGCAACTTTGATGACGCGGTCCCTGCTGTCATTGAATTGCTTGGCAACGAAGAACGCCACCGAGAAGTCTCGGTGGCGCTGCGAAAGATTGCTGAGGATCAGTTTTCGGCTGAACGAGCAGGCGAGGATTTAGTCGACTGCTACAAACGAGCGGTTGACTTATTGGGGCGTTGAACCGTTGCCAAACCTTGAGCCAGCCGTTGCGGGAATTTGTGGGGCCGCCGCCGCTCCTCCACCAAACGTTCCACTGCCAATTGTTCCTCCAATGCCAAACGCACTTTTTGCTCTGCTGCCCGGTGTTGTTGCAGGTCCAGCACTCTTTTGGGTGAACGGATTTTGAGTTGGTTTGGTTCCGCCTGTTCCGGCATTGTTACCAAACCGGCCTGTTGGCGGAGTCGGTGATTCCTTGAACGTTGAGGCGCGATTTTCAACTGGTCGACTACCTTGCGGTGCACCAGTTTGGCCACCAAAGCTGCCGGGATCACGACGCGGCGGTTGCCGCATCGTATTCGAAGCCGATCGATTTTGAACGTTCGTTGCACTGCGAGATCCATTGCCGTTGTACGATGCCGAACTGCTGGCCTGTTGAGCTTTCTGCATTGGCAATTCTTCTTGCACTTCGGAAGGGTTGAAGTTTGCTGCTTTCGCCGATCTGGCCGTAGGTCCGTAATCGAAACGTTTGGGTGCGGCTGTTGATTGGCCAGAAGAACTTGCTTGTGAGAACGGTGAAGAATCGGTTGAAGCTTGTTCCTCGCCTTGATTGAGCAAAGAATTTCCACGACTCCGCTCGTTGCTTGTGGCTTGCTCTCGAATTTGCGAACTCTGATACGCCGACTTGCCTTGAAGTCCTCGTTCCGATGAGCCTTGAAGTCCTCGGTCGGTTGATGCTTGGCGCATTGTTGGATTTGAATCGGCCGAATCAAACGAATCAAGATCCTCCTGTGGCTTCTGTTTCTTGGCGATCGATTGCTGGACCGCTTTGCGTCCGATGAGCACCGATGCGAGCCGCTCTGGCTGATAAATGTCCTGTCGAACGGTGAGCACATAGTCGGTGATGGCCCGGTTGTATCCGGTGACCGTTGCCAAGAATTCCTGCTGGTTCTTTGACTTGATTCGAGCAGCTTCGAGCACATTTGCGACCGGAGAATTTCCGGAAGCCATGGCGTTCCTTGCTTGCTCCGCGGCCTCGCTGGCAGCTGCCACTGCGTCCGCGCGATTGGCAATCAGCTGACGTAGTTTCGGCAGAATTTCATCAATGCCGTTGAACTTTTGTGGAACCATTCCGCGGCTTTGATATTCCTTGTAGTTCGTGTTGAGTTTGCCAACCCATGGAATGTCGGCGGGTAATACCGGTATGTTCTTGCCGTTTTTGTAACGAAAGTTTGGTAGGAATTCGTGCAACAGCGATTGCGATTTGGCCAGCTGGATTTCCGTATGCAGGACACGGTTTGCAGCTGCCTGTTTGGCCGCGGTCAGGACAGCCTGGTCTGCTGGTTGTCGAACGTTTCCGATTGAACCCAACCACTGCGACTGCTCGACAGCGATCTTATGGTTTGCCATATCATTGAACGTAACCCAATACTGATTGATCGCTTCCTTGCGTGAGCCGTTGATCGGTTGAGCGAGGAAGGATTTCAGTGTCATCTTTTTGCCCGGAAGCTGTGGTTGGCTGTCATCCTGCTCGACCCAAGTTGCAAGTAATTCTTTGGCTGCTTTTGAGCCGGCCTTTATGTCTGTTGAGTTTGTGGTCGAGTCCAAACGTTGTTTCTGCTGTTGGACATTGCCAAGTCTTTGGTCTTGCGCCATTCCTGTCCCTTGTCGCTGCCCCAGATTTTGAGCTTGTCCACGACTTTGAGCTTGTCCACGTAGGCTCTGCGTCTGACCTTGGCGCTGTCTGAGTCCCTGTCCTGGCGATTGCGGACGTGCTGCCATGCGAGCAGCGGGCCCTTGGGAGTTCATCGATCGCTGTGGGAATCTGGAAGAAGGTTGAACCGCTTGCGAACGCAATGATTGATTCGTCCGCGGCGATAGCGGTTGAGGTTGCGTTTGCGGTGTTTGCTGAGGTCGTGTTTGGCCGCTGCCGAACCGGTTTGTACTTGGAGCGGATGTAGCTTGTTGATTGAATCGGTTTGAACTCGGCTGGCCAAATCGGCTACCGGCTGTTTTTTCTTGAGGGCGATTTGAAGGATTGAATCCTCCGCCGTCCTGAAAAGTCACTTGACCGATCTTTGGCTTCGTGAAAGTTGATGCGTTGGAAGCTTGAGGTGCTGCCGATAAACGTCGAGCTGTATTTTTGAAATCGCCAACGACGATGGGAGGAGTTTGAGATGTTGATTCGTCTGGCTGTGGTCGGTTGTTCTGGCGGAGACTGTTGGATGCGAAAGGTTGAAGCTTTCTGGAACTGGTGTCGTTGGGATTGGGTGGTGCCTTGAACATGCTGCGGCCATCATTAGCGTAAGTACCGACGGCTTGGGAGCCGTTCAATTTCGGAGCGTTTTCAGATGCGCTCGCAGCCTTGAAGCTGCCAAACTGTGCCTTGGGCAATTTTGCGGCAGGGTTCGTGAATGCTTCTTTCGGGGAAACGACGATCGGAGCGGCGGCTTCAGCCACTTCTTCTACCGATTCTTCCGCCGATTCGAAAATCGAGAACCCGCCATCCTGCGTAGCTAAGGCGGCGAGCGACGCGTCGGCAAAGAAGACCAGGCTTCCGCATGCGATGAACGCGGCGAAAAGCGTGTGTATTGAACGGAGATTTCGAGTGTGGTGTTTCGACATTTGAGCATCCTTGCCAGTCAAAATGGAGCGAGGATCGTCGCGCGATTTTGCTCGACGAATACGGGACGACCAATTTGTTCCGTTTGCCAATCGGAGTCAATGTTGATGTCTGAAAGTGCTATCAGAGTGCGGTTGTTTAGTCACGTTGGCAAGGAAATGCGGATTCTCTCCCGCCCAGGGAACGATGTTGCTAATCTGATCGCATGAAGAAACTAATCTATCGAGCCAGTATTGCCGGACTGTTCGCACTCGTTGGCGTCGCTCTGGTTGTTGGATTTTGGCGTCCGGGATTATTGCGTGGCCAGCCCAACGATGGACATCAGCTTGGCGGCGATCTGATGGACGACCTGAGTGGAAACACGATCGAATGCTTTGTTCGTGGAGTTGAAAATCTTGAAGCCAACGAATCGTGGAAGTATTCGGAATGCGATATTCGCGAAACGCGAGACCATCATTTGATCGTGTTTCACGATTGGGATATCTCCTGCGTGCCAGATTCGCCAAAAAATCAATTGGCACTCGGCGAGCCAGTTCGAAAGCAGGCCGTTTGCGATTTGACGCTAGAGCAACTTCAAGCATTGAAGCTCAATTGTGGATGTAATATTCCGACGCTGGAAGATGTTCTCAGAAAGGCGGCGGAACTGAAACTCAAGAAGCCGCTATTGTTGGAGTTCAAGCATCTGCATTCGGATCTCGGGAGAGAAAAGTTTCTCGAATTGGCGACTCAATATCGTGACCAATATGGAATCGAAATCCACTTTCTCGCTTTCATTCGGAACGTTCAAATCTGCTTCCCAGATTCTGAGGCTTGGCTCGAGAGATTCTCAAATGCTGACTTTCGCGTCTACCAAGTCTTTCGACCCAAGACAGCCGAGTTCGATCTCTGCAAGAATTGGGAGTGAGACGCTTCGCATTACTGCGAATAGATCTCGTTCGCCGTTTCCTTGATGCCTTTGAGATCAAGCTTTCCAGTTCCCAACAGCGGAAGCGAATCGACTTTGTGAAAACTGTCGGCCGACGGAATGAAAATGTTGGGCAGTCCGGCGCCCTTCAATTCTTCACGCATCTCGTCCGGTGTCGTGTGCGAAGTCGTATACAGCACCACCAAACGCTCACCTTTCTTTTCGTCGGCAACCGACGTGACCGCAACATGCAACGCGTCATCGGAATCGTCATCCGGAGTCCGATCAAGAAACTTGGAGAGCACTTCTTCGACTTTGAGGTGCGGAACCATCTCCCCGCCGATCTTCGAGAATCGACTCAATCGTCCCGTGATCGTGATGAAACCGTCTTCATCGATCATTGCCATGTCGCCGGTCTTGAACCAGCCATCAACGATGACTTCGTCGGTTGCTTCCGGTTTGTTCAAGTAGCCCAGCATCACAATCGGGCCCGTGATCCAAAGCATGCCCGATTCGCCGATTGGTAATTCTTCATCCGTTTCAAGATGGCAAACTTTGGCCGTAACGTTGGCGATCGGTCGTCCCACGGTGCCTTCTTTGGCCTCAACTTGAAAGTCACCTCGGCGTCGTGCCGCGGGAATGTTGGCACTAACGGCAGGCGAAAGTTCTGTGATTCCGTAGCCTTGAACAGGGCGGACACCAAACTTTTCTTCGTACTGGTCAGCAAGCTCCGGAGGAAGTCGTTCGGCTCCGGTGACAACCGTGTTGAGCGTTTCAAACTGTTCGACTTTGCAACGCCGCATGTAGCTGCGCAGAAACGTTGGCGTCGACATCAGGATCGTCCCTTTGTGCCGCTTTACCAATTTGCCAACCTGTTTCGCGTCCAGCGGATTGATGTGATAAGCACCTTTGATGTTGCACATCATCGCGCCCCACAACGTGATCGTGTAACCGAAGGAATGGAAGAAAGGCAAAATGCCAATGATCACATCGTCTTCGTTGAACTGGGCCGCTTTTTCGAAGCCTCGCACATCGGCAAGAATGTTTTGGTGCGAAAGCATCACGCCTTTGGGAACGCCAGTTGAACCCGAAGTGAAAACGATCGTCATCAAATCGTCGGCTTTGATCGAATTCAATCCAAGGATGCTGCAAACCAATCCGGCGGGCAGAATGTTCGCCATCAAGAAACCAATTCCCTTGTCCATGCCGGTGACTTTCTCCTTGAAGTCATCCAAGTAGATCAGTTCGCAATCGAGATCGAAGTGCGAAAACTTTTCCATCACTTGCCGCGTGGTCAGCACGTGTTTAATTCCGGCTTCACGAATGCAATGATTTATCAAGTCGTTGGAAAGCGAATAGTTCAGGTTAATCGCGACTCGTTTGTCGAGCGCCAACGCCATGTTGGTGATTCCGCCGCCGACGGTTGGCGGAATCAGCACGCCGACGTTCTTTTCGTCTTTCGTCAAAGAGAACTTTCGCAGCAGTCGCCGCAAGATCAGCGCCCGCAACAGTAGCATGCCGCCTTTCTCGTTTCCGCCGAGCGTATCAGCGATCTTGGAAATGTTCTTCTTTCGCTTGCAAGCTTTAACGAACTCAACAACCGGCGAACGGAATGGACCTACGTAATTTGACACGGCTTCGGCACTCAATCTTTGAAGGGACTGTTGGACGGGGACCATGGACTCCGGTTGTGGTTCAATCGGTTTGCCAATGGTAATACTAACGGGGCGACGGAAACTTTTGGGCCATTTCCAAATTGCTTTTCCGTCGGAAAAGCTAAAGATGCTGCCCCACATTTCATCAATGTATACCGGAATGATCGGCACTTTTCGATCCTGGAGGATCTTTAACAAGCCAGGTTTCATCGATCGGACCTGACAATTCGGAGAGATTCCGCCTTCGGCGAAGATTCCAATGAGCTCACCATCGTCGACCGCAGTTCGGGAATCCTTGAACGCCTTGCGAATCGACTTCGGTCCTCCACCGATCAAAATCACGCGGCAGAATTCAGCCCATTTCTTCATCACGATGTTGTTGAAATTTCCTGCCCAAGCGATAACGCGAAACGGCTGCGGAATGAAAGTCAAAAAGAGAACTCCGTCGAGCCAGTTCGAGTGATTTGCGACCAGCGCGCCGCCGGAATTCTGCGGCAGATTCTCCAAGCCCGTGATTTTTACGCGGTAGAGGCATTTGAGCATAAAGACCCAAATCAATCGCATCGCTTCACGTGACAATCGCCACAGCGTGAACAAGAAAACGGGAATCGTACCGAGCCCCATCAACAGGAAGATTTGCCGTGACGAAAACAGTGGCAGTTTCGAGGCTCGAAGCAGAATGCTTTTGAGGTTTCGTCTTTCGTTGGGTTCGTCTTCATTAAACAGTCCGGCATAGTCGCTGGCGATGACCGTTTGATTATCTTCGAGCCGAGCTTTCGCGTTGTGATAGATCAGCTCATTGGTGGCGTAGAGTCTTGCTTCGGGTTCAGAATTCGGGATTGGATTTAGTTTGCTTAGCCGTTGGACCAAATCCGTTTCTGAATCAGTCGTTTCATTGATTGCAGCGATCGCCGTCGCGATCGTTTTCTTTTGCTCTTCGGTCACCGACTGAGCCAGAGCAGAGGTTTCCATTCCCGAAGTGGTTGTTTCGTGGGAGGCGGTTCGCATCGCGTCGAGTCCAAAGGAGAAGACGGCGATTCCAGCAAACATCAGGCAGTTAGTCGCCGATAAAATTCGACCACGTTCCGCCACCGGGCTCTTGTGCTGTAAGTACGAATTGAGCGGCACGTCAAAGAATCCGGCGCTGATTCCAAGGCCGGCCAAAAGAATGCAGGCAAGTATCTGTCCGCCGCTCGAAAGCGATCCGGTGATGAAATTCTCCGGTGAAAACGCCAGAGCGACCATGAACACGAACATGCCGAAGGCTCCGATCGGAACGAGGCCCAATTCGATTCGCTTTCCCGACGCCAATCCGGCAACAACGCTACCGACGCCAAGCCCCAGCACGAGGGAAACCAGCAGCGGAAATTTTTCGCTTTCGTTAATGCTTCCGCTTTCGTCAGCAAAGGCGTCAATGTTTAGTTGAGCCAATCCGGCGATCGCCAGAAAGAACACGGTTCCCAACGCGACACGAAATAGCGGGCCTCGCTTCGTCAACGCGACAATGTCCTTCCACGTTTCCAGCAGAAAGTTTTTCGGGAAGATGGCGGTTGGGTTGGCGGCGGCACGGGGTCGAATCAGAAAACTGATTAGTGTTCCGACGACGGCGACGCCAACCAATGTCAACGCAGTGAGCCAAATGTAGCTCTCGCCGCGAACGCCTGCGACGTCGGCCAGCTTGTTACCCAATCCCATGCCGATCACGACGGCGGACAACGTCGCCAATGCGAAGATGCCGTTACCTTTGGAGATTTCTTCTTCCGAAAGCAATTCGGGAATCGTTCCAATCTTTGAGGGCGCAAAGAGCGCACTTTGGGCTCCCATCAAAGCGACGGTGAACATCAACATATATAGGCTGCCACACAGCAGCGAGATCACGCCTAGCGTCATCACAACAATCTCTGCAACTTTGCAGGCGACGATCACGTTCCGTTTCTGAAATCGATCTGCCAGCCAACCAGCCGGCGACGCAAACAGAATGTAGGGCAAGACAAAACAGACGGTGCCGAACATCAGGATGCGGCCGTGATACTGCGGTGCGACGAACGTCTTTCCCACGCCGATAACGAACCAACGGAAAATGTTGTCATTGATCGCGGTAAGCCAATTCGTCCACAACAGACCTTGAAAACTCGGTGACCAAACGCCGCTGGATTCTGGTGTAACATCCGTCGTAGTTTCGGAAGCGTTGGACACTTTGGACGATTCATTCATCAAGTAGCTAACTTATGGAAGAGCTCAGTGAGACACCTAAGAGGATAACCGATTTGATCGAATACTTCGCCGCCACTTTCGTTGCAGCTGTTAAACCTTACCGAAACTGTAAACGATGACGTAATCGTCACTGTCCGGAACAATTCGAACCGGTGAATGTGAAGCTCAAGTTGCTGTCACTCCTGTTCGATAACCATTGCAGCAACGTGATTGAAACAAACGGAATCGGGTCTTGATTCAGGCAAATTTGCCACATCAATTTTACTCGAATTCTGCAACTCTCTCCCATACGGAAAACAGCACTAATGAACCGAACGGTCGTGACTACGCTCGGATTTTTGCTCGTGTTCTTTGGAATCCAATTGAATGTCATCGATAGTTACGTGTTGACTCCGCGTATGGCGAACTTTGTCTCTGATAAATTCTCAGATATCCCACCTATTGAAAACAACGTCCTCAATGTCAACCAGAACGGCACGCCGTTCGTTCAGACCGGCTATGCCGCGAACGCTCCCAATGCGTTTCCCGTTGCCGCCGCACCTGTTCCCCAAGTCAATCGCGTTATTCGCCCACCAGGATGGATCGGATGGCCGGTCATGTTTTTAGGAGCAGTTTTCTTTCTCAACGGCATCACCATTCGAAAATAGAAGATGCCTGTTTAGTTCATTTTCCAAATCAACACTGGCCAGTAGGCCTACCAAAACAAAAAAACACTAGTTTGAAGCGAAGCGGACGGGTTCTGGTCGATCATTCGCTATGTTTCAGCTAGTGTTTTTTTATGCGCTAATTTTGATCGGGAACACTTCAGCAATTGCAGAGATACATCCTTTGACCTGAATTGCAACGCGTTTATGATGGGTGGAGATTAGCGTTTGAATATTGCGGAATGAAAAATGAGCGAAAACTTGGAGTGTCTCGAGCTGGGGCAAGTGGATGAAGTTGCTGTCGTGAAGTTTCGCGACAAAAAAGTGATGGATCCTTCCCGGATCGAACAGATGGGCAAGGAACTACTTGAGCTCATTGCCGACGATGAGAACGAACGACTGTTGATCAATTTTGACAACGTGAGTTTCTTTTCGAGTGCCGCGATCAACAAATTGATTGTGCTCGAGAAACAGATTCGCGCTAAAGGCGGAAAGCTGCGTTTGTGCAACTTGCGGCCTGAAGTCCGCGATCTGTTCAGCTACACCAGTCTTGATCAGATGTTTGAGATTGATCAGGAACAGGTCGAATCAATTCAAGCACTCAGCCAGTAGTCTCGAAGCCAACTTGCGCCGAATGAGCAAACCGCAGGAAATTGAACGCAGTTTGAACAGTGACCCTAATCACTGCGCGGAATTGTTGCGCGAGCTACTGGAAATGCTGCGGCTCGATGGTTGGGGTAAGGACGACATGTTCGCGATTCGGATGGCGATGGAAGAAGCCATCATGAACGGAATCAAGCACGGCAATGAAGAAGATCATGAGAAGAAAGTTTGCGTTTCGATTCGCCTTGCGAAGGATCGCTTCTACGCAAAAATCACCGATCAAGGATTGGGATTCTGCCCCGATGACGTTCCTGATCCAACCGCGGAACAGAATCTCGATAAGACCAGCGGACGCGGCGTGATGTTGATCAAAGCGTTCGTCGATGAGTGCAACTACAACAAGTGTGGCAATTCGGTTGAGCTGATTAAGTATCGTTCTTAAAAAGACTGGCGACGGCGAAGTCATGCTACTCCGGCTATCAGGCAGGCAATGGCTTACGACTCGAGCTTCACATTCCCAATGCTGCTAACTAACAGAACTCGCGGTAGTCGCTCCACCAATCGCTCAATCTGAACGAAGAACTTGTCTTCCTTTCCGGATTCAGGCAATTCGAACCCCAAAATTGTGACCGCGGAGTCTTTCGACTTTTTTCCGATTACATGGTGAGGTTGATCCGAAACGAAAACTTCAGCGTCGATCTCGATTCGTGACTCGTCTGCCAGTCCGTTTAGGTGTTTCAGCACTTCCGTTTTGGCTTCCTCAGATGAGACGACGCGCATCAATCGAATTTTTCTGTTTCGCCATTTCGGATTCTTTTTGAGCAAGTGAGCAAACAACAGCATCAGTTCGCCATTCTTGCGACCACGCCACCAAACGTCGATCGTTCCCTTGGGAACTGTTTTCGGTTCTTCGGTCGGTTCGAGGCGCGCGATGACCACGTTCCTGCGAAGTCGCTGAACGGTTCGCAATGTCGATACCAACGGTGCCGCTTTCTCAATTTCGCCCGGCCAGCCAATCAATAGAGTGTTCGGTCGTAACGCACCAAGCCCACTACACTGCACGAGATACTCGATGCCGTCGGAAAGGTTCGGCGCTGCAACGATGTTCGGGAAAGCGTCGAGGTCCTCATCGACGATAAATTTTTCAAGCAGCTGTTCCTGATTCGAGATTCGATCCGTGAGTTCCTCAACGTTGCCGCTAATCACCTGGCCAATGTTGAGGATGCCGTTACCGCGGGTGAGCCAATAGCCAAACATGGAGAGGTTGAGACGGTTACTTCCTCCGCCACTCATCGTGAGAATGATGGGACGCCAGTTCTTGGGGTGATAGAGAGTCCGTTCAAGCTTCAGAAGGTTTTTCCTTGTTCGCTCAAAGAGCAATCCACTACTGAGGTCGCCGAACTGGCTTTCGACCTGCTTGCGATAGATGAAAAAATATATTCCGACCATGATGAGGCCCGACAGAACAGCCCACAATGGATTCATCAACAACATGACCGTGATGCAACCGATGGCACCTAACAACGATGTGATCCAATGGCTGTATCGAAAGGTTGGTCGATAGCTTGGGTTCTTCGTGATGCCTTCGTAGAACGTCGCGATGTTGATGGTGCCGTAAGTGATCATGAACGCCATCGTGATCAACGGTGCGATCGTATTTAGGTCCGCCGCGATGATGCAAAGGCTGGAAATGAGAAACGTCAGAATCACCGCGCGACGCGGTTCGTTGTTTTCGCCGCTTCCGGCTCCGAACAGTTTAAGGCGAGGAAAAATTTTGTCCTTCGCCAATGCTTGGAGAATCCGTGGAGCCCCCATCATGCTGCCAAGGGCACTCGAAAGCGTGGCGGCGAAAACTCCTGCCGTGATCAACACCGGCCATCTGGCGATGCTGCCAACGACTTCGTAGTCGGCGATTAGCGTTTCAGCGGGACGGCAACCGGCGAGAAAAATCGCCATCACGGCGTAAACAATCGCGGTTGCGACGATCGCCCAAAGCGTGCCAGCTGGGATACTGCGGCTGGGGTTGCGTAAGTCTCCAGACATGTTTGCACCGGCCATGATTCCAGTAACGGCTGGGAAGAACAGAGCGAACATCGTGAACAGAGATTCCTTCTGCACTCCATCTTCAACGAGGTAGTGCGAATTCCAGTTCTCTGCGAAGTGATTCCACTGAAACTGTTCCACGCCACCGAGAAAGAACGAGAACAGAGAAAGGACAAGCGTTGCAAGAATGAAATACTGAACCTTGATCGTCCATCCAGCGCCAATGTAGACGCATGCGAAAACAACCGCGTTCGTCAGCAGAGCCAATAGTTTGAAGCCGATTGCGTCGCCGATCATCGCGTGCAAGACTTCCGTGAAACCGATCACGTACATGGAAACGGAAATCGCCTGAGCCAAGAAGAAGACGATGCCAATCGCGCCTCCAAATTCGGCTCCCAGAGAGCGGCTGATCAGAAAGTAGGCTCCTCCGCCCTGCACTTTTGTGTTTGTCGCAACGGCTGACAGCGAAAGCGTCGTCAAAGTTGTGATGACTTTCGCGCTCAGCAGAATCACCAGCGCCCACACGAACCCCGCGTTTCCAACGACGTAGCCGAATCGCAAGAACATGATCACGCCAAGGATCGTCAGCGTGCAGGGAGTGAACACTCCACCAAACATGCCGAAGCCCTTGAAGTCTGGTTTCTTGCCCTTTGCGCGGCTTGGTTGAGCCGTATTCGAAACCGGGAGATCAGCGGAATTAGCTGATGAACTCATGGATGGCGGTGGGATTGGAAGCAGGGACGCGACCTCGTCGAGCCGCTCAGCCAAAATTGTAAACAAATGGGAGGAAGCTGTCGTCACGGATTCCAACCTGAAAAACAAGGGGCTCGGAAGACGCAAAATATGCTCGAACCGTTGCCCTGCAGGTTTTGCTGGACCGTAGACTCAAATGGGATTACGATAGTGTGTCGCACTCACGCAAAAATGGCTGACGCTTGCAACACAATAACGTTTAGGAATTCTGATTATGGTTCGATATTTTTTGGGATTGAGTTTGTTGGCCCTGTTGGTGGGTTGTACGAATTCGCAACCGCAGACAACCGCAGAAGATTCGAGCAGTGACAGTCTTGTGTCATCGCCGCAACCATCGATGCCGCAGAAGATCGATGGGGTTCGAGATCGAGATCGAGTGCGTGTTGACAAGATTAAAAATTTTATCGACTTGAATGTCCCGGAAGGATTTGCTCGGGGCACAACCGAAGCCACCATTATTGATACGCGAAGCTTTGAAGATCCGATCGGAATAAAAGGCGCGTTTCGAGGGGAAATTGTCGGCACTGGCGATGATGAGGAAGGTGAGATCAGTGTGCCGCTTGCTCCGGGGATTCCCAATGAGATGCCCGTTGGAGGTCTCATGGAGTTTGGACGAGTTGGTCCTATTTCCAGTTTTCCTGGCATTCAGCAAACTGAGTTTTCGCCTCCCGATCCGTCACTGGCCGTCGGTCCAAACCATATCGTCGAAGTCGTCAATTCGGCGATCGCAATTTATACGAAAGACGGGACCGCGACATTCACACAGCGCTTAAATTCGCGAAACGGTGATCCCGGTTTTTTTGCGGAACTGAACGCTCAGGATTTTGTATTTGACCCGAAGGTCATGTACGACCATACCGCCAATCGTTTTTTCATTGTTGCGCTTGAACTAATTGGCACGGATTCCTTTATCAACCTTGCGGTTTCGGATGACGATGACCCCAATGGTATTTGGTTTCGCTATCGCACTCCTTCTACGATTCAAATCGGACAAGGTTTTTACTTTTTTGACTATCCAGGATGGGGCTTTGATGAAAACGGCATCTATGTGACGGGAAATTTGTTTCGCAACGCAGGTACAGGGCCCTTCTTTAGTGGCGTGTTGTTCCGATCGTTTGATAAGGCACCGTTGCTGGTCGGAGATCCTGCTCAATTCACAGACATTCAGAATGCAGGTGCGGCTACGGTTCAGTGTGCTCAAACTTTCGGCAATAATTCCGCTCCATTCTTTATCGGTAATGACACCTTTTCCTCTTTGGAAGTAATCGCGCTTCAGGATCCGTTTGGCTCACCTTCCTTCGACACATTTCAGCTGACGGTGCCAAGTTTTAGCACAGCAGGTGACGCTCCTAACGGAAACGGAACTAGTGACTTGTTGGATACGATTGGTCCTCGTTTGTATAACCTCGTTTGGCGTGATGGCAGTTTGTGGGCCGCCCATACAATTGCTGGAAGTGGCGGTAGCGCCGCCGTTGCAAGGTGGTACGAGATCGCGACCAATAATTGGCCACAATCCGGTGTGCCGACGCTTGTGCAAAGTGGCGAAATCGATCCTGGAAATTCGGTCTCCACGTTTTTCCCCGCGATCTACACAGACGCCGCCGGGAATACTGCGATGGTCATGGCGCACAGTAGCCCGACTGAGACTGCGAGTATTGCGATCTCTGGTCGAACGGCAACTGACCCTCCCGGTATGATGAGTGAACCAGTGCTTTTTGCGACGGGCGATTTCGCGACCAGTGGACGTTGGGGAGATTACTTTGACATTGCCATCGACCCTGAAGACAATACGACGTTCTGGACAATCGGCGAAGTAACGTCCAACGCTGCCAGTGGCTGGATCACATCCATCGACAGTATTCAAATTTCTCCACCGCCGACAGTGGCGGGTGTCGAGCTGAATGTAGGTGAAGAACAACGATCTGCTGTTGAATCAATCACGATTACTCTTGATGGCGATGTGGACTTCGCCCCGGGAGCTGTTTCGGTTGTGCAGCGAAGCACGGCGACAGCGGCGACTTTTGCTCCCGTCTCGATCAACGTCACACAGGAGCTGGTCAACGATCAAACGATCGCTACGGTGCAATTCGATTCTCTGGTCCGCAATTCAGAGAACGCACTGGAAGACGGAAACTATCAGCTTACGTTGACGGCAGATCTGGTTACCCGCAGCGGAGTTCCGATGAGCGAAGATTTTGTATTTGGAGATGAGGAATCTGACGGATTCTATGTCTATTTCGGTGACTCTGACGGAAACAGAACCATCAACGTCTTTGACTTGCTTTCATTCCGTCAAACCTTCGGTGCGTCTTCTGGAGATGTAAACTACGCATTCTTTATGGATTTCGACGCATCAGGATCAGTCAATGTTTTTGATTTGCTACCGTTTCGAATTCGATTCGGCAACACGCTGCCATTCGAATTTGGATCGTCATTGAAGGCACCTTCAGGGTTTCGAACTGGGCCCGCGACTTCTGTACGGACACTCGAAACCCGCAAGTAGCCCATTTCCGATATTGCAGAAATCAATGTGATTAAGGGCTTTTGAGTCCAAGTCTGAAGTTGCACGCTTTCAGTCACGAAGTGACGACATGTATTAGCCATGGACGCAAGTCCATGGTTACGGTTAGTGAACCGCCACAGAGTGCCGAAGGCACGGCAGGAGCCTAGCTTTGCATGGTTTTGGTTTGTCCGCGGGAATCCTAACCCGAAGCGTGAGCGAGGTACCAGCTGCACCTCGCTCACGCGTCGGGTTGTGATTGCCAGTATGAACTTGCATAACTCTCTGAATGACAGAACTGTCGTCACGGGTTGGCTCAATCTGGGCAGTTTTTGCAATCGAATCGGCGATTCGTTCTACTCTACTGTTCGCGGCATGATTCCAGTCCAGCGAACCTTTCTGAGAACGGATGCTCCTCTTCCCCATGCACATATTCCAACACAAAATTTTCAAGCTTTGCCAAGAACTTGGAGACGAATTCGTTTGGATGCGAGCTCTCCTCTACCCTGAGATCAACCGCCTTTCGGACAACGCCGAATCGGATCAGTTTGATCAGCGTTTGATTGAGATCAGCGAATCGACCGATCTTGAAAACTTTTCCAAGCGAGTTTTGCCCAGTGAACTGGCCGTGAATTCGCTTTCAATCGAACTCGAACCGAGCGAGAAAGTAATTGCCAAGCGATGCTGGATCAATCCGGTGCGCTTCGAGATGCGCTACGTTGCGTGGCAGCATTCTGCCGAACTGGTCAGAGCCTACGTTCCGTCGCTGGATCTGACGGTCACCCAGCAAGGCAAAGTCGATCCGAAATTCGTTGGGCAAGTCAGGAAAGAAATCAAAAGTTGTTTGCAGCGGACACGTCGACTCGTTGGAGTGCGTCATTTGGCTTACTTGCAGAACTTCGGGCCGTTCAAGGTTGTCGAATCGAATCTGGAAGTCTGTTTGCCGTCGGCTCGTGATGTCGCCAAAGAGGAACCGAACGAAAACGAAAAACGCGAACTACCCGAAGTCGCCATTCGTCTTGATCGAAAGCCAAAAAAGAATCGCAAAACGGAAAAAGCGCAAAGCGATATTCCCGCCTTCCATATTGACGACCGAATCGAAAAGCTGGCTCAGTGGCTGGCCGAACCAAACCGACACAGCGTGCTGCTGGTCGGTCCGACGGGTGTCGGGAAAACAAAGATGGTTCAAGAGCTTGCGTTGCGAAAGGAACAGTTTGGTTTCGAGCCGTTTGAATTTTGGGAAACGAGCGGTTCGCGGATTGTGGCCGGCATGAGTGGATTCGGCCAATGGCAGGAGCGTTGCCAAAAGATCACCGAAGAGTTGAAACAACGCGACGGTATTCTTCACGTTGGAAACTTGCTGGAACTTCTGGAAACTGGCAAGTCATCGGGACAAGTGCAGAGCATCGCTTCGTGGATGCAGACTCATGTGCAGCGAGGCAACTTGCAGATCATCGTCGAGTGCACTCCAGAACAGCTGGTCATCATTGAAGCACGCGATCCGCAGCTACTGGAATCGCTAACGACAATGCGTGTTGAGCGACCAGACTCCGAACTGCAAAAGAAGATTTTCGGTTCGGTGTTGAACCACCTGTTGGGGAATCTGCCAAACAATGACCATGCCGTCACAGCAAATCCTGAGGCGCTCGATGCGGTTTACTGGCTGCACCAACGATACGCGACCTATTCGGCCAACCCCGGCCGGCCGATTCAATTTTTGCAGCGTCTGGTTGAGGATGCGTGGCATGACTTCGAACAGTCCGGCGATCCGGAGTATCAGGTTGCGATCGACGCCGATTTCGTAGGACGAGCATTTTCGGTGCAAACTGGCTTGCCATTTTTCTTGCTCAGTCGAAATGAACGTCTGGACCTCGCGGCAATGGAAGATTGGTTTCGCGAGCGAGTCATCGGACAGCCGGTTCCTGTGGATACCGTCACCAACTTGATTGCGACCATTAAATCTGGCCTCTCGCCGCCGGGAAAACCGATCGCATCGTTGATGTTCATCGGCCCGACGGGAGTCGGCAAAACTGAAATGGCGAAATCGCTGGCGGAGTTCATGTTTGGTTCGCAGCGACGTTTGCTGAGGTTCGACATGAGCGAGTTCGCGGATCAACTTAGTGTCCAGCGCCTGATCGGTGGCACGGGAGAGAAGGAAGGAATGCTGACAGGGAAAGTCAAACAGCATCCTTTTTCTGTCGTTCTGTTTGATGAATTCGAAAAAGCTCACCCTGCTTTCTTTGATCTATTGTTGCAGGTGCTCGGCGAAGGGCGGCTCACCGATGGGCAGGGACGGACTACCGATTTCTCAACCACGATCATCGTGATTACCTCCAACTTGGGTGCTGAGCAGTTCAAGCCCGTATCGTTTGGATTCAGCGGCGCAGAATCGGATCAGGCCACGAACGATCGTCGCTACGAAGATCATTTTGTCGATGAAGTCAGGAAGAATCTGCGACCTGAACTGTTCAATCGTCTTGATCGCATTGTTCCGTTTCGTCCCCTGCGGATGGAAACGATAGAGAAAATCGTTGTTCGCGAAATTGAAAAACTCAAAAAGCGCGAAGGGATCTGGTATCGCCCTATCGTGCTCAACGTCAACGAAGAGGTGGCTCGTTGGCTGGCGCAGAGTTCGATGGATCTTCGATACGGTGCGCGTCCGATTCAACGGTTGATTCACGATTGCGTCACCGTTCCATTGTCAGATAAGCTCGCCAACTATTCTCGCGAGCAGAATGTTGCCGTTGATGTGGCACTCAATAAGGAAGCTTCATCGCAGACGATACGAATTGAAGCGAAGGGCGTTGAGGCTGGCGGCAACGAGATTCGATCTTCGCGAAAGTTGATCACAGAGATTCAAAACGTGCGTCGACAGGCTCAACGGTTGAGCAAAGGTGACGTGATGGTTGGTCTTCGCAATGAAATGTTTCGTCTGATTCAGGCGAACCAACGTGACCATCGAAAGGTCCGGAAACTACTGAAGAAGAAAAACGTGGACCAAACGTTCGTAAACTCGTTACAAGCCGCGATCCTCGAACGCGAGCCCCAAATCGAGAACCAACGTTTCTATATCGACATGGCGGACAAGCTCTTTGATCAATGCAATCAATTCGAGGAAGAGTGTCTGCTGGAGTATTACGCGAAACAGGATGTATCCAAAGGACAAAATTGGGAGCGGAACAACCAACTTGAAGCGGAAGTCAAAGAAGCGATTTTCAAGAACTTCCTGTTCCATTCCGGTGCAGCGAATCGTGCCGCTGTTTTCATCTGGACGCGGCATGACGATATCCGACGCGGATTGGTCAAAGGCTATTTGGAGTTTGCCAAATCGAAAGGCCTCGCCGCAAATTGCTATTCGATATTTCGATATGATCGAAAGATTGAGCTGAACAAGAAGTCCGAAAGGTTGTACGGGATGCAAACGGAAGACGGGGGATATGTTTGGCGAGCCGATCTGTACCGAAAGCCCATCGGTGAACTTTTTGATGAAAAGCATGGTCCATTGCTTGGCGTCGCGTTGGAAGTCACCGGTCCCGCCGCGTTTCCGATGTTTGGCTATGAGGCAGGTCGCCACCAATTCAGGAACGTTAAAACGCGTGACGCTTTCGTGGAAGTGGTTGGGGAAAAGCTTGCCGAGCATAGGATCTCTGATGAAATTCTGACGCTCGGTCCCTTCGATCAGTTGGCGGTCAAGCAACGCGTCTACGACATTCCACGTGAAGTCGTCGCGGATGTTGGATTCGGGCACGTCAGAGAATTGGACTTCGCGAACATCGGCGACATGGTCCGCGGTTGCGCCGAGAAAGCGCTTGAATATCATCTAAACAAATTCATGGAGTAAAACAGAGTCTTTGGATATTTCCCTGCCAGTTTTTGTGAAGGTCGTCAAAGGCGACGCTTCCCGCAAGACCGTGTACCGCACGCAGTTGCTGTTCGCGTCTGGATACAATTCAGAGAACATCGTTCTGCAACGGGCCGTACAACGGTTGACTCGCAATGTGCGCAAACGCAGCGAAGAATTTGGGAAAGGTTGGAATCAGAAAAACCTGCTTCCGTTGGCATTCAATCCTGCTTCACTGCAACATACGACTTGTCGAGTCGAATTGGATCTGAAGAAAGTTCGCAGTAGTTGCAAGTTCTTCATCGTCTGGTTCGAGTCGCTGGGACGCCGGATTGCGTTTTGCCCAGAGATTCCCGACCTGTGGTTTGAAGTCGGGAAAGGTGAACTTGAGTCGCGAACTCAGGAGGTCCTGACGGCTTGGTTTCGTGAACGGCAGAAGGAGGATGGTGCTGACTTCGTTTCGCCTGAGCGATATGCGATCGATAGCAAGTGTTGGCTGACGTCGATCGATGTGTCGCTCAACATCAACCAGGAATCTCGCGACGAGATGGAGAAAAAGATGGCGTCCATGTGGACGCGTGAAACGGTCAGCGGGGAATCAGAACTGCCGCGTGTGGGACGATGTCTCGATTGGCTCTATCCAGATGACCTCGACCGGGCCTACCTGCGAGACAAAGAAGCCGATGCGCTTCAGCGATTGCTGGAACTGCCCGACCAACGACCGGTGCTGTTGGTTGGCGATTCGCTGGTTGGTAAAACGACACTGATCCATGAAGTCGTCTCTCGCCGCGTCGAAAAGCAGCAGCAAGAATCGCTCGAGAAAGGCAAAGAACAAAAGAACAATGCCAACAAAAAGAACGTCTGGTTGCTGGCTCCGCAGCGTTTGATTTCTGGGATGTCGTACGTCGGGCAGTGGGAGCAGCGTGTGCATGCGATTCTCAAAACGGCAGCCGAAAAGAAGCACATACTGTACTTCGACGATCTGATCGGACTTTTTCGAGCCGGCAAAAGTTCTTGCTCAAACCTCTGTGTGGCTGATCTGCTTCGCAAACCGTTGCAGCAACGCAGCGTCCGATTTCTGGCCGAGTGCACGACGGGAGGCTACGAACAGTTGCTGAACCTTGATAGGAGTTTCGCCGACCTGTTTCACGTGATGCATGTCGACGAGATGAGCGAAGACGAAACGCTTCGGGTTTGTATTCAAACCAGTCGAAACGTTGAAAGTCAGCACAAAGTCTGGTTCGATCCGGACGCGTTGCCGACTGTGATTCAACTCCAGCGACAGTATGGCGGATCACTTCGTTTTCCCGGCAAGGCAGTGCGATTTTTGAAGCAGATTGGCGTCAAGTTTAACCGTCGTCCGATTGGTCGAACCAACGTGCTCGAAGAGATGGCGTCGACTTGTGGAATCCGATTGCCGATGGTTGACGATCAGAAAACACTCGATCGAAAGGATGTCGTCGAAGAACTTGAAGGCATGATCGTGGGGCAGAAGGCTGCCGTTAGTGCCTGCGTTGATCTTGTGATGACAGAGAAAGCTCGCCTTTCACCCGAAGGCAAGCCGATCATGACGATGTTGTTCACCGGACCGACGGGTGTTGGCAAAACAGAAACGGCGAAGGCGCTAGCTAAATATCTCTTCGACGATGCATCGAAGATGGTCCGGTTTGATTTGAACGAATTCAAAACGGGTTACAGTGCTGCACGATTGGTCGGCACGTTTGATCAACCAGAAGGATTGCTAACGAGCGCGATTCGGCATCGCCCCTACAGCGTCATCTTGTTCGACGAAATTGAGAAAGCTCATCCGGATGTATTCGACGTGTTGTTGCAAGTTATCGGTGAAGGCCGACTGACCGATGCGATTGGCCGGACAACGGACTTCGGCAATACGGTTATCGTGATGACATCGAACCTCGGAGCTCAGCGAGCCGGCCAGACGGTTGGCTTTGTTCCGGGCGACGATCAGCGACACTATATTGCAGCGGCGGAGAAGTTCTTTCGGCCAGAATTTTTCAATCGGATCGACCGCGTTGTTCCGTTCCATCACCTTGATCGGGAACAGATCGCGACCATCGCGCAGCGTCTGATGAGCCAAGTCGTGTCGCGGGAGGGTTTGATGCGACGGCGTTGCATCTTGAATGTTGATGCGGCATTGATTTCTGACATCGTGGATGTTGGATACGATCAGGCGATGGGAGCTCGTGGGCTCAAGCGAGCCATTGAACAGCACTTCACGCATCCGGTCGCTGCCGAACTGTCGGCGATTCGAAGTGAAACACCAACGTTGATTTCGGTCGAGAAAAAAGGAAATGTGAAAGCTGCAGATGAGCTTTCGATCAACGTGTTGCCACTGGAGAACGTTGAGCCAACTGATCAACCTGTCTACGATTCGCTGGAAGAACTCGCCGAGATGGCGAGTGCCTTTCTTGATCGCGTTCGCACGGAGCACTTTCCGGAACGTCCGCCCGGCGAAATTTCTGGAAGCGGAATGAGCCCGGAATTGCTACGCTATTTTACACTCGTTGAAGACGCCAATCAGATTGAACAGGCGATCAATCGCATTCGCGACGCTGCCGATGCGAAAGCTGACGCTCCCTTGCCGGCGATGCCGATCGGACAGTCTCGACGTTCGGTGGCGGATCGTGAAAAACACGGCAATCAATCGCGAACCTTTCTGCAAGACGTTGCTTCGATCAGTGATATCCATCAATTCTTGCGTGACGCTGGAGGCCTAGGGGACGATGGATCCTCGGACTCGTTGGCTAATCAACTCGTCCGTGCCTGTCGAGTTCTTCAGGCCATGGCGGAGTCGAACGAATCCGAGGCGATTCTGTTTTTCAAAAGCTCTCGCGATTCTAAATTTACCAATGGCGTAGATGATAGCCGCTTCCCGGAGGCGGAGACGCTTAATTATGGCTATCACGAATTGGCATTTCGAAAAATGGGGTTCGACTGGCGTTGCAGGGATGTCAACATCGGTGGGCGTTCGGTACGACTGATGCACGTAGCGGGAAGCTGTGTGTCGGCGACGCTTCCAAATGAAACTGGCTATAGCATCGACTGTCAGACGGACGGCAAGCTAAGGCTCGATGAGACCGGATTCGTTGCCGTCGATGATCCTGATTTCCAAGTGCTCAAGGACGCGATCATGTCGATTGATTCGCAAGTAGAATCCTTTTCCTGTGAAGCGATTGAATCTGATAAGCCGCACAAAGTGCTTCGGTTCTGGGGTAATACTTCCTTCGATTTTCGCACCGGGCAAACGAGTTCAAGAAGTTCGCAGGGTGAACGGCTATTGAGGTTGATCCAAAGCGGCTTGCCGTTGCCTCATGAATTCAACCAGAAAGGGAACTAATGACATACCAAAAATTCCCAATCGTCTGGTGGAAGGACGCACAGGATACGTACTACGCACACACCGTTAGTGGCGAATCGGTTTGCGCGGCCGATCGTGATCTTAAAAAGTGCATCCAACAAATCAAGTCGGCGTTGCTTTGGCATTCAGAAAACACATTCGTTAGCGAAGCGGACTTTGATGAGCCCCAAATTGAGTTGATCAAAGTCGCGATTCGCACGTCCGAAAAGTTTCTAGAGCGACGGCATCTTTCGAGCGAGCAAACTTATGTGACGGTCCCGTGTGTTTGGGGCAAACGTGAGGATGGAACGATCGTTTGTAATGCTCCCACACTGGAACTTTCATTTCATTGTGATTCGGAAACTGACTTTCGTGAAATCGCTCGCGAAGAGATCCAGTCCAAGCTCAACGGATGTGCCCAATCGACGCTTGCTGCGTGTTTGCCAGCAAGCGACCTGATGGTGGATACGATCAACGTGAAGCTCGGAGAAAGAAAGGACACGCAATGGACGTGCGATTGCGATAACCTAGAAACCGTCGCCAATCCTCTGACTGGACGTCACTCAAAAAAGCAATTTGCAGCTCCGATCAACCGTGATGCTGAAGTTGGCTACATGCATCGTCGCTTGCGACAGGAGCGCGGTAATACGCTGATCGTTGGTCCGCGAGGCGTTGGTAAGTCAACGATTTTGGCAGCGGCTGCTCGTAACTTGCATGCCGCGCGCCGCGATTTCGCGAAAAAGAATCCTGAATCCGAAACAGAATCGATCAAGTCCAGAACGCCGGCCGTTTGGATGTGCAGTGCCGACCGGATCGTCGCTGGTATGCGATACCTCGGCGAGTGGGAAGAGCGGATGGAGAGCGTCATTGAAGAGCTTGCTGAGTTCCAAGGAATTTTGTGTTTCGAGCGTCTCGATTCACTCTGCCGTTTGGGCGGCGGTGAAGACGCATCTGCAAGTATCGCTTCGTTTCTGGCACCATTCATTCAAAATCGTGAACTTCGCGTCGTGATCGAAGCGACTCGTGAAGAATTTGATCAGTGTCGTTTGTTGTTGCCCGGTTTCGAAAACCTGTTTGAGATTTTCGAAGTGCAACCGATGGCGGAAGACAAAGCTCAAAACCTGCTGGACAATCTCGGTCACGAGTACACTCGCAATCACAGAATCGAATTCGAAGTCGAAGCAGCTCCGCTTTGCCAAAGATTGTTCAAGCGATTCATGCCATACGATACGTTTCCGGGCAAGTGCGTCGGTTTCTGGAAAGGTCTTTTCGAAACGGCGAAACGGGATCGATTGCCAAAGATCGATCAGGATCGAGTCGTGTCAGCGTTTGTCGATTTGACTGGATTGCCCGAGTCGTTGATTCGCGACAAAGTGAGCCTTCGGGTCGAAGACATTCGCGACTGGTTCGCGGATCGAATTATTGGACAGCCAGCTCCGTGCAAGAGTTTGACGGATGTTATTGCAACGTTCAAAGCTGGCCTAAATGATCCGAGCCGACCAATCGGAGTCATGTTGTTCTGTGGTCCGACGGGGGTTGGAAAAACGGAAACGGTCAAAGCCCTGACACGTTTTATGTTCGGCAATGCGAGTTGCTCCAATGAACAAGAAAAAAATGCGATCGTCCGCGAACGGCTTGTGCGATTGGACATGAGTGAATTCTCAGGTCCGGGAGCAGCGCAACGATTGACGATACAAAGCAACGGCCAGCCTGGAGAGCTGGTCAAGCGGCTTCGTCAGCAGCCGTTTTCAATCGTGTTGTTCGACGAAATCGAAAAGGCATCTTCGGAAGTGTTCGATGTGTTGATGGGTGTTATGGATGAAGGGCGTCTGACTGACAAATGGGGACGCGTGACCGACTTCCGTAGCGCGATCATTATTATGACTTCGAATTTGGGCGTGCAGACGAAGGAGGCGGTTGGCTTTCAGGCTGACAATGATTCAGGGTTTGAAGCTGGCGTGCGAAAGTTCTTTCGGCCAGAATTCTTCAATCGAATCGATCGAGTCGTTTCCTTCTCTTCTTTGTCGCCCGAGTCGGTCTGCCAAATCGCTGAACTTGAGCTGCGAGCGATGTCCCAACGAGAAGGTTTCAGCAGCCGAAAGCTGAAACTCGAGTGGGACGCTGAAGTGATTGAGCATCTTGTGGACCAAGGTTACAGTCAGAAACTTGGAGCTCGTCCGCTGCAACGAACAATCGAACAGGAAGTCAGTGTTCGTATCGCTCGAATCCTTGCTCAGCAGCCGGACTTTTCAAATGCAACGCTCGTCCTTTCGGTTGTAGATCAGAAATTGACGATTGAATCGGCTGGCGGTCCGCCAGTGCGGAGCTAATTTCGTGCTGCCGTGTTGGATCGACTTGTAATCGCTTCAAGCATCAAGCTTTTACTGACTTGAATTATTGGGCTCAGTACTCAAAGCGAAAAGAATTCCACAATCCAGGAATCTGGCAGCACCTTTGACGATATCAGCTATCAGGGGTCGGATGGCGTTTGACCCGTGGGAAAAAGTTCAAGGATTGCGATATGAAAACTCTTTTGGCCATTGGGATGGTTTTGGCTCTAACGACTTCGGCGGCTCAGGCTCAACAGTCATTCTCCCAATACAATGAAGTGTCGAAAGAGACGCTGACGTACAAACAGGCATACGCAAAAGCTCAAGCAGGTGACAAGCCCCTGTTGGTCATGGTAACCGCTGATTGGTGTCCTCCATGTCGCCAAATGAAAGCGACAACGTTGCCACAATTGATGAATCGGGATTCGTTCAATAAATTCCATTTCGCCATGATGGACTACGACAAACAGCCTGAGCTGGCCAACCAGTTGATCGGGGATCGAGGTTTGCCGCAAATCATCATGTTCGAAAAGAGCGGTGGTAAATGGTTGCGTCGATACCTCAAAGGTGTTCAGTCGGTTGCGACCGTTGAATCGTTCGTTGCCAAAGCAGGAACTTATCGTTTGGCCAGCAACGACGAAGAAAATACAGAGAAGAAATAGCACTTCACTCACACCAGGTCGATTCCTGGCGTTTCGGTTAACCCGGAACGGAAGCGAGAATTTGACATCGCCATCGCCGCGGTCCAAACTCGCTTGCGTTTCGGGTTATTTTTTTTCAGACAACAGGCATCACATTGTCCGTGTCCATTTCGATCGTCATTCCGGTACTCGATGAAGCGTCCAACATCGAACAGGCAGTTTCCCTTGCCTGTGATGTTGCAGACGAAGTGATCATCGCCGACGGCGGCAGCACCGACGGTACGCTCGGAATCCTTGAGCGACTCGATTGTATTGTCTGTCACACTTCTCGAGGCCGTGGCCAGCAATTGCATGCTGGCGCGAAATTGGCAAAAGGGGAGATTATTCTTTTTCTACATGCTGATACTTGGTTGCCGGCGAAAGCAAGGTCTCAGATTCTGAAGGTTTGGGAATCGTTATCGGTGGCGGAGAAGGCAACCTTTTGCGGCTGCTTCGAACAATGCATCGACGATCCTCGCTATGTGTATCGTTTGCTCGAGAAAGGAAACTTCTGGCGTGCCAAATATCAGAAGTTGCCGTACGGAGATCAGGGCGTTTTCGCAAGCCGCAAGCTTTACGATACCGTCGGCGGCATTCCGCAAATATCGTTGATGGAAGACTTTGAGTTTGCCCGCCAGATTTCGACGTTGGGCGACCTCAAGATTCTTCCGGGTCCGATTCACGTTAGCGCACGACGCTGGGAGAAAGTTGGCCCACTGCGCCAGACGATTCGCAATTGGACTCTGGCAACGCGATATCGTTTGGGCGCTGATCCGGAGCAACTGTTGAAGCGGTATTGAGCCTTACAAAGTCCAAAGCTGGCATCAGCGTTGGAAACCTGCGATAATTCGAAGATGTTTCAATTTCTCAAACGTTGGTTTCAACCAAGCCGATTCGACGCTTGTTGTTTTGTGGTCGCGGTCCAATGGTTGGTCGTCCTGTTCAGCATTGCGGTTCTCCCGTCGATGCCCCAAGGGCAGGTTCCCGTGGAATCTGGAATCGTGATTCTCGTCGCGTTTGGCACTTGGATTGCGGTCGCCGCGACCCAATGTTGGAAATCCAATTCGAGGCGACGAACGTTGGTGTTGATTGTGTCTTCGATCGCCAGCGTAGGCTGTGTTGTTGGTTGGTATTTCGTCAACTCAGACTATGTTGCTGCCAAAAAGAGTATGCAGTTCGGTCTTCAGGCCGGACAGTTGCAGGGTTTCGATGTCGATGGATTCTTGTGGGGTTCTTTGATCCATTTGCGGAACGCAATCGCCGCTGCTTGCGCGGTCTGGGTGGTGAACCTTGTCATTTGCCGCGCGTGTGGATCTGCAAAGTCGCCGCTTGCGAAGATGGTTAAGAGATTTCGTGCAGACCGAACAGGTATGTTGATCGGCGTAGCCTCTGTAATGTTTTTACTAGCCATCGTTAGCCGACTACTTATGGGTACTGATGGTCGAACGAGTGATGAGCTCACAAATTCTGTGTCTGAAATTACAGCCGCGATTTTGGGATACGTGTCCGCGTGGTTGGTTTTGCTGTTTTGGTTTCCCAGAAGTTTTGTGCTCAAAGGGATTCCACTTCAGAAAGTTATTTCGCTGCTTTTGTTCTTGTTCGCGGGTTTGCCGTTTCTAACGCAACTGATTCCCAACGCCAGTTCTGGCGATGGCGTGGTCGTTTTGATTGCAGCTGCCGTGTTTTTTCTTACGATAATTGGAATCGGAGGCGTCCAAGCCAATACGAAAGAGCAAGTAGTAACCAGTGACCGATTTGTTGGTTCACGTCCGACGTTCTTCTCGATCCTTTCTGTCGGGTTAATGATGGCTGCGTTTGGGTTCTCCTCCTATTTCGATATTAGTGTGCTTGCCACGCCGCAAGGCAACGTGACGCTGTCACAACAAGTTGCAAATGCCAGAGAGTCTGCTGCCGTGTACCGTGCATCGGGAGGTCGGATTACGCTGATCACGGATCCTTCGATCGGTGGAGCGGTTTGGCGTGTGCAGTTCGATGAAGATGCGCCAAAGGATCTTGTCAAAACCGTGCTAACGTGGCCGGGTCGCTGCGTGGAGCTATGCAACTTAACGCCCAAATTTGATACGAGCATGTTGGGCGAAAGTGGCATGGTGCTGGTGCTGAGTGATTGTAAAGTTTCCCAGTCCCAGTTGTCTGATCTCCTTTCGGCTGGATCTTGGATGACGATCAGGGGCGATTTTTCTGTTGTTGATGACGGAACGGAAATTGACTCAAGCGTCGTCAATTCGATCCTATTTCAAAATGCTGAACCGGGAGCGATCCAGAAATTTTTCGATGCCGCCAAGTGCGAACAACAAATGTTGCACACCATGGTTTACTCACCCGTGGGTGATGAGGATTGGCCGATGATCGAAGAGTTGGCGCAATTTGGATCCGTGTATCTGTATGGAGGCTGGGCAGAAGGTTTTAAACTTCCATCCGAAACACAGTCTTTAAAACGAGTGCACTTTCAGGATGTAAGCGACTCAGATGGGGAGCCAAAGCCAATCGACAGGAATTTGATTCTCAATACCGACATGAAATTAACGCTCACAGGAGCTGTAGCCAGCGATCCGGCAATCGCTTGGAAGTTGATGTTGTTGCGAGGTGATTATGGCGGCTATCCTTTAGAACACTTTTTGCGCATTTCCAATTTTCCGGTCGACGAATTCGCCAAAGAAATTGGTTTGAGCTATCAGCTCAATCCTGACCAAACGAGCCACTCGGTTTATCTGCCCTTGTGCAGTGGAATTCAATTTAAAGGATTGGAAAACGTAAGAGTTCTCAGTTTTGATCCAGCGTGGGTCGAGGGTATGTCGACTGGAACGGGAAATGGAATCCCGACGGATCTTTCCTCCTTGAGGTCGATGACGAATCTGGAAGAGCTCTACTTTGAGATCGGCTTCGTGCCAGAAGATCTTTCGTTCCTGAATCAGTTGCCCTCCCTGAAGAACCTCCAGATTCCGTCAGTCTTGCGGAAGGTGACTGGTCCAATCGGATTCGATGCCTGCCAGACGCTTGAGTCGATCACATTTTTTGGCAAACCAGACAACACGACGTATCGTGAAATTTTAAATCTAAAGAATTTGAAACGTCTTGTGATCGTCAACAACGAGAACGACAAATCGTTGAACGACCAGTACCTTGTAAAATTGCGAAAGAAGTTTCCAAGCATTGACGCGGATATTATCCTGCCGTCAGAGACCGAAACGTTGGTTCCGAAGCCGTTTCGCGAATTCCGTGATCGGAAACGAAAGGAACTTCGGGATGATACTTCTTGGTTGGACGAAATTTTGAATGAGTAGCATCGTCAGCTCGAGACAAGCCTAAAGGCGTTAACTACGAGCATGACGCAATGAAACTGCTTACTGAGCCTTCATCTTGCCGCGACGATCCACGGGCTCGATGAGAGAAGCTTTCAAATAGTCACTGTTCATGCGACCGATGAATGCGATGCTGATGCCTTTGGGGCACTGTGCTTCACACTCGGCGTAGTTGCGGCATGAACCGAAACCTTCTTCTTCCATCTGAGCCGTCATGTCTTTGACGCGCTCGTATCGCTCGGTTTGCCCTTGGGGCATCATACCAAGGTGTGAAACCTTCGCTGCGGTGAACAGCATGGCCGAACCGTTTGGACACGCCGCCACACAAGCTCCACAACCGATGCAGCTGGCCGCGTCGAGCGCCGTTTCGGCAACGCCCGGCTCGATCGGAATCGAGTTCGGTTCTGGCTTGGGGCCCGAGTGATTGCTGATGAATCCACCGGCCTGGATAATGCGATCGAAGGCGCTGCGATCCACCATCAGGTCGCGAACGATCGGAAACGCCGCACTTCGCCAAGGCTCGACATAAACTTCGGCTCCATCTTCGAAATGTCGCATATAAAGTTGGCAAGTCGTTGTCTCGCGCTTCGGCCCGTGAGCTTCACCGTTGACGACCATCGAGCACATACCGCAAACGCCTTCGCGGCAATCGTGATCAAAAGCAACGCCTTCTTCGCCGTTAGCAATCAACTTCTCATTGAGCATGTCCATCATTTCGAGAAACGACATGTCTGGACTAAGTCCGTCCAAATCGTACTTCTCCATTTTGCCCTTAGACTCTGCGTCCTTCTGACGCCAAACGTGTAATTTAATTTTCATGACTTGTAGTTCCTCGTCATCAGTGGCAAGGCTTCGAAATTGAGAGGTTCTTTATTGAGTTCAGGTTCTTTTCCTTCGCCCTTGTATTCAAAGACAGAGGTAAAGGCAAATTTTTCGTCGTTGCGTTTGGCTTCGCCTTCAGGTGTTTGGTGTTCTTCGCGAAGATGACAGCCGCAAGATTCGTCGCGAGTCAAAGCGTCGTGACACATCAGCTCACCGTAGTCCAAGAAGTCAGCAACACGTCCGGCATGTTCGAGCGATTGGTTAACGGATTCGTTTTCGCCCAAGACGCTGACGTTGCTCCAAAAGTCCTTCCGGAGTTCAGGGATCTTCGTGAGCCCTTCTTTTAGTGACTTTTCGTTGCGGGAGATGCCACAGTGTTCCCACATGATTTGGCCAAGCTCCCGATGGATCGAGTTCGTCGAACGTTTCCCTTTGATCGCCAACAATTTGTCGATGCCTTCTTTGACTTCGGCCTCAACTTTGTCGAAGTGAGCATCTTCGGTCGTCAAGTTATCTTTTTCATGACCGCTGAGGTAGTTTCCAATCGTGACCGGAATGATGAAGTAACCATCTGCCAAGCACTGCATCAACGAACTGGCGCCCAGACGGTTCGCTCCGTGGTCGGCGAAGTTTGCTTCGCCCA
Source organism: uncultured Pirellulaceae bacterium (assembly GCA_938010615.1). Classification (GTDB taxonomy): domain Bacteria; phylum Planctomycetota; class Planctomycetia; order Pirellulales; family Pirellulaceae; genus Mariniblastus. The sequence continues at coordinate 2,474 of CALLUY010000101.1, read as the reverse complement.
CGGCAAACATGCCTGGGATCGTCGTCATCAAGTTGTAGTCGACCCACAGTCCGCCCATCGTGTAATGGACCGCGGGGAAAATCCGCATCGGCGTCTTCGTTGGATCGTCATCGGTGATCCGATGGTACATCTCAAACAGGTTGGCGTACTTTGATTTGACCGCGTCGACGCCTTTTTCTTCGATCGCCGCACCGAAGTCGAGGTAAACGCCGTAGCCAGTTGGCCCCACGCCCAAGCCCTCGTCGCAGACGTCTTTCGCGTTGCGGGCGGCCACATCGCGAGGAACGAGGTTGCCGTAGCGAGGGTAACGCTCTTCCAAATAGTAGTAACGTTCTTCTTCGGGAATGTCAGTCGGGGCACGTTTTTCGTCTTTGTCACGCGGCACCCAGATTCGACCGTCGTTACGCAGCGATTCGCTCATCAGAGTCAGCTTCGACTGATAGTCGCCCGAAGCCGGAATCGAAGTCGGATGAATCTGTGTGAAGCAAGGGTTCGCGAAACCAGCTCCGCGTCGATAGGCTCGCATCAACGCCGAAACGTTGCAGTTTTTGGCGTTGGTCGACAAGTAATAAACGTTGCCGTATCCGCCTGTCGCCAGAACAACGGCGTCGGCGACGTGTCGCTTGAGCTCACCAGTGACGAGGTTTCGCGTGATCACCCCGCGGACTTTTCCGTCGACGATCACGTAGTCCATGATCTCCGTCCGAGTATGCATTTTGACGGTTTTGGCAGCGATTTGCTCTTCCAACGCCGAGTAAGCACCGAGCAAAAGTTGCTGCCCTGTTTCACCGCGACAGTAGAAAGTCCGCTCAACGAGAACACCGCCGAACGAGCGATTGGCAAGCTTCCCGCCGTACTCACGAGCAAACGGAACGCCTTGAGCAACCGCTTGGTCGATGATCGCAGTACTCAGCTCCGCAAGGCGATAAACGTTTTCTTCTCTCGCGCGAAAGTCACCGCCCTTTTGCGTATCGACGAACAGACGCCAAGTCGAATCGCCATCGTTGCGGTAGTTTTTCGAAGCGTTGATTCCACCCTGAGCCGCGATACTGTGAGCTCGGCGAGGAGAATCCTGAAAGCAGAAACATTCAACTTGATAGCCCATCGCTCCGATCGACGCCGCCGCGGAAGCTCCAGAGAGTCCCGAACCAATGACGAGCACTTTGTACTTCGGGCGGTTCTTTGGGCCGACAAGCCGCAGCTTGTTTTTGTGATTTGTCCAGGCGTCTTCGAGAGGGCCTTCGGGAAGTTGTGCATCAAGCTTCAGCATGATAGTTCTTAAGTTGAGTTTTGTTTTAGTTCCGCCCAAGTGGAATTAGGCAGAATTGTGTCAAGTTTTGATTCCGCCTGAAGGCGGTACTACGAACGGCTAGTGTTTTGACAACAGCTCGTGAGAGTATTCGGCAGCTTCGGGCATTTGGCCGGACATAAACGAAAGTGGGACCAAAATGAACGTCGCTGAAACGCCGATCGCAAAAAGGACTGCAAACGCTCGCAAGTACATGTTGCGATCTGGATTGTCCAAGCCCAGCGTTTGGAACAGGCTCCACACGCCGTGGTACAAGTGAAATCCGATGACGACCATCATGATGATGTAGGCCAACGAAACCCACCAAATACTGAACGAGCTCATCATGTTGTTATAAACATAACCGTGTTCGTGCTCTCCTAACAACGGAAGACTGCCTGTCGTAAAGTGCAGGATGTGCAACACGATGAACGCTAGAATCGCTGTTCCCGTTACCATCATGTAAAGCGCCGCCGGCGAAGCCATAGCACGCTTCTTCTTGACATAGCCGACGGGTCGAGCTTTCTTGTTTTGATCGCTAAGCAAAATCACCGTCACGACGTGGAGGACAACGGCCCCCAGCAGAAACAGTCGAGCTCCCCACAGTGCCAGCATCGGCGGAAGTGCCGGCGCTCCGAAGTCTTTCAGGAACTGTCCGTAGGAATCAATGTGGGGAATGCCCGCACTGTCGGCCCCTGTGAAAATTTTCATGTGTCCGGCAGCGTGCCCGACCAAGAATCCGAACATGATCAATCCAGTGATCGCTGCGACAAATTTTTTCCCGATCGAGCTGGCGAAAAGGAGTTTCAGGCGTTTCATGATAAAATTGACCTCCGCGGGAAGGTCGAGACATCGGGTTTGTGGTGCGTAATTGCGTTACTGTTTAGTTTCGCGGATACGGGGAAAATCGGCTAGTGCAGCTTTGGATAGAACCGCAATACTCGGCGGAAATTATCAACGACTAGCAAATGTTGGGCTGTGACGTTTTGGCTCAGCTCCAACGAGGTCGCTCGCACCGTTATAGGAAATTGCATGGTTTTGGTTTGTCTCCGCAAATCTTAACCCGAAGCGTGAGTTTTGAAGTTGCAGTGTTTGCGTTTAGGGGCAAAGCCCCGTTTCTTGCCTAGCCCAGCCCATCGGGCTGGGACTTAGATTCCCCCGATTATTTTAGGACCAAAGGTCCGGC
>CALLUY010000100.1 GCA_938010615.1 uncultured Pirellulaceae bacterium | reverse complement strand
TGGTTGGTCGCGCGAACAGGCTCGATCATTCCGGCGATGCTTGCTCACTTCGCGAACAATGCGACCGCAATCAGCGCCAGCTACTTTCTCGACCTTGAAGAAGTCATGTTCTGGTTGGTACCAACCCTCGCAATATTGTGGGGTGTGGCGATGTTCGCGATCGTTCGATTGACGGCGTCCGAAAAATTTCAGTCGAGCATCCGACCTTCGCCGCTGGAGAGCGTTCCAGCGGGCGTTCCACCCGCGGTCGCTTGGGGTTGTGGGATACCGGGAGTGTTGGCTGGATTGATGCTCATCGTAGGAATTACAATGCTTGGTTTTATGATTGCCGTGGTAAGTGTGGACGACGACGCGTTGGCTCCGCAAGTCAACGCGGGCGATCAAATTCTGGTTATGAAGCCGAGTTCGCCAGTTTTCAAAGTTGATTCTGGGCAAGTAGTCGTTTTCAAACGCGGCAAGGAAACGTTGGCCAGAAAAGTTTCACGTGTCGAAGGCAATCAAATATGGGTAACTGAATCGGAGGGCAGCGAAATTGAATTGGAAGAAGCTGATCTTGTTGGTTCTTCGTTGCAAGTCATCCCTTCGAATAAGAATGAATAACAAGTTTGGTCGCTAATTGGTGTCGGCTGCCCGCAAAAACGTTTTACGGGTATGCTTTGGGAATTCGATTCCACGCAAAACTAATTTGGTGTCCATGACGATCCAACTGATAGTGACCCACCCGGGCGGTGCTCACAAAGACGACTTTCTCGCATGTAGTTTGTTGGCTCATTTGCATGGTGTTCCAATTCAACGACGGGAGCCAACGGATGAAGATCTTTCCGATGCGGCGACGTGCGTTGTTGATGTCGGAGGTCAGCACGATGCCGAATTGAATAACTTCGATCATCATCAGTTTCCTCGCGACTCCCCTCCCCTGTGCGCGTTGTCGTTGGTGTTGCAAGACATGGGGCTGTATGAGGACGCGCTAAAGTTTTGTGCGTGGCTGCGTCCAGCAGAATGGCTCGATACGCTCGGGCCAAATGAAACCGCCAAACGGATGGAGATCCCTAGATCCGCGTTTAGTGATCTGAATTCGCCGATTGATATTACGATGCTGAATCGGTTTGCAAGTCATTCTGAATTGTCGCCCGACAATCCGATCTATCATGTGATGTGCATGGTGGGCGAAGACATCGTCAACTACGTTCGGTCGCTGCGAGAACGATTGGATTATCTGAAAGACCATAGCCAGTATTGGACGATCGAAACCGATGGCGATCCGATTCATGCTTTGTTTTTAGAACAGAGCGAAGTGATCGCAAAAGATCCTTCGTTTGGGCTCTACGCTTTCATCGCCGAACAGGAGAAAGAAGACGAAGTCCAAGCGTTGGTCTATCCGGATCGTCGCGGCAGCGGATATGGGCTGACTCGCTATGAGGACTGTCCGCGGCTTAATTTTTCGCAGATCGAATCCTGTGATGATGTCAGGTTTGCTCACAAGCGGGGCTTCGTTGCGAAGGTCGATGTATCTGATCCGTCGCGGTTGAAAGAGTTGTTGGGGTTGGCGGTTGTGAAGTAGCCTTCAGAATTAAGATAGACAGAGTGCTTTGCTAGGGCTGCGCGATGGCCCCTTTACCCAAATCATCATTTGAGCATTCTGATTGAGAATGGAAGCGATGATTGCCGAAAGCCTCGCCGCTGCGATGGCTAGACAGCGCAAACATTGTTCTCTAAAGTTCGATTGCAGTTTCCTCTCAAAATCGTGGTTTCGAATCTTTTTCGACGATGATTGAATACAACAACAAAGTCTGGTTTCGACACATCCTCAACTTTCACAGAACGGATACCTTCCGGATCCTTCTGTTGGAGATGTTCATTGTTGCCGCCTACACAGCGCTTGTCGCGGCGTTTGAAATTCATCTTCTTCGCGACATGCGAATGCAAGCATCGGGTGAAGCTGTTGAAAAAGTGCTAAGAAACACGACCATCATGCATTCGATTCTCGGTTTCGTGCTTTCTCTGCTGGTCGTGTTCCGAACCAACACAGCTTACGATCGTTGGTGGGAAGGGAGAAAGTTGTGGGGCGCGCTGGTCAACAATACGCGGAATCTGTCTGTGAAGATTAATTGCTTCCTCCCGGATTCCTGTCAGGCTGAAAAAGAATATTTCAGGGTGATGATCGGCAATTTCCCAACGGCCCTCAAAGAGCATCTTCGCGACGGCATTGAACTGGATGAGATCGAAGACGTCGAGGGATTCAAGGGACGCTACGCTGATTGTCAGCATGTCCCCAATATGATGATTCAGTCACTGTATCGCAAAACAAAATCGTTGTTCGATGCGGGCCACCTCAGCGGCGACGAATTGATTGTCGTGGACAAGGAGTTAAAGTCATTCTTTGACATCATGGGAGCTTGCGAGAGAATCAAGAGCACGCCCATTCCTTTTTCGTACAGTATCTTTTTGAAGAAGTTCATCTTCTTCTACATCATCACGCTTCCGATCGGGTTTGTCGCCTACTTTGAGTACTGGGCAATTCCGATTTCGGTATTTGTGTTTTACGTGTTGGTTTCTCTTGAAATCATTGCGGAAGAAATTGAGATGCCGTTCGGACGGGATGCGAACGACCTGCCAACGCAAAAACTTGCCGATATGATTCGCGGAAATGTCAACGAAATTTTTGCGAACTAACTTCGAACCACCTTGGCGACGTGTTTGAAAGCCCAAGAAAGGCTTGTGGCCGCTCGAAAGTGTTCAAATGCCAGATCCGATTCGTAGATCGAAAAGTTTCACTGGATTGCTCCTGCATTGAAAGTGAGTGGATGGACAAAAAAGGATGCCGATGCACCAAAGCAACGGCATCCAGAATTTCAATCGCACTTCCCTCCGAGGTGGTGACTCGCGGAGCGAAAACATCGTCGCCTTTCGCTCCGCGAAAGATCCGCCGTCTCCGCCGCCGCACAAACGCTACTTTCGCGTAGCGAAAGGCGACGATGATGGCGGCCGCGCCTGCGAGCTTACGAGCCCTTGATCTCAATCTTTTTGACTTGAGATTCCGGAGCCTTGGGGACGAGCACCTTCAGGGCGCCGGCGACCATTTCGGCTTCGATGCCGGACTCGTCAATCCGAGCCGGCAAGCTAAACTGTCGCTCGACCTGACCGAACTGGCGCTCTTGTCGGATATAGTTCACCTCACCGCAGAGCTCGCGCGAGGCACTGACGTGCAGCACGTTTTCGACCACCTTCAGGTCAACGTCTTCCACATTCATGCCGGGAAGATCGAACTCAAGGTGAAAGTGCGTGTCCGTCTCCCAGATGCTGACCGGAGCACTGCCTGTGTTTTTAGCTTCGTTTGAAAGCTCGTCAATCCAACGACTCATCTCGCGTGAAAAAGTATTCATCGGCAGAAGATTGAGCCGCGAACAATTGCTTGTTAAAGCGTTCATGGAAACCTCCAATGATAAAAAAGTTGTTGATTGTCAAACTGTCAGTCGAACGACTCGACCACCCATTACGTTGCAAACAGCGTGCCAAAATTCTGAAATCTTTTGCTGCGGGATTTTCAACTTGCACCAAATTTGAGTATCCTCACGGCTACAACTCGAGCCCGATTAGGCTCGGTGGCGGCGGTTCTTCCAAGCCTGCTCGATCGGCAATAACAACTCGCTGCATTCGCTTTTGAGATCGTCAAGCATGTGGCTTTCTTCGGCAGCCATCCATTGGCTGACCGATTGGTTTGAGCGTTCGATGCGTTGGTAAAGCGACTCCATCTTTCGAGCTAATTGATCGTCGCGCGTTTCTCGAATCCGCCCGACCGCCCTTTCAAAGCTGGGGCATTCCTTCCGCGTCACGCCAGCCACATACTCACGCAGCACGACTGCCAAATCGGATTCCGTTTCGGCTTGCTGCATGCCTTGTTTGGCGATCGCCATCGGGGAACGCAAACGCGCGACCAAGGCCGGAGCGACAAAGGCGAACTTGCTCAAGTAAAACGCCAGCAAGCAAGCCGGCGGAACCAAAGCCACGTACCACCACTGCTTCAAACCTTGCAACACGCCGGACAGTTTCGCTTGCCAATCGCCGGTGGCAGAGGGCGACGACGAAGCAGAATCTTCTGCCTCGGATTCGGCTGCCGATCCACTCGGAGCGTTGCTGACGATCGCGTCGAGGGCCAGCGATTCGGCTTGTTCGACTTCCAGTTCAATCGGTTCCGACTAAACGGTTTGGTATTCCTTTTTGTCGGGGTCGAAAAAGCTGAATGGAATCGGCGGGATCTGCACGACTTCTTCAGAGCGTGGCCGGATCGTGGTCATGAAAACTTTGGTGTCGTCCTG
>CALLUY010000099.1 GCA_938010615.1 uncultured Pirellulaceae bacterium | reverse complement strand
GGTGATGTCACCCTTCGTTTTGGCTTTTCAGTAGGGTCGTTGCAGTTGGGGAGGTGGCATAAGCCTCTGGCTTGTGGACATGCAGAACACAGGCCAGAGGCCTATGCCACCGAGACTTTGGCTTCATTGAACGGTATTGCGCTTAATCATGTGTCGCCCTCCGGGCTTTTGATCGTCGCCTTTCGCTCCGCGAAAGTGTGTCAAACGCTACTTTCCCGGAGCAAAAGGCGACAATGGAGCAACAGCTCAAGGGTGATGAACATCGAATCTACTTTTTCAAGCTTTTGAGATACAGCGAGTACAGCTTCGGTTCAAAAGTTCGATTCACTGGAGAACCTTCGATTCGGGCAATGTCCTTCCCGAAACGTTGCGAGTCCTCAAAGATCTGGGACGTTAGATAACGGCACTTTGAATTTTCAATTTCAACTGAAGTCACTGGCGTTCCGTCTGCAGAACAAAGATTGAATCCCCAGATGCCAAAAGAAACCATCGGGATTCGAAAAGGCGTCACGCCAAACGATGCTGCTTCCATGGTGCGATTGATGCACCAGAAAACTTGGTTGGCAAAGAATGGAGACGAACACTGACACACCATGTGTCCGTCTGGAGTCATGCAGCCCCTGACGATCTCGTAAAACTCCTTCGAGTAAAGTTTGTCCAGAACTTCATTGTGTGGATCCGGCAAGTCAATGATCACTCGATCGAATCGCTCGAATCCCGCGCCGCTTTTGCCCGCGTAATCAAGCAGGTAGCTAAAAGCGTCCTGGTTGATAACCGTTAGCTTTTCATCTTTCAGTGCTCCTTTGTTGAGCCGCACGATTGGAGTAAACGTGGAACAAAATTCGGTAATCGCCGGATCAATGTCGACCATCGTGATTCGCTCAACATCCTTGTATTTCAAGACTTCACGAACCGCCATCCCGTCTCCACCGCCAAGAATCAGAACATTGGTTCGCGAACCCTCGATGCTCAATAGAGGATGAACGAGAGCCTCGTGATAGCGATACTCGTCGATGGACGCAAACTGAATGTGTTTGTCCAGGTACAACCGGATCTCCTTGTTTCCAGAATTCTCGGTAACGACGATCCGCTGGTAGGGAGTCTGCTTCAGAAAGACAACCTTGTCAGCATACATTTGGCTTTCTGCAAATCTTGTCAGGTGTTCCGATGCAACCATCCCGCCAATCAGACACGCCAATACGAGTAGCGAAGAATAGAGGCACAAACGATATCTCGATAGCGATTTCCCAAACATGAAAATTGAAAGGATCGCGACACTGATGTTCAACAAGCCAATCGCAAACGATGATTGGAACAGCCCCAATGAAGGCAGCATCACCAATGGAAATGCAACGGAGCCAACAAGTGCTCCGAGGTAGTCGAGCGACAAAACGTTGGCGATGGATTCTTTCCACGCGGTAGAGCGACTGAGGATCCTGGCCAGCAGCGGAATTTCAAGGCCAACCAAAGTCCCGATCACGATGATCAACCCAAACATGACCGGGCGGTAGAATGCGTGATAGGGGAACATTAGGAACAGCAAGCTGCTGCAGAAGCCGCCAATCAACGCGACCGCAATCTCGATAGCGATGAAGCTGGAAACGAGATCGCGATGGAACCATTTTGAAATATAGGAACCAATGCCCATCGCGAACATGAAGAACCCGATCGTCATTGAAAACTGATAGACGCTATTGCCAAGCAAGTAACTTGAAACGGAAGCAATAATTAGCTCGTAGACGATGCCGCAAAGAGCAACGATCAACACACTGATCATCATCACTGCGGTTTGCCGGCTGGTCAGCGGATTTTCTTCAGCCGAATTTTCTGGGACGCCTTCAACTGGTTGATCTGAATCCATGGGTTGATTTCGAGGTCAAGTTGATGTTTGAAGAATGAGCTAACGATAAACGGGCAGCCATCAAAAAAGCCACCAGTCGTGACCAGTGGCTTGGATCGCTCAAATACATGTTGAATCTTGTGGTGGCGGTACCAACTATTTTCCGAAGCTCATACCTCGCGAGCCAGATCGAGCTCGCGTAGAAGAAGTTCTCGCCGACGCCCTCGCCTTGGTGACAGCCGTTTTATGGTAAGTCTTGGAACTCATTTTGGTGGTGCTGTGGTTAGGCTTCATGCTTGCTCGCGAACCAGAATAGTAGCTGCGGTTGCGGCCCAGCATTGAACCAAGCAAGTAGCCCGTAAAGAATCGACCTGATCGGTAACGGTGATCGCGATAGTGCCCGCCACCGTCGGAAGCAATCACGCGCCCCCGCGCTTCGTCGATTTCGATCTTGAACAGTTCCTTTTCGCCAGCGTCCTGAACGTTGTCTTTGTCGATGTCCGCGAAACCGTTGATCGTTCCCGATTCATGTAGCGTAACTCCAATCGGCTTGGAAATAAGTTTGGCAGCGTTCAGTTTGGTGGTGAATAGAGACAGGAATTTCTCTTTTTTGGCATCGTCTTCTTCTTTAACGACTTCAATGCCCACGATTTCTTGTTCTTCGGCTTCCGCATCTTCGCCATCGGCTTTCGCTGCCGCCGCTTCTTTGCCGTCGAGTTCGGTCAAGGTTGCCTGAAACTCATCAAGGACTTTGTTCAGGTCAATAACGTCCACTGCAGTCGATTGGCAGCCGCAGACAGTTGTTAGAAGTCCTAGGCAAAGTAGAAATTTCAAGTGTTTCATTAGTCATCCCCAAGAAGTGTCAAATTGCATTTGAGTTTAGAGGGCATTCAAAACCCAGATCGCCGATAGTAGCTCTACTCTCCGAGTCGTATTTTGCCGTTCCAAACGACTCGGTAAGTCGAGCTACTTTGGATTTGGATGCTCTCTAGATTCTATCGCTTTTTCAACGTGGCATGCAAGAACGATTAGCTGGCTTGTTCGCCAATTATAGGATGTCAAATCGGTAATGGAGTTCGTCGACTCCATCATCGTAATAGTCAAATAGGCTACCGTCAGGTCGAAAGCGACAGCTCGTCATGAATCCTGCCGCCTGTTCCACATCGCTGGGAAACGCCATGAAAATGACTCTTCCACCCCACTCCGCCACCTGATCGGCGATCATTTTAAAGCTCGACGGATCCGTGCCTTCGTCATCCAGTTCCCAAGCCAGCCAATAGGCGCCGTTGCACTCAGGGATTTCGTCGACGTCAGTCAGGCGAACTTTCTTTTGAATGGCGTCTCGTGGAACATCGGGGCCTCGTGGTTCAAGCCGCATTCCATAGGTGACTTGATTCTCTTTTCTGTCGTAATAGTCAGCATGCCGCATCTCTTCTAGGAATCCAACGGCTCGATAGGCCTCCCTCGCATCGCGATAGATGTCTCCATCTTCGGGGTCGTAGTAGTCAGAAGTGTTTACAAATGCCTTTCGCCCGCCTTCAGCTCGAATTTGGTCAATCAAGTTTTCAAGCATCGTTCTGCCATGGCCTCGCCCGATGAAACTTCGTTCGAGATAAGTCCATGAAATTCCATAGGCTCGATCCGTGCCCTCAATCGGGGTTGCTCCTGTTACTCCAATGAGTCGCGAATCCAATTCAAGGACGTACTGTCCGGCAAGGCTTTCTGCATAAGTTATCTTCGCCCATTCGAAGTCATCTTCATCGTGATCGTTGATGATGGACAACGCTGGGCTGGTATCGCTCGGCGTCATCGGCCGAAAAATAGGTTCGCTCATCTCACTCCTTTGCTTTGAATTCAGTTGATGATTTTTCCGCGTGAAAAGCTGGCAAGGCTCATGCTTCCAGCTTGCAGCGACTCGAACAGCAAAGCCAGTCCCGCTGTTGAATTCATTTCATTAGAGCAGGTGAACAGGTCAACACAGACGGCGTTATGTTCAGGCCAAGTATGCGCCGCAAGGTGAGATTCTGCGATCACGACAACGCCACTTAGCCCATGTGGACTGAATTCATGAAATGAACTTGTGACAACCGTTGCGTCTATCGCGCGTGCCGTCGCAAGCATCATTTGCTCAAGGGCTTCCGCCGTGGTCGGAATATTCTGACAATCATCGAAGTCGACGATCTGATGTTGCCCAAGGCTATCGAAATCCAATGGTTCAATCGTACGCACTTCTTCGAGAGTCAGATATCTCCGATTCTCAGTGCAAGCGGCTTGGCCAGAGAGTGCGGAATTAGGTTTGCGATTCATTGGTGACAAGCTGCGATACGAAATGGAATCCGCTCATTTTGTTCCGCCTCGCAAACAAATGCAAACGGTCTGTGGGGTTGATGAGTAACACTCTCAAGTTTTTGACTTGCAACTTTTTGACTTTCGTTGTCGTTGCCTCGCGCCGCTCGTTATTGTTTCCCTTTCAACGAGTCGACATTCATCGCAGCGGAACGCTCGAGATCCGCAAGTTTGGTTTTCCACAGATCGGTGTCGGTTTTGGATTTTTCGCAAGCGATAATTTGATCTTCAATCGCTTCACGATAGAGCGTGTAGAACTTGTAGCTTTCGGGGTCCAACGTCGCAGCGGCGGCGTATTGCTTGGTGACTCTGGGAGAGATCCGAAACTCGGTCTCTCCAGCTTCAGCAGAATGAAACATATCGGCTTCTCGATAGGCCCAACCGAGATGGAACTGAAGTTCGGCCATGTCCGTGTAATGATTGGCCATCATTTCAAATTGTCCAACTGCCGTTTCGATTAATTCGGAATCTCTGCTAACGCGTCCCGCAGACAAATAGAAGATGGCGAGCCCGATTGTCAATTCTCCATCGAGTTCAAAGCCCTGCGAAAGTTCGACGATCTCGGTGATGTCTGCGTCCACGTTCAGCTTCGCGCCGTCTTCAGTGCCATGCTCGAGCGCATAAGTTCGATATCGCGAAGTGGCTTCGCAGCATTTTGCTTTGAGCAGATCGGCCTTGTAGGCGACAACTTTTGGATTGTCTTCCACAAGGTCTTCGTAGACCGAAATCGCTTCGAGGAAATACGGGTCTGGATCATCAGCAATCTTCTGATCGTGAACCGCATAAACGGAATCAGTGACGACAATCCCGCAGTTCAGTAAGGCTTGAGCAAATTCATACTTGTTGCCTTGGTTGGTGGGGTTCTCACGATGAAGGCGTCGACGAATTTTGGCAGATTCCCTTATCAAGGAAATGGCTTGTAGATGCCTGCCAAACTCAACGTAAATTGGCGCTTCGTTGTTTAGTATGAATGCCAAATCTTCATCGTAATGTTCATTCTCCTGTTTTTTCTCCGAGAGTAACTCCCGCGAACGCTGGTACGCAGCTAAAGCTTCCTCGCGTTGACCGAGCTGCTCAAGAACGACCGCTTTGTTGAGGATGGCTGACGATGCATTTGCCCAATCAGACCACTTGCTGTCGGGACGTGACATGGCCAACTCATTAAGTCGCAACATCTCTTGAAAAGCATCCGCCGCAAGTTTCGACTTTCCATCATCTTCCAAGAGTAGTCCGCGCATCTGTTGAGTGATCGCGAGGGCTCGCAAGAGTTCAGTTTCTGAATCGTCGGAGACGTCTTCGAGAATTTTCGCAGCTGATTCGTTTCGCTCGAGAGCTTTTGACCGATTGCCCATGATTCGGTGGAGTTTGGCGCATTGGTTCAAGAGCCGCGAATGTTTTGCGGCGATCGATTGGTTGTATTTCCATCTCTTCGCACTGCCGTTAACTTTCTGTTCGAGCCGTTCAAGAACGACGAGTTGTGCTTCTTGAGAGTCCGCTTTGCCACGAAATTGAAATTCAATCTCGTTTGCTTCCGCTGCATAGCCCTCAATTTCCTTCTGGTGCTCCATCTCCTTCAATTGGTTTGACCGATGAATCCCAAATGCAATCGCGGCGACTAACAGTGAACCAACAATCGCCCTCTTGTACCACGTGTGATTTCGTTTCCAGTGAAGCTTCGTTCGACGTCGAAGGGGAGTCTTGCCAGTTAGGACTGGTCGATCGTTCAGGAACCGTTCGAGATCAACAGCCAGCTCCTGCGCCGAACTAAACCGATCGGTTGGTTCCTGTTGGCAGCACTTGACGATGATCCGGCGAAGCTCTGGAGTCAGGTCGAATTCGCCTTCGCTGCCATCACTGGGTGATCCATCACTGAGTGATCCCGTCAACAATTCGTGCAACAGTTTTCCGATTGAGAAAATGTCTGATGCCTGGTGTGCTGGCTTGCCTATCCACTGTTCGGGGGCGACATAATTTCGAGTTCCTGCGGCGGTTGGGTTGGATCGATTTGAGGAGGATCGGGAGATTCCAAAATCAACGATGACCGGAACAGCCTCCGTTTCCTCGGATTCTGGAAAGCTAGTGGATCGGAAAAGAATATTGGCGGGTTTGATGTCCCCGTGATCGACTTCTTTCTTGTGGACTTCATGAAGTCCAACGCAAATCGCGACAACAATTTTCACCGCTGCGGTTTCTGAGAATCGATGACCGTTGTCCAGAATTTCTCGCAGGCTTTTCCCTTCGATATATTCCATTTCGATGAAGGGGAAGTTTGTATCGGACGTTTCAGAGTGGGCGACACCACAGCTGTGGACGTTCACGATGTTGGGGTGCGACAACTTCGCGAGCGTCCTCGCCTCTTCGAGAAAGCTTTCGTTGAGCGAGGAAAAGTTCAACGGGATCTTGACCGCGACGACACGATCGAGCCCCGTGTTCCTCATTTTCAGGATAACGCCCTGCCCTCCCAGTTTACGGATCTCGAGCAGTTCGAAGCCACATGCTTCGATCGCCTCATTGATTTCTGATGAATCAACCGGCTTTCGCTTTCCGTTGTGTTCGTGTTCATCGCCGGGGCGAGTTGAATCCATATCAGACATGAATTTGGCACCGAGTGACGGGTGAAGACCGTTCTGCAAAGACGTTGTCACCAGAATACAACGACTTGGCCGTGCCTGTCGATTCGAAATCGAATGACCATGAAAACTGGTCATAAAGAAAAAGCTGCAAATGCAACAATTCATCTGCGGCTTTCGAGTGGGGGCAAACCAAATATCCGCGGTTGAACTCTCGGCTTTGAAACAAACATATGGCAGGAACGAAGAGAAAAGCCAGTTTTCTTGACTGCCTTTCGTTAGGAAACGGCGACCAGATGCGGTAATTATCTATAATCGAGATAATGTTAGCAGTTACTTTCTCTGGACCAGATATGCAACACCATCGTCGAGCCACGTCGCGAAAACAAAGACCAGCGACTCCAAAAGCCAGTTATAGTCGATTGGAACAACGAAATCTTCTGGCGGGTAATGTCACGGTCTTCGATGGTGACAACCTCTACCTGCGAGGAGACAACGAAGACAACAACATTGAGATCGTTTCTGATTTCAATGGCTCTCTCGCAGACGGGACCTACGAACCCCTGATCGTGATTCGCGGCAGGGATGGCACGACCGTCAATGGGCAAGATCAGATCGAAGTTCCGGCCGACGGCATCTTCGTTCTTTCGACTCGTGTCGACAACGGCATTCGTGCCAACTTTGGAAAAGGAAACGACACCCTTTTTGTTGACGACCTGTATTTTGACGGAGAGTCAATCATTTACGGCGGTCCGGGCGACGATTCGATCGGTGCCTACCGTGGTGGTTTCAGAGATGTCATCATTCAAACCTTTCATGGCGACGACGCTGTTTCCCTTGAAGCCGTCACTTTGAACCAGGCTCGCATTTTCACGCTCGACGGCGACGACAGCGTCAGTCTTAACCGAACCGGATTTAACTACGCGCCGACATTGGCAGAAGCCAATGCATTTCGCTCGTTGATCGTGACCGGCGCGGGTGATGATACGGTTGTGCACAACGACATGGGCCACAGAGGAGAATCGCTGGTATTGACGCAGGGCGGTGCAGATTTCGTTTCTGTGACAGAGCCCAATGCAATTTCCACTGCTCGAGTCTTCACTGGTGACGGCCCGGATGAAGTGTATGTCGACCTGACCAACTTTGACGACCGAGTGGAAAACGATCCAATCTTCATCTTTGCCGGACAGGCTGGCGAAGACCGGATTGAGTTCGTTGCGAATGAAGTCGGTGAGAGATTCACTCAGCTCAGACGGTTCGAAATTGATGGGATTGAGAATCGCGAACAGAAAACCCAATCCGCACTGGAAGCCGGAATCATTCGCGACGTCCGGCCGACCGATACGCTGACGAAAATCAGACTCTCACCAGAGCTCTCTACTTTTTACGATGCACTCGTTTCAACGGATGTGATCTCAGAGATCGATCCGTCGACGATGGGTACCATTTTCGCGCCGACTAACGAGGCATTCGCCAGTCTTCCTAATGGCACACTGGAAAGTCTCACAGAAGAACAACTCAAGCAGACTCTCCGTTTTCATGTTGCCGCCAGAGGGTCGCTGAGGACCTACCGCTCTCCAGTTGGTCCGTACGACATCGACACACTTGCCAACGCTTCGTTCAGTGTGGGCTTTGTCGATGGAGAGTTCAAGATCAACGAACAGGTGACCCTTGCTGAGGCCGACATCTTCTCGACGCGCTCGACGATACAAACGCTCAATGACGTTTTGTTTCCGCCGCTGGATTGATTTTCAGTCCCTCGCATAAAGAATGTTCCCCTGGTCAATTAGCCAGCCTAGAGATTCTTGGGCGCTCCATTTTTTGTGTCCTTTGCGCGAGACAATTCGCTTTCATCGTCAATCCAACTTGGCTAAACTCGCTTCTTAAGACTCCCGATACGGCGGAGTCTTGTAAAGTGACATGGAGCCTAGGATGGACGACTTTTCAAACGATGCGTCGACGAATGGTTTATATACGGTTCGTGACAAGCCCATTTTGGGAATCAACGAAGAAGCCAGCGATGTGGATTGGATTCGCGTTGAGGGTTTGAAGACATGGCACTTCTACAACTTCTGGTTCTATTCCGAAGAAGTGCGTCCCACGTATGCGCCGTTGAAGTTAGTTGATGGTAGTGGCGAAGTCATTGAAACCATCACCCTCGGATTCCCAGTTCGCGCAGAGTATCTGCATCTTCACTTTGGCAACGAGCCGCTGTTTCTTGTGGCTGCCGGGACCGGTGGCGACTATAAGATTTTCATCCGCGAAGAAGATGATGCGCCTAACACGATTGGCGAGGCGACAAACTTTCGGCTCGAGGACCGCGCGTTTCACACATGTGCAATTCAGTTCGGCGACATCGACTACGTTAAGTTCAAACTACGTGAAGGAATTCAATACACGTTCGATTTGTTAGGAGCAGATTCTCCTGATCGACAAACAACGCTCAGCAATCCATTACTTCGAGTGTTTCATCCAACTCTGGGGCTTGTCGCTGCCGACAACAACTCCGGCGATGGCAATAACGCGAGGATTGGTTTTACGCCTGAGCAAACTGACGAGTACATTTTTCAGATCGTTGGGTTGAAAAGCACCGGTTCATACGTCCTTGAGTCCAATCAGTTCGATGACTTTGGTGCGGACGTGAACTCGACAGGATTCATGGCGAACAACGGAACGCCTACCAGCGGACGCAGCGACTTTGACGATGACAATGACTGGTTTCGAATTTCGCTAGTCGAGCACTACACCTACAAATTCGATGTCAATCGGCTTAGTGATGGTTTCGCGAGTGTTTTACTTTATGACGACGCCGGAGACCTAGAATATTTCACGCGTGCTCCACTCGGTTTGACGGGGCAGTTTTTAGAAGTTAAACCCGGCGAATCTCGAGACCTGTTTGTTCAAGTTACTTCCGATGTCGACTATGAAGTCAGCGCTAAGCCGTTTGATGTGATCGGCTCGGACCAAGACAGTTTCCTCGAAGTCAACTTCACTATCGATAGTGCAGCTGGAGCGATTGAAGAAGCGGGAGATCGCGATTGGTTTCGGAAGCAGCTTGCGGCGTATGGCTTGTATCGAGTCGACGCGGTTCCGCTTGCGGGCCAACCAGTTGGAACGTTTGAAATTACGCCGCGATCAATCGACAACCAGACTGTTTTTGACACGATCAACGGCGGCGGAATTTATAGGCCGCAAGAAGAAACCACGTTCTTCGACGTTGGAGCCAGCGACGGGATAACCACTGGGCCGTATCGATTGCAGTTTACTCGACTCGATGCCGCATCCGACGATGAGAATACACAGTGGAATGTTCAGATGGTCAACGGCAAGGGACGGATCAGAAATGCGTTGGAGACTTTCGACGACGTCGACTGGCATCGAATTCAACTCGAAGCAAACAAGTGGTACGAAATTGATGTCCTGACTGGAAATACTCAGCTCGAGATCCGCAAACCTGACGGGACAATCGTTCCGACAGGCTTCCTAAGGAAAAAGTACTACCGACCCGATCAGGAAGGCGAACACTACTTGATCGCGAAAAGCGAGTTCGCCAGCAGCATTGAAATTCACATTGAGAGTGATGCCAAACAGGACGTTGAGAGCCAGCGACTGTTTCATGACGCATCGGGTTTCTCCGGAGGCGGATCGTTGCTAGGAAGTGTGGAAGCAGGTCAACCCATTCAAATCTATTCAGATCTGACCTACCGTTACACCGATGATCAAGGTGCTGCTGTCGATTTGGAACCCTTCAAAGTCCACACGGTCACTGAGCGATTCAATCGGCTTCGGCTTAAGCAGCGACAGTTTGTTGGCACGGCGGAGGTTTTTACTCGAGTCGCGATGGATGAGAACTCTTGGTCGACGTGGGCCAGTGGTGAAATCACCGCAATGGGTCCAAGTTTCGAATTGACCGACGAAGGGAATGTCGACATTTCGGAGCGACGCGTTAGATATGCCTTTGCAGACACAGCGCCCGAATATCTGTCAACGCCTGAGTTTTCTTCCACGTTGAGCGATTTCTCTCCGCTGACGGAGGCTCAAGTTTCCGCCGTCAATGACGCGGCTGCCAAGTGGAGCGATGGCCTGTTTGGAGCGTTAAAGTTCGAGCTCGTTAGCGACGCTTCCGACGCGGACATGCTGATTTACAACATTCGATTTGATGACGATGATATTCATGCCGCAGGAGGAAAACGAACAAATGCGATCGGGCGAGACCTGCTGCTTAACAGTTCGTCGAGCGTCTTTGAATCGGATGCATCGTTGTCGACCGATCGCAGCACATTTGAAATCCTTCGTGGACTCGGGCAGACTTTGGGGCTGAGCACATCGGAGGACTTGAGTCGCTTGCGATCAGTGATGGGAAATCGGGATTCCGTCGGCGGAATCGGCTTGGACGTTCCTTGGCCAACGGAGCCGCTGCCGGAAGATCTTGCTGTGTTCCGCCCGACGAATTTCTTTCACACGAAAGATCCCGAGAAGAATGTCTATTGGCTTGGCAGCGTGCAAGATAAGCCATTTTTCAGAACGATCATCGATTCGGCGATTTCGGATTCGGGACGCAACATCGTGTCTGCGTTTGGTTCGCTGTTGCCCGCGAGCATTGATTTGCGTGGCGGACAGATCAGCTATGTCCAAAACGAAACCTCGCGACTTTACAGTTATGCCAATTCATCGCACAGCTTGATCAGCGACGGTTACGGCGGCGACAGTGACGACGTGTTGATTGGCAACTTCCTCAACAACAAGCTCATCGGCGGAAAAGGCGACGACTTTTTGAACGGCGGAATTGGCTCGGATTCGCTCTTTGGCGGAGAGGGCAACGACCGGTATGGCTTTAAGCCAGGCTATGAGTCGGCGTTTATCAACGAGCAGTCCAAAGGCGGCGTTGATACTTTGGAGATCGAGGGACGGTTCAATCTCGATTCGCTTCAGGACGATCTGACGTTCCGGCGTCTAGGAAATACGCTGGTTATTCGCCTCGATTGGGATTCGCAATTGGATGCGAACACGGATGAAATCAAGATTTTCAATATGGCCGACCCATTGTCGCAAGTTGAATCATTGGTGCTTTCGACAGACGAAGGTGAGTTTGCAAAGGTCGATTTGAATTCAGTGTTCACTCAAGCTGACGGAACGCGTCGCCGTTTCCAGGTGCTGGCCGAAAGTAGCGAGTTCGGCAGTTTGGCAGCGCCGGTTTAGATTCAAGCCCGACGCGCAAGTTTTGAAGTTGCACACATTTTATTCCGAAGGAATTTTCAGCCATTAGCCATTAGCCATTAGCCAGAGGTCGAGCGTAGCGGCCACCTCCGGAACCCTAAGGGATGCACGATTCGATCCTGAAGGGATCGCAGCAAACGCCCGCTGTGATCCCTTCGGGATCATGTTTCCTGTGGACCGAATCCAGTGATGGCGCTGCGCTTATCACCGGCTAATAGCTTGAATCCCTTCGGGATGGCCCGATATAGTGCAGCTACAAAACGCGCAAGTTTTGATGTTGCGCATTTAAGATGGAATTTCTTGTTTTACTTAACAAAACACGTGAAAATTGAAAAATGCGAAGCGTTGCAATACAAGCCCGACGCGCAAGCGAGGGAGCAGGAAATCCTCGGAAATCTACCCT
>CALLUY010000098.1 GCA_938010615.1 uncultured Pirellulaceae bacterium | reverse complement strand
TCAACAGTCGGATTCAGTCGATCAAATCAGCGGCAAGAGGATTCAGATGTTTTGAAAACTACCGAGCAAGGATTCTGTTCTACTGCGGAAAGCTCGATTTGATGCCAAATAGACGCCACTAAAAACCCGGAAGAACCCTTTTCTACGGAGCCCTCCTGACACCTTTTCTTTCTTCGTTTCACTATTTTTCCCAAAACGCATTTCCGTTTTCCCTGTATGTCCAGAGTCGGTCCTCACATTTAATGCCCAAAAGAAAATGCTCCAAAAGTTCCGCGATCCCATTTGTGAACCTAAGTCCACCCGATAGCCCAGCTGCATGTGGTAGATCCCCGTCAACAATCGCGTGACCGGACTGCGTCAAAAAAATGCCAGTGTTGTACTCAGGCAGTCTGCCAACATTGAATACAGATCCAACAATTTTATTATTCTCTACATTTGAAAACAGTTCTGCGCCACAGGCCGAATACCAAAAAACGTTTTCCGGATCAAATTCGACAACGGCAGGTGTGAAGTCAATACCATCCTTCGCACCCTGAATTCGCAAGCCTCCAAGCTGAAACAACACAGCTTGAACCATTTCAGAGATATCCTCTCGTTTCGTTTCTTCGTCGACGTAAGGCCAGAAATTGAATTTGCGCCCTTCGTGCCAACCTGCATTCAGAAGTAGCTCCTTGACCACGTCGGTGCAATTTAGGTAATCCTTGTTTCTGTCCACTAGTTTTTCTTCGAAAAAATATTGATAGGAAAAACAACGATATCGTCAAGATTTGCCCCATCGATGATATTGTACTCGACAAGACCTGGGCTGCAGTCGGGACAAGCTGGCTTTGGTGATCCGTGGCGTTTTCCTCCTACTTCCACGGTAACAATAACGGATCCGTCGAGTTCAATATCAGCCTCGCTCGCGTTAGTGACGCACCGGCCTTCTGCACATCCTCCCCCAAATTTCCCTTGGAATTCTCCAGCAACATCTCCACCACCCGCTTTAACACTGTTGCCCGTAACGGGAGCAGCATCCGGATTCGTTCCGGCTTGCCCCGCAATTGCCCCGCCGTTCGTTTTCTTCCGTGTGTTGCTCAACCCTTCAATACGCGCATCAGCCTCACGCTGGGCAGCTCCCAAAGCCCTATTTCGCTGATCAAGCGTTTTACGTTGATCTACTCCCTGTTTAATACCTACAGCAGTTTCCAAGACAAAGCAAGCAACTTTTAATGTTGCGGTCAATCGGTTGGGGGCATTTGCAATATCTTTTATCGTAGTCAAGGCACCGATTCCAGTGCTAATTGTTCCAAAAAGCACTGCAAAGGTGCTGCTTGCACCGGCTGCGATCAATGCCCCTGCCCCAACAATTCCACCAACTGCTGCTGAATACGCAATGTTGACAGCTTCACCCGGTCTAATAACCCCATCGTTGAACCACGCTTCTAGAACGCCGCAAGTAAATCCTATTCCGATCCCCGCAAAACCGCCAGCAGTAGCGACTCCTGTCCTGATTAGCTTGATGCCATTTGCGGCCATATCTAACACTGTAATGTTGCCAGTGGGGTCCGTGAAAATAAGCGTGTTGTTTGCAACATATCGTTGCAAATTTGAGTCTTGTCCCAGGAATCCTATCGGGTCCTGGCTCACAAACTTACCACTGATCGGATCGTAGAATCGTGCCCGGTAGTAGTAGAAGCCCAGCTCCGGCCTCCACTCTCGTCCAGTGAACTTGAAGCGATCGCCAAAGTTGGGATTGGTTTCCAACAGGATGTTGCCGAAGCTATCGTACTCGATGTGATTGATCACGCTGCCGACGGCATCGATGATGTCACGGACGCTGCCGAGATGATCAGTGAGGTACCAAGCCGTTCCCTCTCCCGGACGCCAGCGGGCGATGTTGCTGTCCATGCCTTCACCAAACAGATAGCGTGCGATCACGCTGCCAGCTTCATCGAAGTCGGCCCAGGCATTCTCGCCATCGTAGACTGTGTACGTCGTTTCAGGTGCTTCTGAACCTGCACCATCTGCGTCAACGGTCCGCGCAATCATGCGATCGAAAACGTCGTAAGTGTAAGACGATTCTGAAAGAATGATGCCTCCGGAACTGAACGTCGTTGATGCGACCATGCGGTTGCGATGGTCAAACTCGTATGTCGAGTACTCACCCGTCGCAATCTCGGTTCGCTGGACAAGGTTGCCTTCGGCATCGTAGGTGTAGTCGTAAGTCCCATCAGAGAGCAGCTGATTGTTAGGTCCGATGACGTTGTCGCCGCTGATACGGTTGCCATTCTCATCGTAGGTGTAGACTTCGTCGGGTCGAGCTGAATTCGTTGCCTCCGTTAGCTGTCCGACATCGTCATAGCCATAGTCCGATGTGTCGCCATTGATGATTTGCTGAGTCATCTGGCTGGCGGCATCGAAATCAAACGCGTAGTTAGCGACGACCGAAGCCGAAGAATTCAAATGCGTGATATCCGTGATGCGGCCGAGAGCATCGAAGGTGTTGCTGGTCGTGCTGATGACCGTGCCGCCAGCAAGTCCATTGATACGATTGATGCCAGTGAGCAATCCACGTCCATCGTAGGAATGCTCAACTCGTGCATCGTCAACGCCGCCGCCAGACCAATCAATACTGGAAAGCAAATTGCGAACATCGAACGCACGGTCCACTGTGACGCCAGAATTATCCTGAATCTGGGTCAGGTTGCCGAAGGCATCGTAATCGTAATTAAGAACCACGTTTGGAATATTCGGAGTTCCTGCATTGTCGACGCTGGTCACGCGATCAAGAGCATCGTAGACGAAGGAGTAGGTGCTGTTGGGGCCGCCAGCGCCAAGCAGGTTACTGTTGGCGTCGAAATTGTAGTCATAGGTTTGAACCAATGAGCCATCGGAAGCTTTCCAGATTTCCGAAGTCAAACGGTTCAACCCATCGTAAACGTACTCGGTGATTCGGCCCAAGCGGTCGATGGACTGGCTCAGGTTGCCAATTTCGTCGTAGCTGTAGGACTCGAAGTTGCCCAATGGGTCGGTGCGAAGCTCAACATCGTTGCGATCGTTGTACTGCCAGAGCGTCGTGTTTTGCTCAGGGTCGGTCAGGCTGAGCAAATTGCCGATCGCATCATAGCTGAAGGAAGTGATCGAACCATCCGCAGCAGTCACCTGAGAGACTCGATCCAGGGCATCAAATTCTCGAGTCGTGACGCGGCTGAGTTCGTCCGTTGTGGTAACCCGGTTACCAACAAGGTCATAGCCAAACTGGACCAACCCGTTGAGTGGATCGGTCACGCTGAGCAGTTGATTGTTCCCATCGTAGCTGTAGCTGTAAGCGTTGCCTTCCTGGTCGGTGTAGCTACTCAGGCGATTGGCGTCATCGTAAACCCACAGCTGCTCAAAACCAGCGGCATCCACTTGCTTGGACAATCGATCGCGGACATCGTACTCGAACAAGGTCGTGTTGCCGCGTTCATCCTGATAGGACGTGTTGTTTCCGGCATCGTCATAGAACCAACGTTGAATGCCGTTCAAGGCATCCGTTGTTGAAAGCAAGCGACTTACGTTGTCGTATTCGAACAGAGTCCCGCCACCGTTTCGATCCGTAATCGAAAGCAGATTGTCTCGCTCGTCATAGGTGTAGAGTTCCGCCTGATTCAACGCGTCCGTGACCGAAGTCAATCGGTTCAGATCGTCGTAGGCATAGCTGGTGACAAACCCTCGATCGTTGGTGATCGATTCCAGATTCGAAAATGCATCGTAGGTGTACTGTGTGACGTCTCCAGCAGTGTTCGTATAGGTGAGCGTTTCACCAATCGGAGAATACGTCCACGATTCGGTTTGGCCAATCTGGTTCGTTTGGCTGAGCAATCGGTTGTTCGGATCGTAAGTTCGAGTGACTTCGCCACCGTTTGGATCGATGAGATTAACCAGTCGGTCTTTGTCATCGTACTCAAAGCTTGTTTCACGCCCCAACGGGTCGATGGTGCGTACCAGAAGGTCTTCGTCGTAGATGTTGGTGTACTCTCGACCCAAGGCATCGATAACGCCCAGCGGACGGCCCGATTCGTCGTAGTTGAATTCAACAGCTTCACCAACTTCATTGGTGGCGGATTGAATCTGTCCTTTGTCATTGCGAACGGTTGAACGTTCGCTTCCATCGGCAAAACGAATCAAGTCAGGATCTTTGAAGTTTCCGTACTCCAGCTCCATCGTGTTGTTGCGAGCGTCGGTCACTGAAAGAATTCGACCGAAAAAGTCGTTGACGAATGATTCCGTTTCACCCTCAGCGTTGGTGAAGGTCTCGAGGTTGCCGTTGGCATCGTAAGACATCGTGACGAAAGTTGGTACAAATCCGGGATCTGGATTCAGCGGAGTCGGACCCTCGATTCGAGTGATGTCGTTTCGCTCGTTGTACTCGATGCTGGTCGTTCGATCGACTTCACGAACTTCGGTCATGTTGCCAAATTCGTCATAGCTGAATTCAGTCGTGATGCCGCGTGGATCGGTGACGGATGTTTCCAGATGAGCATTCCTTGGGTCGTCATAAGTTGCACTGGAAGTGTTTCCGTTGGCGTCCACAATTTCGGTGATGTTGCCCCGAACGTCGTAAGTCAGTTCAGATCGATTCCCAATCGCGTCGGTTTGGAAGAAGGTGTTGTTGGGAATGTCATATTCCTGAATGACTTCGTTGCCCAATGCATCAAAGACTCCGATGAAACGGCCATCTTCATCATACTTAACCTGGCTGATCAAGTTTCCGCGAGGACCAGTAACCGTTTCGAGGAAATGAGCATGCTCGTCGCTGTAAGTCATCGTCGATTCAAGCAATGAGAAACCTCCAGCACATCCGCAATCTGCCGGACTGGATTGCTTGACCAAATCGCCGTCCGCATCGTATTCGTACTCGATCGCGTTACCCAATGGATCGATAATCGATGTTATGCGGCCTTGGGCATCACGGACGAACTGGATCGATTCGCCAGTGCTAGAGAAGATGCCATCGTCACGATATTCAAGTTCGACATCGTTGCGATCGGTGATCGTTTGAAGCTCATCAAACTGATCGTAGGTGTAGCGAATCTGATCTTTGGAGACCAAAGTGAATTCGCGTGGGTTGTAGCTGAATCCGGAGAGCAGATAGAGCCCAAAGGTTCCGTCAGCATTCTGGGAAAGGCCTACCTTGGGGACCTCAAGTTCGTAGTCGGTGTCGACATCGGCAGTGAATTTCGGTGTCCACTGAGTGCCCAGCAAGGTTGCCGATGGCTCAGGCGTGAAGCTGAAACTGACTCGCTGACCTTCAGGAGTCGTAATGTAGACCCGAGTCCCTTCGAAGAATCCCTGGCTGCCGCCAAAGATTGGAGGCACGCCTGCCAATTCCAGGTCGCTGACGGGAATCGTTTCGCGAATGTTGGCTTCGGCGAAGGCAAGGTTCCAGCCGAAACCGAAATCGCCGCTCTCGTTGGCATTGAGTGTGTCGTACTGGCGAACGATCTGGATTGGAATTCCAGCCAATGGAATCGACAGATCGGTGAACTCAAGCCGGTAGTTGCCAAGCTTGGCCTGCCCTTCGACGCCGATGAAGATCTTCTCGGTGCGAATGTTGCCATTGATATCCAAAGCAGAAACGCGAATGTCGTACTCATCGTTCTGCAGGATCGTTGGATCGAAGGTACCCACAACTTCGTTGCTAACTTCGTCAGTCCCAGATGCAAATTCAGTCCAGGCATTCCTGTCCTTGAGCGAGTACTCAAGTTTCCACTCAAGGAGGTCATCTGCCGTAACTGTAATCGCGACATCGGTCAGGTAAGTCACTTGCGACGCGATTACCGGACTATTGATTTGGACAAATGGTCCTTCAACATCATCAGGATCAACTACGCGAAGTTTGCGTTCGGCTGTGCCAACATTGCCTGCCGCATCGGTGGCCGTTGCGACGACAACTGGCAGTCCTGATTCCGTTGCCGTGTAGGTAAACTGATTGGCCGCGTCGAGCGTGACGGCGACTCCATCGATCGTAGCTGCGATGCTTTCGACGCCAAGCTCGTCAGTCGCATTGACCTGGATCGTCACTGTGTCACCGGGTACGATCACGCTGTTGCTGAACAGGATATCAACGTCAGGAGCTTGAGAATCGGGCTCGACCGAAAGCGTGAACTCCTGGGCAGTTGACAGACCAAACTCATCCGTTGCAACGATGCGAATGTCAAAGCTCTGGCCCAGGTTGGCGTCGGTTGGCCTGTAAGTGATCAATCCATTTCCGGCAATGGTCATTTCTGGAGCAGATTGCTCAAGAGCGTAGGTAACCTGATCTCCATCGAGATCATTGGCGTCCGCTTGATAGCGATAGGTCACGCCTGGCGAAACAGATTCCTCAGGAGTCGAAACAAAGATCGGGGCTTGATTGGAACTGCGGGCAAGCAATGTGTAAGCCTGGAAACCGCGCCTTCCAGTAGCGTCGATGGCTTCCAGTTGAATCGTAAATTCAACACCCTCATCTGCGGCTGTCGGCGTCCATGCTATTTCACCGGTCGCCGAATCGATCGTCATACCAGTCGGGCCGTCAATCAGTCGATAGTAAACGGAATCTCCGTCTGGGTCTTCGGCAATCGCATTGTATTGGTAGGCTTCATCAAGGACAGCGATACGAACAGGTGAAGTCACAAACACGGGGCCGCTTGCCCCAGCCTGGACATCCACCGCAAAGGCTTGCTGTTGCGTATTGCCAGTTGCATCAATGGCTTCAATGAGGAACTCCCATTGATTGCCGACATTCACGTCCGCTGGAACCCATGTGACCACTCCGGTTTGTGAGTTGATCGTCGCGCTCGAAGGAGCATTCACCAGAGAGAATGTGACATCGTCACTTTCAGCATCGAAGACTTCAGCATCGTAAACGTAAATGCTGTTCGCGTTGGCTGAAGTTTCTGGAGAACTAATGAACCTTGGTGGCAAATTCTGATTGATGCCGTTGGTCGCGTTTACAAAGTCAACATCGGTTCGAACTTCACCAGGTGCTACGGTAATCGCCTGTTGCCCTGAAGATGGATTGAGTGCGTCCCAACCTGAGGCAAGTTCCTCAGCAACAACATAGGTCCCGGGTTTGAGGTTATCAAACGTGTACGATCCGTTGACGTCTGTCAGCGTCGCTGGCTCGGAAGGGTCGCGAACTCCGTTTTCATTCAGGTCCAGATAGACGCTCCAGCCTTCCGTTAACAGTCCGCCGATTTGAGTGCTGGTTTCATAGACGGCGTACAGGTCAACACCTTGTGCTGTCACCAAAATTTCGTTGGCAGCGTTGTTGGGTTCAAGGTCGATCAGGCGGCTTCCAAAACCGGATCGCAGTGAAGTGATGCCGTCGAGTACTGGGTGACTTGAGTCGACCGGAACAGTTCCAAAACCGTTGTAGCCAGTCGGATCAAAGGCCAAGCCAAAGTGATTAAGGAACGGATCCCAGGCCGCGGCCTCAACCGCAGCATCACTCAGATTAAGAATGCCACCAAACAGATAAACACCGCCACCACTTTCTACGTAGTCGATAAGTGCCTGGTTATCGACAACTTGAGGGACTGGGAAGCTGATACCAGTGAAAACAGCGTCGTAAGCTTGAAGGTCGGCAAGCGATTGATCAACATCCAAAGTGATCGTAACCGAAAAGCCAGCATCTTCCAGGGCTGTGACAACATTGGGATTGTAGTTCCTGAAGGAATCGGTTGCTGACTGAATCAACAACAGTGATCCGCTTGTATCGTTCGTCAGCCAGTTGGCCAGGTTGACGGCAAACTCCTGCTCTTGCGTTCCGCCAAATTGACTTGCCAAAGTATTGATATCGTGGCCAACGAATATTCTCTCTCTTGAAAGAAGGGCCGTCGTCTTGGTTCCACTAATCGAAGCCGCACCATCGGTGCCAACTTCAACTTCGAAGTTCTGTGTGTCGACTCCTCCGTTGCCGTCTTCAACGAGCACCGCAACGTTGTTCAATCCCACAGCAGCCGCCAACGGAAGCCAGGAAATCTCACCTGTGGTTGAATCGATGGTCATTCCATCAGGTGCGTCGAGCAATGAATATGTAAGTACATCCGAATCTGCGTCTTCGGCATCAACCAGATACGCAAAAGCATTGTCCATTTCGACATAAGTTGACGGATTGCTAACGATTTGAGGCGGACGGTTGATGTTGTCGCCCGTCACCACAATGTCGAAGCTTTGTTCGTCAAACCCTCCTCGCCCGTCGGAGACTCGAAGCGTTACCCGATGAACTCCCAAGTCATTCTGGTCGGGCGTCCATTCAATATCGCCAGAAACAACATCGATCGACATGTCGGCTGGAGATTCCAAAAGGGCGTATGTGAGTTGGTCCCCATCAAGATCGTTCGCTTGCGCTCCGTAGACATAAACTTCAGAATTGGCTTCGATTGAAGTGGTTGGTGTCGAAACAAACGAAGGCGAGCGGTTCAACTCAATTGCAACCTCATCAACGAAGCTGAATCGATCACGATTTGGATTGTCGATTACCAGATGCGCTGGCGTTGTAGACTCGCCCGGTAGCAATCCGGTCGTTGGCATTTCTGTATCAAGAACTTCAACGTAGCCCAATTCATCAATGAATTCGAGCGTATCGATTGTGACTGCGGCTGGATCGAAGTTGTTCCAGAGCGCGTAGGCG
Source organism: uncultured Pirellulaceae bacterium (assembly GCA_938010615.1). GTDB lineage: Bacteria > Planctomycetota > Planctomycetia > Pirellulales > Pirellulaceae > Mariniblastus. Next base: position 24,864 of record CALLUY010000098.1, on the reverse strand, counting down.
CCGTTGGCGAGGACTTCGTTACTTTCGTTGGTTACTGAAAAATCGACGCACAGCTTTTGAGTCTGACGGTTAAACGACGTAGCCGAATAGTTGAAGGTAGCGTCCGCGTCGGGCAGTGCAGCGATTTCGGGCTCGTTGGGTTCGAGTGCCTCGGTCGTTCGGATGCCAAACGTAAATCCATGCCAGCTCTCAAAGAACGGAGCTTCCCATGAAAACTCATCATAGGTCCCGGTAAACCGAATCGTTCCGTGCCCTTCGGTTCCAATCAGTGAGTTGCCGACTTGCTGCAGCGAAGTTTCATCACCACCCCAATATCCTGATCCCTGGCTGACGAGTTCGAAAGGCGTATCGAAGTCGTACTGAATTGTGTTTCCATCGTTCCCCAAACTAAGGACTGCCATGATCGGATCCTTGATCGGCTCCGAGAGCGTAACGCGATAAGTCTGGTTCTGGCCTCCGACAAGACTGACGATATCGGAGTCTGGCGGCGAATTTGGAACACTACTGCTCAGGTAGGGATCTTCCGGGTTCCAGTAATTGGTTCCCCCATCCGTGTTGGCGAAGAAGAACGTTCCAGGTGATCCATCTTCGTTGATCGATTCGAATCCAATATCTACTGTTGAACCATCCGGCAAGTTTATGACGCCAGATGCTGTTCCTGCGGTTGGATTGGCTTCAGTCCAGTCCACGTAGTAAAACAGGCTCGAATTTCGAACGGCGAATGAAAACTGGCCAGCTGCCAGGTTTGTCGAACTCCCGAGCTGAACGAAATAGGTTCCCGTTTCGGGCAGTTCAGTTGCGCTAACGGATTCGAAGGTGTTGCTCTGCAGAAACGTTGCACCGCTGGGAGATATGATTGACCAGTTGAACGCAGAATTTCCGGAGATCGTGTCAAAAAACACGCTTGCACCAGCATTTCCTTCGAACGACCAAGTCGAAACCTGCGCGGGTGATGACGTCCCTACGATAACTTCGTCAAGGCCGATTGGAGTTGTCACATTGGGCGGAACGTCCCAAACGGCAAAACTAAAGTCTCCCAATTGTGCAGAATTGGTGACGCCAACAGTAATAGTGTAGGTGCCAGTATCTGGAAGATTGATCTTACCGCCATCGGTAGTCGTTCGGGTGGAGAAAAGGACTGTTCCGTCTGGTGATGTGGCCGACCATACCATGTTGAACTGGCCGCTGATTGCATCGAAGTAAACATCCTGCCCAGCCACGGCATCAAATGAATAGGTGAACAACTCGCCGGGGACAGTCCGATTTTCTGATTCAACGGTACCCAGTTGGATAGGTGTCGTTTCATTTTGCGGGACTTCCCAAAGCCTGAACCCAAAGTCGCCAGTCTGTGATTGATTGGCGGCCCCCACCGTGATGGTGTAGGTGCCCGTTTCCGGCAGATCAATCGCTCCGGCGTCACTTGTAGTTCGGGTTGAAAAAAGCGTCGCGCCGCCAGGTGTTGTGGCAGACCACGTTGCATTGAACAGTCCGCCGATCGCATCAAAGAAGACTTGTTGCCCAGCCACCGCGTCAAACGAGAAGGTCTGTATTTCACCGGGAACGGACCGCGTCGCTGATACATTCGTCTCCAGTTGCACCGGCACAGTCACATTTTGCGGCACCTCCCAAATCCGGAAGCCAAAATCGCCAATCTGTGATTGATTGGCGGCTCCCACGGTGATGGTGTAGGTGCCATTTTCTGGTAATGCAATCGAGGCGGCATCAGTGGTTGTTCTTGTGGAATAAAGAACTGGCCCGCCGGGTGATGTGGTTGTCCACGTTACGTTGAACAGTCCGCCAATCGCATCGAAGAAAACTTCTTGGCCAGCCATGCCCTCAAACGAGAAAGTTTGAACTTCGCCGGGAACGCTGCGTGTCCCTGTAACGACTGTATCCAACTGAACAGGAAGAGTTGCGTTTTCAGGAACTTCCCAAAGCCGGAAGCCAAAGTCTCCAGTTTGGGTCTGACTTTCAGTTCCAACCGTCAGTGTATAGGTGCCAGACTCTGGAAGAACAATCGCACCGGCATCAATTGTGGATCGAGTGTTGTAGAGGACTCCGCCGGATGGTGATGTGGTTGACCACGTTACGTTGAACAGTCCGCCAATCGCATCGAAGAATATCTCGTCCCCCGCTGTGCCTTCAAATGTGTATTCGACAACTTCTCCAGCTGTCGAAATGGTTCCCGACACGACCTCGTCGTAGCTGATTGGGATTACCGGATCCGCGATGCCTTCCGGATTATGGTTATCCGGATGAAGGGCAAAGCTGCCAGTGGCCGCCTGAGAGTTTCCGGTTGGCGTCGCTGTGGCGTAGGCATAGACAGCATCGTCCACTTTATCGACAACCCAAATGCCGTCGCCTCCCGACGGATCAATTGTGATCCCGCGAGCATTGCGATTGGCAGGGTCGAGATCCCATGAGCTTTCAAGGTTGCCGTTGAGGTCGTAGATGTAGACCGCATCATCCGTTTGGTCGACAACCCAAAGCCGTGTACCGTCGGTTGTCAGACCGGCAGGGTTCTTGTTGTCATTATCAAGCTTAAAGCTGGATGTTGGATTGAGTGAACCGGATCGCAGGCTCGCCGCATCTTCGTAGAAGTATACGGTCTTCTTTGCCTTGTCCACGATCCAGATGCTGGATCCATCGGTTGCGATTCCTTCAGGGTTTTTGATCGTTCCGGCCTTCCACGAACCGAGCAACGTTTCACCGTCAGAGTCATAAACGTACACGTGGCGATCCTGGTCCACCACGTAAAGCGGGTTACCCGTTGTCCACGTCGCGGCACCGCGAGCATTATTTGCGCCGACCGTGTCGAAGTCTCCGTTGTATCCACCCGCATTGTCATAACGGAACGCGCGGTCGGCCGTTTTATCGACAACAAAGAATCGAGTCGAACCTGTCTTGCCGCCAGCAGGCTCACCAACGACTTCCACGTCGAACGAAATCGCTGCAGTTCCTCCATCGTCATCGGAAAGCGTAATGGTGGCTTCGTAAACACCCACACTCCCGAAAGTGTAGGACGCATCAATCAACCCCAGCGTCAGCTGACCCTCATCGCCTGCCGTCACCGTGATTGTGCCGACTGAACTTCCTCCATCGCCCCAGTCGATCGTCGCGTCGAACGTTTCAGCTGAGTTGGCGGCTGTGAATCCCGGGTCTGAAAACTCGACATCTTCGATCAGCAGCGTGTCGCCCACATCGATCGTTGTGTCCGAAGGCTGGGTGAGGAATTCAGGCGATACATTGGAAACAATGGCAGTCGTGGTGGCGACAACCGTATTGGCGCCATCAAGCAATGTGATTTCAACTGGGTAGTTGCCGTTGTCGGCATAAACGTGCTGCGAAGTGATTTCGCCAACGCCGTTAGCAAAGACAACCGTGGCGGCAGAACTCGAGCCATCTCCCCACTCAACGCTCGCAGAGTATGACTGTCCGACGCGACCATCGGTGAAAGACGCGACCAAGTCGACGACGGAACCTTCATCAGATGAAATCGGAGAAATTGCATCGATCGTCGGAGCAACATCATTGACCGTCACCGTGAAGGAAGTTGAGACAACTCCATTGTCATCGTCGCGGACGGTCACCGTCACGGGATAAACTCCCGGCGAGCCATAGTTGTGGCTCAGTCCCGAAATTGATCCTTCGCTTTGCCCCGAGGTTTGATCGAGCACAAAAGGCACGTTGCTGTCGGTGCTCCCATCACCCCATTCAACATCAACCTCAAACGACTCGCTCGACAGGCCGGTAACGTCGATCCCAGGATCAGTAAATCCGATGGTCGGAACTGAAACCGCTTCTGTTACATCGATTGTTTGGTTCGCGACCGAATCAATGGTTGGAGCGATGTTCCCGATCAATGCCTGAGTGTTGCCAAGCGTTTCGTTTCCATCCTGATCGGTCAATTCAATTGCGATTTGCCACGTGCCATTGTCGCCGTAAACGTGCTCTGCGGTGACCGTTCCCGACCCTCCAGCAAACGTAACTGTTCCTGTCGAAGATGTGCCGTCGCCCCAATCAATGTCGGATGTGTAAGTACCATCATCTGGTCCCTGGTCTTCGAAATTGGCAACCAGTGTGACTGTTTGACCTTCGTTGCCAACAACCGTGCCTACAGAAGTGAACTCGGGCGCATCATTTTCAACATTGACCAGGACATCGAATGAGTCTTCTCCTCCGTCGTCGTCGGCGATCGTTACCGTTACGGTGTACTGACCTTCCTGAGACCATGTGTGCTCGCCAGAAATCGTGCCAGTTGTCGGCGTTCCTGGCATGCCCATCGTCACATCAACAACTCCGGCTGACGAACTTCCATCGCCCCACTCGATTAAGGCAGTGAAAGACTCCGTGGTGCCGGTGTTGATATTGTTGAAGCCAGCGTCAACAAAGTCACCAAAATCGATTGTCAATGGAACGTTGCGAACCGCGTCGACTGTAGAAACCAACGGTGTCGCGACAGGCACATCATTCTCAATCGTTGCTGTCGTGAATGCCTGAGTCGTGACGCCGAGCGCGTCCTCGACCGTAAGCGTGATGTTGTAAGTACCGTTGTCAGCGTAAATGTGGTTCGCAGCCAACATGCCCTCGCCAGCAGCAAAGTCGACCATGTTCAGTTCGGTGACTGAACCATCGCCCCAATCAATGGATGCATCGTAGGGAATCGCTCCTCCAGCGTCCGTAAAATCTGCGAACAGATCGATGATACTGCCTTCGGTTCCCGTCAGCGGATCGATCGGCGCGATCACTGGCCCTTCGCTGTTCATCGTGAACTCGAAAGTTACCGGCGCGCCGTCATTGAGCACGTTGTCGCTGCGATCTTTCAGATTCAGACTGTTGAGCGTGACAACATAGACTCCGTCTTCCAACGGCGTTGAAGCCGGATCAATATCCAGCGACACCAAACCGGTCAGCGGTTCGTAGCTGATGCCAACGACACCCAACGTTTGATCATCCGCTGTTCCTGCGACACCGTCAGCACCGTTGAAAGTCACGGTGTAGTTGTCCGGGTTGGTGACCGACATCGAGTCGTTATCACCAAGGTTCCGCATCGGTTCGTCGAATCGAATATCGATCCGCGACAAGTCGCCCGTGTTGGTCATGTTTGCAACGGGACTTACCAATTCCGCGTTGGGTGGCGTTTCGTCTCCAACTAGAGGCGAAATGGCAACGTTGGTGCCGTCAGCGAGCACGACCAGATCGCTAACGCCGTCACCTGCGGTCAACGGGGCCGCGTCAAGCGAAACGAATCCGTCGCCGAGCGAACTCAAGTCGATCTCTTCACGATCATACGAACCGTCGGCCTGCCCGTTGAAAACCAGAAGCGTGTTTCCTGCTGTTTCAATCGCGGAGATGTCAAGACGCCCATCACCGTCGACGTCGTCGATCACCGTCTGGTCCGCATTGACAAACGGGCCTTCCAAAGTGGTGGGTGTCAGTTCGCTATCGAATTCGTCTTCTGGTGTAACGCGAACGTTATCGAACGTCACGGTCGAGCCATTGCCGGGCCCGTTACCGATCAAGTCAAGGTAAAGCGTCGCTTCAGTTCCTTCGGGGATCGATGAAATATCGATCGAAACGGTCGTTCCATCAAAGGTGACTCCGGTAGCCAGCGACACTTCATCGCCAGGGTTGACGTTGAAGACCGAAGTCGCGTCAGGTCGGAAGGTCGGCAGCAGCGAATTACCGTCGGCATCCAGAATCGAAATCTCAAATGCGTCAGGAATGCCGCCAGCCGGATCCTCTAGGCCGATTGACAGAAGATCAACTTCGATCGTCTGCGGATTCGCTGGAATCACAATGTCCTGATTTGCGGAAACGAGAAACGATTCGTTTTCCACCAACTGCGCAAAACCAGACTGCGCGATTACGCTTCCCGCCTGCTCATTTGATTGATGGCCAACAATCTCGGTATTCCATCCGGTCAATCCTTGCCCAAAGGAGCCATTGCCGATCGTCGGTGGCGTTTGAAGCTGTGTTCTCTGGTTATCCAAAACCGTGATCGCGTCGCCACTGGTCACGACAATGTCTGCATCGCCGTCTGCATCCAGGTCCGCCGAATGCATGTGTCTGATCTCGTTGAATTCAATTCACGGAGAACGCACGACGCAGGCAAAACTTAGACTGTCGAGCTGTTCGCTACTTGGCAAGCATTGCATCCCTGAAGAAAGCTCCCGAATGAGACGGCTTATACCCGTAGCTCTTGATCAACGCGGGTGACCAGTCAGGGTCGAAAACCCAAACACACCATGAAATCTTCTTCTTGTCGAGGTATTTGAGAATTGCGTTTCGAAAGGTTCCGTCGTCAATGAAGTGCTCGTGATCGCCTTTCAGGGAGTAGCCCATTTCGGATACGATCACAGGAAAGCGGTCTGATAGGAAACCAAAATGTTCTTCCCAATGCTGTTCTCTCGGCGGACGACTCTTTCCCGGATAGGGATGAGCGACGTACGCTACGCCCCGTCTATCGATGGGAGCGTTTTTGACTTCACGCAAATCGTAAGCCCAGTTAAATCCGGCGACCAAGGGAATGACATTTTCATCATTGGCGTAGATCACGTCGACGCACCGTTCAACGATTGATTTCCATTGCTGCCAAGAGCACTGTCCGAATTTGCCATTGTTGATCGACGGTTCATTGAAAATTTCGTAAAAGGCGACTGTCGGATTGCCCGCAAAACGTTTTGAAATCGCTTCCCAAAACCAGAGCGTTTCTTTCAGGCTCGTTCTATATCGATCCGCCTCGAACTTTTCTGTCCTCAAGTTGCCAATGCTGTGCCAGTCGATGATGACATAAATTTCTAGTTCACCGCACCACTTGACCGCTTCGTCCAGTAACTTCAGATAGTTTTCACGTCCGCGTTTTCTCATGCATTGCGGATGCACCGGAATCCTGACCAGATTCGCGCCCCAGCTTTTGATGACTTCAAAGTGCTGCTTGCTCCAGCGGCCGTCACTAACAATTTTGTCCGGGTCCGAAATCGCCAACCCTTTGAAGGTGATCTGCGTTCCGTCTTCATCGACAAACCGGTTTTGGAAAACCTTGATGAAGCTCATCTGATTTTTCTTTAGGCCCGCCGGTTTCACTTGAGACCATGCGTCGATCAACTGCTGTGAGTCGTGAAATGATGTCTTTGAATCACTTTTGACAACACCAGCGACGGTGCTGTCCCGGTTGATCAAAATGGTGAGCGGGTATGCGACCCTGTGTCTCAGAGTGTCTTTTTTTCGAGTGGTGTTCACGATCCCCAACTGCTCAATCACCTTGCTCTCGGGATCAGCCAGAAGTGGAAACTGAATTCCTTTCAACGAAGCAAAGTCTTTTAAAACGTTAGCCTTGTCGTAGCTTAGCGTGACGAGCTTTAGCCCAGACGCCTCGATGGATTCCAATTCACTTTGCAGCTGAACCAGCTGATCTTTGCCAAGGCGTCACCAGCCGGCAGAACGGAGGACGACCAGTGCGATCGGTCCTTCGGCCAGCAGATCACTCAACTTTCGAACTTTGCCAGACTGGTCGGGGAGTGAGAAATCGTTGATGCGAAAACCCGCGTCAGGCCCGGACTCTTTCTGGGCGATTGCAATGGATGGCAAAATCGCGAAGGCAAGGAAGGTCGTAAGCAGGCTCGGGAGCAATAAGCGCAAAATCATCTTAAATCTTGAAGGAGAGGATCGACTCGATTTCAATCTCGCTCAGTCCTGAGCCAGACTTTCTCTCTTTTTAGCAGCAAGGACGCATAAATTCCAACTTTGCGAACCAAGAACCATGGCATCGCCAGTATTGCCTTGGCTGGAACTTTGTCACGGCAATGAATCAGCCAGCCAAACACGAGGCTGCATCCCATGAAGACGGCTCCAACACCCAACAGGATCGCAGGAAACCAACTGCCTCCAAGCAACGTGAATGCGAAAGCGAGCAGAGCCAAAATCCCCCAAGCAATTCCCAACAAAGCCAAAGGCGGAATGCAAAGGTCAATTGCAGCCCATAGCAAACTTGGACGAAATGAAGTGATCGATCTCAAAGTCATCTTTGGAGCGTTGGACAAAATCGATTCGAGGTAACCTTGCTCCCAACGGCGTCGTTGTTGGACCAGCGTGCCCCATTCTTTGGGAACATGCCCATCAATTCGTGCTTCCGGGCAAAACGAAGGAGGATGGCCTGCGTACGCGAGCTCCAATCCAAGCGTCGTATCTTCCGCAAGCGATTCGTTGGCGACGTCAACCTTTCGGATAACGTGCCAGGGAAACGCCATTCCACTGCCCGTCAATTGGCACGGCATGCCTGCACGCAGAGACCCCAGCGGTCGAATGTGATTCTTGAACCAAAGCGTGAACGAAGAAGCATTGTTGCTCGCCACGCCTTCCTTGTGTTCTCCAAAAATGTACGAGCCCTGAATCGGCCGATCCTGCGTTGCAGCATTGTAAGACAGATAGGCCAGAGCATCCGACGAGATTCGACAATCTGCATCAACAACGATCACCACCTCTGGCGGATCTGCTTCGAGTTTTTCGAGCGCAAATCGAAGCGCATATGCCTTCCCTCGATCGGACAAGTCCGTTCTTTCGAAAGCTTCGGCTCCATGCTCTCTGGCAACGGAGGCAGTCGCATCTTCACAGTTGTCAGCAATGACGATAACGCGATCGTTCTCTTGAGCTTGACTTTTTACATCTTTCAAGATTCCCGAAACGATTGCCTCTTCATTGTGAGCCGGGATCAAGACTGCCAGCCGAGGAAGGTTGTCTCGATCAATTTTGCTTTTCCGTCTTGGCAGAAACGAAAGAAAGCACTGTAGCGAAAAAGTCATTACTGGAATCAGAACGATGATCGAAAGTAGTACCAATATTGCCGTTGCGAAAGAAAACATCTTGGCTTTTGCCTGAACTGGGTTTGTATATTGAGTCCTCTAGGAACACGGCGTGTCCCCTCGATTTAGTTACCGCCAGTCTACTCTCCACAGTTGAGATCTGGCCAAAATTACCTCTGGGCAAACGTGCGAAATGTCCTATTCGACTGATAGAGATCTGGGACTCTTGGTGTATTATCAATTCACCGGGAATCGATTGAGCGACTTTCTCTCGGATTCCGTTACCACTGGCTGCGTTGAAGTCGACAGAATTGCTACGACCGTTATCTTTAGCACAAATTAGCCGAGGTGGTTCTTTTGTGGCCTTCGATTAATTTCTGCAAATGAGATTCGTGTTCAGAATGAGTGTTCGCGTCTTCTGAACAAGGCAATCTCAAACGACGCTTGAAGGTTTCGCAGTACTGCCGAGCCTCCGACAGAATCCGCAACTCGAAGTAATGTTTTCCGTATGCAAGAAACCGAAAACTCCTGGAAACAGAGAACGGCGTCTCTTCTTTTGGCATGTCTGCTGATTGCATTCTATTGGTTGACTCGAGCGCTAAATCAGTCTGAAAGCTATGACAGCCTCAACTACGCGCTCTTTGCGGAAAATTTCCCGTTGGGCTCCGCGCCCGACTCGCGAAACATTCTCTTCCATGCGTTCAATCGAGTCTTGCTCGTCACGTCTCAGTGGTGCGGATTCAACTTTGGAGCGTTGGACCTGATTGTGTCGGTCAGTATCGTCTCGGGCGGATTGTCTCTCGTTCTTTTTGCCAACCTCATGAAGAAACGGTTTGGAGTCTCTTCATTCGCCGCCTGGGCTGGAACAGCGTTTCTTGGTTTGACCTATGGCTACTGGCGATATGCGAGTGCTGCCGAAGTTTACCTGCCGTCGATATTTCTAATCCTGTGCAGTCTGACTTTGATCTTTAAGTTTCTGGACGACAAGGAAAGTCGACAGCGAACCCTGCTTGCCGCTGGCGTTTGTTCAGGCATCGCCGTGTTGTTCTACCAGCCCAACGTGATTGTGCTGTTCGGCGCTACGTTTGTTCTTTTCTGTTACACGTCGCGGTTTTTATCATTCATTCGCTACGGTCTCGTGGGAGCCGTCGTTGTTGTCGCCGGGATTGTCGCTTCGTACACGGCGATCAATGGCGAGGCCCCTTCGGTCGGCGAATTGATTGGATTCGTTACATCAAGGAACGGTGAATTCCGCGAGCGCTCTTCCCTGAGCGTCTCTCTCGTCAAGTCAACGCTTGCTTTTGGGCACGATATGTTTTCAGCCCACTGGACTCGGACACTGGAACCTGTTCGCACTGCCTTGGATCCACACATACCAGGGTGCGTTTATAATTTCAATGTTGTTGCCTATGCAGGAAAGGGCATCCAGTATTTGACTGCAATCGCAGCCATTCTGTTTGTTCCTGTCGCAATTCTGTTCCTGCGACTCCACTGGATTGCATCCCGTAAATGGAAAATTGCTCAACCGAACAATCGATCGCTTTTCCTGATCGGCTGGTTGGGCTTAATGGTCGTCATCGTGGGCACCATCGATCCCGGTAGCTTTGAAGCCTGGATCCCGGTTTTGATTCCATTTGCAGGATTGCTTACCGTTTTTGTGATTGAGCCTTGTTACCAATTGGGAAAGCAACGCACTGTCGTTGCGTTTCTGGTGCTCATGTTTTGCTACAACTTCTTTGGCGGTGCAATGATCTGGCGAAACGCAGAGGGAGACTATTTCTTGCACACGACAGCTTGGTTACGGCAGGAGCTAACTGAAAACGACACGGTCCTGCTGAATGAATTCGATTATCGACACGTGGACTACTGCAACTATTACAGTGACGCTCGCATTGCCTATCTGACCGGCGACGACCAAGTCACCCTTGATCGCAGTCATCCAGACATTCACCTTATCTCGCTCGATCGCTTTTTGGAAAAGTACGGAACAGGCGAGCAACGGCTCTTCGTTTTGGGCGACGTCCTAGCACCGTCTGAGCAAATAAGATCATGCAGACTAGGCGAAGAAAAATACGCTGCCGCAACAGGACTTGCCAATCGCCTCAGAAAGAATGCTGTTCTCGTTAATTCGGGCAAGTTCGGGGATACGTATCAGATCAAGCAATCTGAGTAGCTTCTTCGCTGCTATCGAGCTACCGATATCGCATAGCAATTCAAATTCGTGTGCTACCAATGCAGCTCGAACCAAAGCTCACTCTAGGGCGTTTACCTAGAGCAGGTAATCTTTGACGGCGATTCATCAGAAACTCTCAAGAATCGTCAAACTCGAGACGATCCATAAACTGGCGGCAATCCGCACAGTTACCTGCAACGACACGAAATCGACTTCAACATGAGTGAACGAACTCAAAGAGCACTCGGCGCCGTCCTTTTGGCCTCCGGTTTGGCATTCGCTTGGACAATTTTCGGCGGACAAAACGACTTGCCCTCCGACCACTGGCGGCTTGAAACAGCGCGCCAAGTCGAGGTTCTGCAACCCGACAGGACGTATCAGCGTCATCAATCGATCGTCGAAAGACAACCGATCGTCGAAAGACAACCGATCGCTCAAAGTCAGGCTGCTGAAATTCAAGCCGTTGCCGAACCGGACCGTATTCCCGGAGCTTGGCATTCCGTTTTGGCGACTTCGCAAACGCCAGCAAAAGCGAACGATGCTTCCAACCATTCACCTCATTTAGTTTCGGTCGCAGAAGATGAAGGAGTTGAAAGCACAATCTTTCCGGCCTTCACTGAGCCAGACTCGCCACCGAAAAACATTCCTGACGAACAGCTCGAACTCAGGGTTCAAGAAGAAGTCGCTCGCCAGATGAAATTGCATGCCCTAGAGCAACAAGAGCAACAATCGCAACAAGCATCCGATAACACACCAAACGTTCGCCAGATCGCTTTTGAAGCGGCGATTCCAGAAGCTGATTTGCTTCCGAATCTGTCACCTTCGAGTCGCGTTGACAAGCGAGTTCGGAAAGTGAACTGGAAGGAAATCGAAGTGTCGCCTGTCGCTGACCCAATGACTTCGTTCCGTCCACGACAACAACAGCAACCGGTTCTCAGGCGGCAACGTGCAAACCCACAAGTAGAATCACGCGCCAGAGAGCACATCCAATATGGCGAATCGCTGGCTCGCCGACGATCTTTCTTTGCCGCCAGGGAAGAATTCATTCGTGCGTTACTATTGATATCAAGTTCGTACAAAACAGATCCAAAATCCGGATCTCACCCAGAACGATTCGCTCAAGCATTGACGGCGATCGAAGAGGCGAGCGATTTTACGACTGTCGGTGGCGAAGCTAACAGCGGTCTTGCTCTCCAGCAAATAATCCTCTCGCACAAAAGCAAGTTGCTCGCTGCACAGGACATTGAGGCAACGACGCCAAAAAAAGCCTTCGGCACCTACATCCGTTTTGCTCAGAATCAAATCGAACAAGCCATCGGATTTTCCGTCGCCGGAAGTGAAGCGCTTCACGCGTTGGGGAAATTGGAATCGCTGGCTCCCGAAGCCAACGCAAATCTCGACAGGACTCGTCAAGCCAAAGCTCTGGTCTTCTTTCGGGCAGCGATCAACATTAATCCGTCCAACTCCGTCTGCGCAAACGATCTTGGAGTGCTGTTGTTCAAGATGGGACGACTACGGGAAGCGGAAACCGCACTCAACGCTTCACTTCGTTCATCGCCGTCGCAATTGGGCTGGAGCAATCTTGCTTCAGTTCACAGCCAACTTGCTGCGGCCGAAAATCCCGGCCAACGACGCAACTACCAACTTTCATTAGCCAATATGGCTGCCGGAAAAGCGCAAGCCTATTCGAGTAACCGGGGAGAGAGTCGTCTTGCCGGCAACCAGTGGGCGACGGCAAGTGAGTTTCAGAATAACGCTGCGTTTCCGGATGTTGTCGTACAGCGTGCTTCCAGCGGCACCGCTAAGAATGCTCCAGTCCAGAGCACCAACAAGTCGTCGCTGATGAAGAAAGTAAAAGGATGGTTCTGAAAATGACTCGCATGCAAAATACAAATCGTGCCCAACGCCTGCACTGCGCAAGAATTGTCTTAACGTTCTTTGTCGCTGTGCTGCTGAACTATTCAACGGCTATTTGCCAAGACGTCCAGCATTGGGAAACCTATGGGACGCCCCATGAATACACTCAAAGTACTGTGGAGCAACCAGAAACGGTGCAACCGCGGACGGATGCATCAGAACACACCAAATTGTTCTGCGGTGTCGATCAATTCAGTGGCTCTGGGCATTCACCTTCATGGAATAATTCCACGCTAATTCCGTGGGAGAACTATGCGTACGGAGAATATATCGGGCCGCCTCGCACGCCGCATGTTCCTGCATATCGGCTACGTGTTGACGATCAAATCGAGTTTGTGTTTCAGGTGACGCGTGAGAACTATGGTCAAGGATATCGCTTGTCCCCGGGAGACTCGATTCGTGTAACGTCTCCAGTTGATGAAAAACTCAATGAAGCGACCCGCTTAGATGGAATCACGATCATGCCAGACAACAGCATTGCTCTGGACTTGGTCGGAAGCGTTATTGCCGGTGGCAAGACCGTCGGCGAATTGAAAGCTGAATTGGACTCTCTCTATTCACGGTTCTACGACACCAAACCAAATGTTGTCGTTTCAGGAATTCGTACGGGAACGAAGTTGAGAGACTTTCTCGATTCTGTTGATGCTCGCGCCGGGGCTGGAGGACAATCAAGACAGGTTACCGTCAATCCGGACGGAACGGTTCGTCTGCCGCTCGCTGGAACGGTCGGCGTCGTTGGCCTTTCGCTCGACGAGCTAGAACGCGAAATCAACATGCGATACGCTCAACATCTGCAAGGATTGCGAGTGACGCCCATTCTAGCGCAGCGTGCTCCAAGGTTCATTTACGTTGCAGGAGAAGTCGCTCAGCCTGGTCGATTCGAACTTTCGGCTCCAACATCGGCCATGCAGGCCATCGCGCTTGCTGGCGGTTGGAACAACGGTGGAAACATAAGGCAGATCGTTGTGTTTCGACGAGACAAAAATTGGCAACTGATGGCGATCAAGCTCGACCTCGCGGGCGGACTTTTTGGCAAACAGCCGATCCCTTCGGACGAAATTTGGCTGCGTGATTCTGACATCGTGCTTATTCCCAAAACACCTATCTTGCGATTGGCCGATGCGATCGAGCTTTACTTCTCGCGCACGCTGTACGGCATCTTCCCGTCGGAGCTGGGAGTCTTCGACGCTCAATCCATCGGTGGCGTCAACCAGTAGATTAGCGAGGTTTGTCAACGTCGCTCGCTCGGTTCTCCGCTCGGTTTTTCCGCCCTGACAAGCTGGATGCCGATCACCCTGCCCGCGATAATTGGATGAATCTCAGTCGCTCCTTGTAATTCAGCGCCTTGCTTTACGGCTGCTGCAATTACACTGCCGTTTCGATGGTTGATTTATTTGTCGACGACATCGACCCGATCCGCAGAGTAAATGAATGACCGCGAAACCCGCAAAATTTTATATTCCATCGCTAGATGGAATCAGAGCAATCGCTTTCCTGATTGTGTTTCTTTCCCACGCGGGATTTGGCAAGTATTTCCCTGGCGGATTCGGCGTCACGATCTTCTTTTTTCTCAGTGGTTATTTAATTACGACCATGCTGAGGCGGGAACACGAGCGTTCGAAAAAGATCGATTTCAAGAAATTCTATATGCGGCGCGTGCTACGAATCTGGCCGCCCTTTTACTTGGTGCTGTTTCTGGCAGTCATTGTTTCCTGGTTGGTCGGCACCTATTCTGAACCCGAATTTTCCGGGAACTACCTTGAAGCATTCCTGACTCAGTTCTTCCATTATTCAAATTACTACAACATTGAATACGGAAACCAGTACATGGCCTTGGGGACCGAAGTCTACTGGTCGCTCGCGGTTGAAGAGCACTTCTATCTGTTGTTTCCGTTGCTGTACGTGTTGCTTCGAAAGCTAGGCGTCGGATCGTCAAAACAGGCTACGATTTTTTGGAGCATCTGTCTGCTGGTGCTGCTGTGGAGATGCTTACTGGTCTTCACCATGGGGGCTGACTACGATCGGATCTTTTTTGCGACAGATACGCGTCTCGATAGCATTCTTTTTGGTTGCGCGTTAGCAGTTGCTGGCAACCCCGCTATTGAACAGGATCAACAGATCTCAGAACGGATCCTCAAATACATTCTCTTGCCGTTGGCATGCGTCTTTCTGTTGGGTTCTCTGGTTATTCGCACAGATACTTTTCGCGATACGCTGCGTTACTCGATTCAGGGTGTCGCACTCTATCCGATCTTTATCGCTGCGATCCGCTTCCCTGATTGGCTCATATTCAAACCGTTGAATTGGGGCTGGATGCGCTTTGTGGGTGTACTCTCGTACTCCTTGTACCTTATTCACTTCATGGTGATCAAGGCTCTCCTCGTCGTCATGCCCGAGCTGGGTCTGGTTGGAACAGCTATTCTCTCGCTGCTAATTTCCCTTGGCATCTCTTACGGCGTATATCGCTTCGCCGAAGTTCCAGCCGCCAAACTCAAGAAGAAATTTAGCTCTCATTGATTTCAGATCTTGCAGACCACTAGCTCGATTCAACCAAATATTTTTCCACCGCCGCGCGCATCGAAATATCGGCTTCGTTTTCGCTCAGTGCTCGATCGGCCATGTCTCGCCGTTCATCTTGCGACATTTTTGCTGCGGTGCTTAAACTTTCAACGAGATTATCGAAATTGAATATGAGGCACGAAACCTTGTTTTCGAGCCTGAATCCTCGAGTACCAAACTCTTGCAATAACATTGGCAGTTTTGAAGAGATGTACTCACTGTTTTTGACATTTGCTCCAGAACCTTCGAACACCGGATTCAAGGCGAAGTCTGCGGCAGCGAGGTACGGTTGAATGGAATCGACGAAACCGGTTTGGAAAATTCTGGCGTTGTTGAGCTCTTCCTTTGCACTGGCACCTGATCTTTCCCCAACCGTCCCCACAACAACAAATTTCACCTTGCTGTCGGTTAAGAATGTTTGCTCGTCTGCACAGAACTTCTTCAGACGATCCAATGCTGACCGATTGGGACCGAAATTGCTTCCCGTAAAAACCAAAAGCGTTTCATTGTCGTCAACGCCAAGTTCCTTTCGAGTGGCTTTTCGAGTTTCGGGATCCAACCGGTAGTCTTCCGGAAAAATTCCGTTTGGCACCAGTACAACCGAATTGAGGTTCGCAAAATACTTCTGGTCCGCTGGGGCGCAGGCAATAACCAAATCTGCTTTTTTTGCTGCACTCCGCTCTAACATTTTAACCAGTGGAACGAGGACGGGGGCAACGAGAGATTTTTTCCAAAGCTGGTGTTCGACGTTGTGAGTATTTAGGTGCCACGGCTTACCAAGACGGTTCGCTATCGGGTAAAGGAACGGGAAATCAATAATGATTAGATCAGCCTCATCCGCAAATTCACGAAGCTTCTTGGGTGCAAAGAATCTGGTAAAAACATTGCTCCATAGTGGCGGCAGCGCAAGTTTGTACGCCAACCATTGACATGCACCGAAGAGCAGGCGACGGTCGACAAACTCATTGACTCCATTTGCCGTCATCGATGCGCTACTCTTTTTTCTGGCAAAGTAATCCTTCTTGCGACCCGTTAAAGCGTAGATCGAAACATCATGCCCTAACTCCGCGAGAGCTCGTGCAAAGGAGCCAGTGCGTATTTGGCCGCCCGATAGGCTCGGATAAACCTGAATTTCTGAAAGGATAAGAATTTTCATCGGACGTGTCTTTTAATGGGTTTGCTGCGTGACAACAAAGGAGGCAGGTAATCTGATTCAGATGATCATTGAAGGGTGTGTTCGTTGTCAGTCGATATTTTATTCCCAATCCATGAATGTGCCGTCAGTGCCAGAAAAAGGAAAGCTGTGATAGGCGACGCTCCGTTCAAGCCCGATTCCGTGAATCCTCGCACGATACAGAAAGCGATTCCGCCAACGAGAAACAGGTATCCTGGTTGCTTCGTTTTTCGATAGGTAATTGCTGAATAGAAAAAGATCGTCCCGGCTGTCATCGACATCAGCAACGTTCCCACAATACCTAGCTGAAGTGTCGTGTCAACGTATGACGAATGGGCTTCGCTAATCACCCATTCTTGCGACAGGGCAATATCGGAAATGTGCCTTGGATTCCAAAAAGCTTTGAAACCATAGCCTTTCCACGGCCGGACTGAAATGTACTCCGACAAGTCCTGCCACAAAGGGAGCCGTCCCGTCAGCGAAGAACCTGTCTCCTCTCCTCTTCCTAGGAGTAGAACTTCTGAATTCTCTGCGATCGGGTTGTAGTCCGATACAAGACAAATCAGACATGCAAATGACACAATCCAAAATCCAGCAAACAATCCAAGAACGATATTCCGCACCGGCTGTGACGCAACCCAAATAAGCCCAAGTGAAACAGGCACCGCAGCGGTTGCACTTCTGCATTTGGTCAGGAGCAGAAACAGGAACAACAAACCAAAAATTCCATAGAACACCAATTTGAATTTTGGCTTGACTCTCGCCATGGTGTAAGCCGCGATGCTGCCCATGGCCAGATTGGCTGCCTGAA
The DNA here is from genome assembly GCA_938010615.1 of uncultured Pirellulaceae bacterium. Classification (GTDB taxonomy): domain Bacteria; phylum Planctomycetota; class Planctomycetia; order Pirellulales; family Pirellulaceae; genus Mariniblastus. The sequence goes on along the minus strand of CALLUY010000098.1, from coordinate 7,429 downwards.
TATTAGGGTGCATGCTGCCAGCAAAACGATAGTCGCCGAGGTGCGGACGAAATGTACCGAAGACCACTTCCGCTACAATTCCAAGCGCCAAGTATCCAAGCGATACGAGTACCGCTGCGAAAACGGCATCTTTGACGTCGATTAATTTGCAAAAGCCAAAACACCCGATCGCGCAGCAGAGCACTAAGCTGTATCGCCTGACCGTTGTCCCGGGATCAATCGACCACGTAGCGCTTGCTCCAGCCCACAGCAAATAGATTGCGATCAAGGCGATCGGCGGGTTTAAGCGAAACGTTTTCCCTCGGGCCAGCAACAAACTGAACATGCCAACGGCAGCGCAGCCAAGAAAAACGATCCGGCGCAGCGAATTGCCGCCTTCGGCCCAACTTTCCTGGTCTTCGATGTCCGCGACAAAATTTTCGGTCAGAGACATCGTCATGTCTTGCTCAGAAAAGAACGTGACGGCAACAATCGCGGTCAGAAAGATTGTTTTTGCAATCGGCGAGAATAGCCAACTTGTTAGGCTCTGTGTATTGAGGCTCACTTCAGTCATCAAAGCCCCCTGTCGACTTTTCGCCAAGAAACTTTACCAGCAAAATGGATCGCAGAATTGCGCTCGTCGCCGAAGCAATCAACGTTGTCCACGCCGCCCCGAGTACACCGTACGGACTGATCAATAGCAGCGCCGCAGTAATTGTGATCAGCATCAGGATGACATCAACCCAAAAGTTTTCTTTGATCCGCTCCATCGCAAACAAACCACCACTGGCGGTGTGCGAGAATCCTTCGAACAGCTTGGCGGCTGCCAGCAAAGTCAACACGGTTTGCAGTCCTGCGTATTCAGGGCCGAACAAGCTGACAGTCAACCAGTCTCCAACGACAGTAAGCATTACGATGAACAAGCCAATCGCCATCAGAAACACCAAGTACATCCGTAGCATCAATCGACGAAGTCCTGTGCTCCCTTGGTCAACGTAAACCTTGGCTGCTTTGGGCGTCAAATAATTTAATATGCCCGTGTTGAAGATGTTCGCGACTCCGACGAGCGTCAAGCCAGCTCCGAAAAGTCCGGTTCCTTCGGCCCCTGCGGCAAGCAACAGAAGCCACGGCAGCAGATAGGTTGGTAGCGATCCAACGAACTGACCAGAAACGGCCCACTTGGCGAAAGTCCAATTCAACTTCAAATCTTTGACAAGTGGCTCTTTGGCGAATTGAAGCACCGGGCCGCTACGGTAGTACCAATAGCCGATTGTCAAAACGCAGCAGATGCCAATCGCAATCCACGCGGTGGCTCCTGAGAGCAGCTTACAGTATCCAAGCGCAAACAAGGCCGCAATTTGAAACGCCGAAATCGCCAGATCGATTTTTAGAACACTCGTGTTTTTTGAGTGCACAAAGCAGTAACTCCGCACCAGTTCCCGCATCAGGATTGCCGGAATGAAAATCAAAAGCGCAACCAACGAAGGGACCACTTCGTCAGAGATCCAACCCGCGCGGGCGGCCAAAATTTGAATGATCAGGTAGGCCAACGTGATCGCAATGAAACCCGCCTGTAGAACCAAACAACTGCCGCGGTACGCTGGCATGAGGCTGTCTGTTCGACGATGGTGGTAGATCGTGTACGGGGTCGACACCAACTGTTGCTGAAATCCTCTTGCGAAAAGCACCATCGACAGGCCGATGACATAAAGACCCAATTCGGCTTTCCCTGCCCATCGACCAATCAAAACACTCGTGGCGAACCCGGCAACGCTGACGATTCCTTGATCAAAGAGGCATACCAAAGCATCCTTGTTGGAGAAAAACAGGCGACGTAGTGTGCTTATCGCCGGTAGACGAAGCTTAACCATTTGCGCTGTCGACTACTCTGTCGTCGATCGAAGTTTCAGTTCCAGTCTCAGCAAGAAATTCGTTGTTTTCAAGGACCTCAGTTTCCAAGTCGACAGTGTGCTCACCTTCGTTTCGCACGCGTGGCGTCGTTTGTTGGATGAATGTCGGAAACAACTCGAGAAGCAGAGCAATCAAAACGGCACCGGTCGTTCCAGCGACAAGCCCTGCTGCTGCAATCAGCTTTTTCTTTGGGCTGACGGCTTTAGGGACAAAGCTGGGCTCCTGCACAACGCGAACGTTCGTGAACCGACTGTTGCGTAACGCTTCTTCGATTCGTGTTTGCTCCAACAGCTCCTGGTACTGAGCAAAATTGGTGGCGGCCAACCTCACTTCCTGTTCCAGTTGTCCAATGGTGACCTCATCACGATTTAGCTTCGCAGATCTTTCCAACAGTTCGTTTGCTTGAACATCCAAAGCTTCTTTCTCTGCAGTCATCGCGGAAAGTTCACCTGAGGCACCCAGATATTCGGCGCGAATTCTCTGGCTATCAACCGGGTTTTGCTCCATGACTGATTTGAATTTTTCGACCTTCGCTTGGGTCGCAAGCAAGCTGCTCTTCACCTGCATCAACCGCGTCTGTGTATCATTTGTTTGCGCCGTCAGGTTATTCCGAGCTCCCTCAATGGATACGACGCCAGCGTCTTCTTTGGCGATTTGCAGCGCCTTCATGGTTTCTTGCCACTGGCCTTGAAGTAGTCTTGACTGCTCTTCAAAGAACTTGTTGCTCTTGGGCGTCTGGTGTGCGACTGAGTGCATCATCTGATAGACATCCAGATACTCGGTCAGAATCCGCTGCGCCAACTCGGGCGAAGCGGCCTTGGCAACCAGTATGAGCACGCTCGATTTTCTCGCACTTACCACGTCCGTGTTTTCTTCAAGCATCTTGATTGCTTGCTGGCGAGGTGAGTTGCGGTAGTCACTCTCTGGGGCAGAAGCCTCATTCCGATTTTCGTGATCAGGCTCCAACTCTTCATCGCCAAGGATAATTTCGGGTCCGATTCGATCGACGATTTTCTCGACAATTCCCCGACTGTATAGCATGTCACGGATTGAGTTGATTTCATTATCGCGCGATTCAAGTACCGAAATCATGCTGCCCGTCGTAGCGGTCGGGTCGAGTGAGACAGTTTCGCGGCCGAGCCTGACAAAAATCATGGCGTCGGAACGATATTCCCGAGGCAGGAAAATCATCGCCAGCACCGCTAAAGCCAACGTCGCAAACAGAGTCAATCCCACCATAAACCAATGGTTTTTAAGGGCGCGAACAAGCGTCGAAAGCGAGAACGAAATTGTACGTTCGGAATCCATAGAGAGCGTCAAAAGATGTCAACGAGGAAATGAAAATAGCCGTTTGGAACAGTTTCGATGGTAACCAAGACCGTCTCCGAGAAACTCAAAAAACTAACCCCTTGTAGGAAAAAATGGTTTTAATTAGTCTGATTGTGATGATAGTAGTAGTCGCGTGTATTATTTGGCGAAGACTTCTTTTTGCCAGAGCTTACCGCGCCGCCCAGTCTCATCGGTTTGAGTCTAGGTATACTAGTTTTCGCTTGAAGATGCTGACTTCCATCCGCACTTCACGCGGACCGATCAAAGTTTTTCGCGATGACTGTAACTTGGCACAGTCATCGTTCCAGTGCCAAGTCTTTTCTCTCCTTTTCTCTCCTTTTCGAACTGTGCCTCCACACAATGGTGAACCCCACCAACAATTCAGCTTTCGCCCTTGTTGATAAAAAGGAGAGCAGTGAAGACGTGACGATGGCAAACAACGATTTGCCCCGTGCCGACTCCTCTCAAATTGCGGTGCCGTTTACAACGATTCATCTGCGCGGAATGCCGATTCATTCCGTTACAAAAATGCAAACTGTAGAGCACTTGATCAAATGCTCTCTTCAAAACGTTGGTGGTTGGGTTGTTACTCCCAACCTCGACATCCTCAGACGCTACGCGAAGAGCATCTCATTTCGAAATTTGATGGCCTCATCCACACTCAATGTCCCCGACGGCATGCCCTTGGTGTGGGCCAGTCGCGTTAAAGGCTTGCCGCTGCCCGAACGTGTTAACGGCACCGACTTGATGGTTGATTTATGCAAAGCAGCCGCCGAGTCAGGCCAGTCCGTGTTTTTTCTGGGCGGAAACCCTGGATCAGCTGAGATGGCAGCGGCCGTGCTCAAGGAAGATTTCCCTGATCTGAAAGTTGCCGGTTGCCATTGCCCCGACTTCGGATTTGAAACTGAAATCGAAAACATTGCGGAAATTGCTGAGATCATCGCAACCGCCAACCCTGACTTCGTTTTCGTTGGACTTGGCTCGCCGAAGCAAGATGTGCTCATCAGTATGCTTCGTTTGAAAATGCCCAACGTCTGGTGGTTAGGAGTTGGAATCAGCTTCAGCTTTATCGGAGGCGAATTGTCGCGTGCACCTCGCTGGGCCAAGAAAAGTGGATTTGAATGGCTCTATCGTTTGGTCTCCGAACCCAAACGACTCTGCAAACGCTACCTTGTTCAAGGAGTCCCATTCTTTGCGGTGACTCTGCTGGTTTCAGGTTTCGAGCGACTTGGACGTCGCAAGTCGAATCGTCAATAGAAAACTCGTAACATTCACGGCTCTTTTAGTCGCAACAAGGAAGACGCGAAGATGCTAGAAGCGGTTTTCAAAACTTACATCGTGATTATGGCTGGGGCGTCTCGCCACAGTATTTGAAATCGGCGCTAGACAGTAGCACGTCTCTCCGAGGCTGTGAACTAATTAGGCATGTGCTTCACTAAGGTATTTGCGCCGTTGGTAGTACCGGTTTTGACCGGAATTTTTCCACTTCGCTCAGGCTCGATTCCGCCTCAAGGCGGTACTACAAACACAGGATGTAAAAATTCACAGTCTCTCCGAGACGTGGAAAATCGCCTCGGAGAGACGAGCTACTTGATTGCTAATCCTAATCATTAGCTGTATTGTTGCGCTAGGCGGTTCGTGAGCGAATCTCCTTGACCAGCTGTACTGTCTCGGCTGCGAGACGCGTGATTTCGTCAAAGCGACCTTCTGCGATCAAGTCGGACTTGGCCATCCAGCTGCCCCCACAACCGATGACGTAAGGCAGGCTCAGGTAGTCCGGAAGGTTGGCCATATTGATGCCGCCAGTTGGCATGAAACGAATCGACCGGTACGGGCCGTGGAACGCTTTCAATGTCTTCACGCCGCCCATCGCTTCGGCTGGGAAGAACTTTACAACATCCAAGCCGAATTCGAGTGCTTGTTCCAGATCAGTTGGGCTCGACGTCCCGGGAAATACAGGAACCTTGTTGTCGACGCACCACTTCACAGTCCGTGGATTGAATCCCGGTGCAACGATGAACTGGGAGCCGGCGTCTGTTACTGCGGCAGCTTGCTCGGCGTTGTTGACCGTGCCGGCTCCGACAAGAAAGTCACTGCGTTTCGATAGCGCCGCGATCGAAGGCAAGCCGGCTTCGGTGCGAAGTGTGATCTCTGCACACGGTATGCCGCCTTCCGACAATGCGTCCGCGAGACGCTCAGCATCATCGACACTTTCAATCGCGACAACGGGCACAACTTTGAGTTCTTCAATCTGTTTGGCAATTTCGTTCATAGCATCGTTCGTTTACAGCATCATTTTCCTTTAGTGTAGCTGTTTATCTCGCAATGCAAGCCCGACATGTAACTTCCTGTTGCGCGTCGGGCTTGCATTAGCGCAACATCAAAACTTGCGCTTCGGGCTTATATTGGAGGTGCGATTATCGTTCTTTTGTTTGCGTTCGCCGTTCGTTCGACTTCAACAAAACCATTCCGTTCGATTTGAGATTCAACCTTTCCGCCCTCTTCACCAGTCCACGCGAACGTGGCATCGGATTCCAACGTTCCCAATACCGCCAGCGCGCGGACGGTTGCAACAAGAAGGTGTCGGTGATGTCTTTATCGACAAGTTCCGCCACTTTGACATTTCAGCAGCCAAGGCTGGACATCTAATTTTTATTAGATCATCATGTCAGACCTGAGTATTTGTGAAGCAAGAAGGCCAGCGACTTTGACTACGTTTTGACTCCCGACACAAAAGACACATGATACCCAAATCCTCCATTAAGCCGACCGACCTGTTGCCAGCCCTCGAGCGGTTTTGGAAGGTCTCCGGACAGAAAATTGAGCTGATGAACAGCGAGTATGACGACTCGCAGGGATCGCCGGTTTTCACGGTCGCCGGCAAGTACTCGACTCGAGGTTGGACCGAATGGACGCAGGGCTTTCAGTATGGGTCCGAGATTCTTCAATTTGACGCAACAAACGATGAGTCTTTCCTGAAGATGGGCCGGCAAAACACGGTCAGCAAGATGGCGCCGCACATCACTCATTTCGGTGTGCACGACCATGGCTTCAACAACGTCAGCACTTACGGCAACTTGCTGCGTCTGATGAACGAAGGCCGGATTCCGGAAAACGAATGGGAAAGAAACTTCTACGTGATGGCACTTCAGGCTTCGAGTGCCGTACAAGCCAAGCGTTGGACCGATCTGCCTTCTGGCGGATACATCTATTCGTTCAACGGACCTCATTCACTGTTTGCTGACACAATTCGTTCGCTGCGAGTTCTCGCGGTCGGGCATCAGCTTGGTCATTCGATCATGGGCGAGAACGACAAAAAAACCAGCCTGATCGAGCGTCTGGTGCAGCACGCCCAAACGACGGCGGACTACGCGGTGTACTACGGAGAAGGACGAGACTTCTACGACGTGAATGGTCGCACGGCTCACGAAAGCATCTTCAACTTGAACGACGGAGCCTACCGTTGTCCAAACTCGCAGCAGGGTTTCTCACCGTTTACGACGTGGACTCGTGGGCTCGCGTGGATCATGGCGGGTGCTCCAGAGCAGCTCGAGTTTTTGAAAACCGTCGATGATGCAGAACTTGAACCGCTCGGTGGTCGCGAGTCAATCGAAGCGATGCTTTTGAAGATGGCCAAGGCGACCTGTGATTTCTACATTGAGAACACGGCAACCGACGGCATTCCATATTGGGACACTGGTGCACTGAACTCACACAAGCTTGGCGAAGACGTATACGAGCGCGAATCCGAACCGTTCAACGATGCGGAACCAGTGGACTCATCGGCTGCGGCAATCGGAGCTCAGGGTTTGGTGCGATTGGGACAATATCTCAATGAGCCAAAATACACGCAAGCTGGACTGACCGTGATGGAGACTTTGCTCAGCGACAAATACCTGAGCCTCGACGAATCCCATCAAGGTTTGATTTTGCACTCGGTCTATCACCGCCCCAATGGTTGGGACCACATTCCAGAAGGCCAAACTGTTCCATGCGGCGAATCATGCATGTGGGGAGATTATCACGCTCGCGAAGCTGCTCTCTACATTCAGAGGCTGGCCAACGACGAACCGTATTACAAATTTTACTTGTAGACAATGAGAACTTAAAACATGAAACAGCACTCAACCTACCTCGCTCCCCTCTCCCCGCAAATTCGGACGGAAAGAGTTTGCCTCCTGATCAAACGCGAACCGAATTTGTGGGGAGA
>CALLUY010000097.1 GCA_938010615.1 uncultured Pirellulaceae bacterium | reverse complement strand
TAGGGCTGAAAGCCCGACCAGTTGCGGCGCATGTGCGCCCTAACCGAAGCAACTTGCCGGACCTTTGGTCCTAAAATAATCGGGGGAATCTAAGTCCCAGCCCGATGGGCTGGGCTAGGCAAGAAACGGGGCTTTGCCCCTAAACGCAAACACTGCAACTTCAAAACTTGCGCTTCGGGAATGTATTTTGTTGCTACAGTTCGTCGCCGTAACGAATCGAACAGTAACTCTCATAGCGTCTCGCATCGATCTTCCCGTCAGCGACGGCCCATTTTATCGCACAATCGTCCTCGTGCGTGTGGCTGCAGTTGGGGAAACGGCACTCATTGATGAACGGTCGAATATCGCGAAAGTATCCGGCGACTTCTTCCGGGATCACATCCCAGAGTTGCATCTGACGAATGCCAGGCGTGTCGACGAGGTGACCTTTGCGATATAGCTGCTCTGTTTCATCGAACAGAGGATCGTTTTCGGCGCCGGCATCTTTTGTCGTTACGGACAGCGGAATCAATTGAGCCGTCGTGGTGGTGTGCCGCCCTTTTTGATTTTCCGAACTAACGGAACTGACTTTTAGTTGTAGTCCCGGTTCGATTGCATTGAGGATCGAACTTTTGCCGACGCCGCTTTGCCCAGTCACAACGCAATCGCGACCGTGAACAATTCGTCTTAGTTCATCAATCCCCTGCCCTGTTACGGTCGAAGTCAAGATCACGCGGTAGCCCAGCTGACACCAAACCCCGATCGCTGGTTGCAGATCCGCGGCTTCGACAAGGTCGGCTTTATTGATGATCACGACGGGCACGATGTTCGATTGCTCTGCCGAAACAATGAATCGGTCGATTAGATTCGGTTTCAAGCCCGGCTCTTTGGCACTGGCTACGATCATCGCCAAATCAACGTTGGAAACGATGATCTGCTGCCGTTTACGGCTGGTGCGGCTAATCTGATTGCGTCTTGGCTCGACCCGAACAATAACGCCTTGGTTCGTTTTATCGTCGTCACCTTTTTGAACCGTGACATAGTCGCCCGCTACGACGACGTGTTGCAAATCTGTCGAAAGCGACTTCAGGATTCCTCGAACTGTACATTGCCATATCGTGCCCGTAGCGTCGCTTACGAAGCTGTTGAGCCCGTGTACGCGCAGGACTCTGCCTCGCACGCAGGTCAGATCGTCGACCTCCAGTTCGACTTCGAAACCGGACGCCGCCGTTTCAGCGTCGACTCCGCTGATGGTCCTTTTGCGAGTCAGGTGCCCTTTGCCAGAAACTCTTTCGCCACTCCGTTGGTCGTTCACGCCGTCAGCGTCTTCTTCGAATTCGCGAGTGAAATCACGTTTGCGAACTCGAGTGTTTTGCTGCTTGCGAAAATTGGCTCGCACCTGCTTGCCTTTTTTCTTCTTGGCCATGGATCAATGGGGGTAAGATCGAAGTTCAATATTGCTGGAAGCGGTCATTTTTAGCGTGGCTGCTCGAAGTGTCCAATGTAGCCAAATCCGAGACTCATGTAAGCGCGGGCTAGGACCGATACTCTCGCAATAAGCGAAGATCTACGGTTTGAATCCCAACTTGGTCTGGCGGTGGACTCTTCGGGGGGCGTAAAGGTTTCCGGTCGAGTTATCTCGACAGGCGCGATGATGCTTAAAACTGAATTGAGATACGAAATCGACTCGACAGTTTCCGGTCGAAGGTTACACTTCATATAGATCAGACGAGCCATCGACGATGGCTTGCCGCCCAGTCAGAGTGGGTCATCAAGTGACGCGAATTCTCTCAATCCAAAAAACCGCCAACAACGAGGCGCCGATTCCCTGGAACGAGTCCCAGGTTGAAGTCACACGAATTGAAGATTCTCAAAACGCATTGTCGCTCATCTTGGAGAAACGATACGACGGAGTTTACTTCTCCGGCGTGCCCGATTGTCTCGTCAAAGGGCTCGGAGGCTCCGAAATTTTGGACTGCATTCCAATGGGAGTGGCACTTCTCGATCAACAAAACAGAATCATTTTTGTGAATCAAAGGCTGGCAAGCTGGTTTCCGGACCAAGAGTTTGTCGGCCTCAATTTTTATGAGGCCATCGGTAGTCCTAGCATTGTCGGCGCCGAGCCGAGTCCTCTGAGTTCCGCGGTGGCGCGTTGCAGTCGGTGTGAAGCAGAAATTCAAATCGGAGAACGGTACTTTTTGATGTCCGTCACGCCGGTTATCCGTGACGGAGACAAAGTCGAACAGTTGGTGGTGTCGCTTTCCGATTCAACGGAAACGACATTGAAACGACAGAAGCTAACGGCATTGCATCAAGCCGGTGTTGCGTTGGCTGATCTTCGCCCTGAAGAAATCTACGAGATGGAAGTCGGTGAGCGGATCGAGTTGCTCAAAGACAATATCATTCACTACACGCATGACCTGTTGGACTTCGATGTCATCGAGATTCGGTTGGTTGATCCGAAGACGAAGTTGATGACGCCTTTGTTGTCCGTTGGAATTAACTCAGGTGTTGCCGAACAACCGCTCTACGCGAAAGCCGTTGAAAACGGTGTGACAGGTTTTGTGGCAGCGACAGGGAAGAGTTACCTTTGCGAGGACACGACGAACGATCCGATTTATTTGGACGGACTCATGGGCGCGAAAAGCTCGTTGACGGTTCCGCTGAAACACCACGATGAGGTGATTGGCTCTTTCAACATTGAAAGCCCTGAAGTTGGTCGGTTCACCGAAAGTGATCTGCGGTTCGTGGAATGTTTTGCTCACGATATCGCGAACGCGATCAACACCTTGAACTTGTTGAACGCTCAACGAACCAACACGGCGTTACGCAGTGTCGAAGCGGTGCGCGGAGCGGTGGCGCTTCCGGTTGATCAGATCTTGAATGATGCGGTTCAAGCGATCGGAGCTTACATTGGTCATGATCCAGCTGTGACGGCGCGGTTGAGTGCCATTTTGGAGAACGCACGCACGATCAAGAAAGCCATCCAGGCCGTCGGCCAAGAAATGGCCATTGAAGAAGAGATCCCGGAATGCATGAAGCCCGAATCTCATCCGTTGCTTTACAACAAACGCATTCTTGTGATCGACGCGGATAAAGAAGTCCGCAGTTCGGCTCACCTGCTGCTGGAAAAGTATGGCTGTGTTGTTGAAACCGCTTGCGAGGGTTCAGAAGCCATATTGATGGTGAAAAACTCCAGTGAAGCCAACTCTTACGATGCAATCATCGCGGATATTCGTTTGCCGGACATTGGTGGCTATGAGTTGCTGATCAAGCTGCGAGAGTTGGTGGCGGATCCTCCGTTGGTGCTGATGACCGGGTTTGGCTACGATCCCGGGCACGCGATTGTTAAGGCTCGTGAAGCCGGTTTACGTGCCAATGCGGTTCTTTTTAAGCCGTTCCGGTTGGATCAGCTGTTGAAAATCTGTGAGGAAACCGTTGTCGCGTTTGGCGCCGAAGCTGCGAAGTAGCTGAGCTGATTTATGGCGTCCCTTCAGTTTCAGCTTCGCATTTCCTTTTGCTCGTTTCGAAGCGATTGCCTTTTCTAAAGGTTCTCCATCACGAAATCAGTCATCAGTTTCCTCAAATGCTTCAATTGTTCTTTGTTGCGGACGGTGTGCCGGCTGGCAGGATAGAGCATCAATTCGAATTGCTTACCAGCTTTTTGTAGTAGCTCGACCAACTGCATCGTGTTGTTTAAGTGCACGTTGTCGTCGATCGTGCCGTGGATCAAAAGTATCTTTCCCGACAGGTTTTCGGCGCTCTCGAGTACGGATGATGTCTTGTATCCTTCAGGATTATCCTTCGGTAAACCCATGTAACGCTCCGTGTAGATGGCGTCGTAGTTTTTCCACGCAGTGACAGGTGCCCCAGAAATTCCCATCTTGAAAATTTCAGAGTGCGTCATCGCATAGGCTGTCATGTAGCCGCCGTAGCTCCAGCCCCAGAGGCCAATTCGATCTTCATCGACCCAGCCTTCTTTTTTGACGTGTTCGATGCTGGCGAGGATGTCTTTCAATTCTTCCGTGGCAAAGTTTCGAAATACGGGCCAAGCCAGTTTTGCGCTGCGATGGCTGCATGCTCGAGGATCGACAATGAAAACTGCGTAGCCTTGCTGAGCCAACATTTGGTGCCACATGAACCACTGACCGCCAAAACGATCCTTGACCAGCGGCGCTTGAGGGCCGGCGTACATGTGAATCAGCAGTGGATACTTTTTCGATTTGTCAAAATCGGGTGGCAGAATCAACATGCCGTCCATCGGTTGATTGTCCGTTGGAATTTCGATGAGTTTGGGTTCGGCCATTTGAACGAATCCATATCGGTCATCCGACGAAACATCCAGCTTGCGGATTTCAGTTCCGTCGTTCTTGTGAACGCTGGTTTGCGGCATCGTCAGGAAGTTGCTCCACGTGTCCAGATAGAACGTTTTGTCGGAGCTGAATTGGATCCGATGCGAGCCGGCTTTCTCAGTCAGCTGTTTGATTTCGCCAGTGGCCAGATCCAGGCGATAAAGATGCATCTCCAGCGGTGAATCTTTGGCTGCAGTGAAGAAACAGGATTTTTTGTCTTCGTCCAATCCGATCAAGCTGCGAATTTCCCATTCGCCATCGGTCAATTGCTTCTCCATCGTTCCGTCGAGCTTGTATCGGTACAGATGCCGATATCCGTTTCGTGGGCTAACCCATAGGAATGTCGAATCATCGAGGAAAATCGGATCGCCTGGTGATTCAATCCAAGCCGTCGTTTGGTCTCGGAAAATCGCCTTCGCGTTTTCGCCGCTTGGGTCGGCGGTGACAAAATCCAACCAGGTTTGTTCTCGATTTTGAACTTGAGCCACAAGGCGATCACCGATTTGTGACCAAGAAACGGCAGAAATCAGCAATTCGTCGCTGTAGCTGCTCATGTCCGTCCACGTGATGTCGTCTGTCTTGTCGGTCGTAACGACGCCGAGTTTCACTTTCGGCAGCGGATCGCCGGATTTGGGATAGTTCGTGAATTCTGATTTGCCTCGAACTGGCAAGTGATCCATCACGGTGAACGGAAGGACGGGACTTTCATCAAGGCTCAGGAATGCGACACGATTCTCCGTCGGATGCCACCAGAAACCTTTGAAGTTCCCACGACCGTAGAGTTCTTCTTGGTAGACCCAGTCAAGTTTTCCGACAAGGTTGTCGTCGTCTGTTTTCGCAACCGTCGTTGTCTGACGGGATTCGAGGTTCAAGAAATTCAACCCATCGTTGTTGACAAATGCCAATTGCGTTTCAGCCGGATTGAGCACCGTGAGTTCCGCTTTGTTTTCAGGTGTTCCGATACTGATCGACTCGTTTTCAGCGATAAAGTAAACCACGGTGTGGCCTGCGCCAGAGACGATCGAGACTTTTCCGTTGGTTGCATTGGTCGGATCCGCGGCGAGCAATTTTTTTGTTGTCTCGTCATCGAGTTTCAAGGCTGCAAGCGACTTTTCGAATTCGGCTTTCACGAACGGAGCATCCGGAACGACGACGGCGTTGGTTTCACAGTCAACGACCACAGAACGGCCCCATTTTTGATCTGAAATAAGGTTCGTTTCGCCAAACCATTTCGGCGACTTCGCCGTTCTTGCGAAAAGGCTCGACGGTCCGTCGATCATGTCCAACGTGATCGGCAGTTTCTGTTCAATTTCGGTGACTGGCTTGGAAGCGATCTTGATCAACGTGGGAATTCTGGTGACAGGGTAGGCTTCGCCTTTAGCGATCGAGTCATCAAAGAAGTTCCACATCACCAAGCCGTCATCTGATTCTGCTTCGAGCATGTACGCAGCCAATCGCCCCAACGGTTGCGCCGACGCGACCACGTAGCTACCAACCGGAGCGGTGATGGTTGCCAATTTTCGTTCGGTTTCGATTCGGACGTTGGCATGTTTTTGAAATTCACTTTCGGATCGTTTGACATTGATCACGATGTCCTGTTCGACTTTGAATTCTTTGCCTTCTGTCAACGCTGATACTTCGATTCCATGTCGAAGCAAACGATCGATCGCGCGCGGCTGATCTGAGGGCACGATCCAAGCGAAAGGAAGCGGCGTAGAGCTCAATGACTTGTAATCGCTAACAAAGTCGCATTCATAGTCGTGAGGTTGGCCGTCTTTGAAACCCTTCAGCATGAGCTTGTCTTTGAAGGGTCGAGGTGAAGCAGACAGCGAAATCTGAATTCGATCGGGTTCGACCGAGGCCGTTTTGACGATGTCGTTGTCAACTTCTTCCAACATGTTGGCAACGAAGTCCGCGTTCTCGGTCATGAAATCGAGGATCGTCGAAACAAAAGCGTGTGTGGCTTCGATGCGTTCCTGATACGTTGCATACGAGTACGCTTCTGAAAGGATCGCCAATCGACCTCGCAGTCCAACGTATTCGGTGCTGTAGCGAGGTTGATGTCCGAATGTCATCCACTTTTTATGGTCCGGGTCGAAGTTGCCGTAGTAGAACGTGGACGTTCCGTTTTTTTCTAGGCGAGCCGTGACTTCCGGCATCATCGTTTCGCGCAGCCATGTTCGAATCGGCGCTGCGGTCGCTGGATTGTGAGGGATGTCGTAGGTCAATGGATAACGGTGTTTTGAACCATTGGTCGTGTGGCAGTCGATGAACAAATGCGGATTCGCTTTGTTGATCAGCGTCACTAGGGCTCGTGTTTCAGGAGCCTCGAGTTTGACGAAGTCCCGATTCAGATCCAGTCGCTGCGGATTGGCTCGTCGGCCCATCAAGTCTGGTCCGACTTGTCCCGGTCGGTTCTGAGTTCCCATCTGATCGTTGGCGTCGGCGCTGTAGTTAGGGACGAATAGTAGAATGTTCTTCTCCAGCCAACTGGATTTCGGATCGAGCCCAAGTTCGCGGATCATTCGCAAAAGGGCTTCTTTGCCGGCACATTCGCCGCTGTGAATGTTTCCCAGTACCAGAATGACGTTCTTTCCATTCGTGTCGCCGCCGGGTTCGTAGGGAGTCGTGCTGACAGTGACGCACATGATGTCGCGGCCGTGAACGGTTTGCCCAATCGAAGTGGAGCTGACGTGATCAGCGGCTGAGGAAGCTTGTTCGAGGAAGGCTTCAACCTGTGCCGACGTACTGGTCGCTTTATAGTCGGAAGACTCGGCGATCGTTTCCAGTTTGGACAGATCCGTGTCTTGGGCAATTGTGTTTTGCGTATCAGTCATTGAAAAAAGCAACGCCAAAAGAATACAGTAAGCAAACTTCATCAGAGTCGTTCCCGGGTACAATTTGTCTTGTTGCAAATAGTTTACGCTTTATCGGAACGAACTGCATCCACCAACGGAACGACAAAATGAACTCAGAGTCAAAATTTGAAATGAAAGGCAGCCGGTGGATCGTGATCGGTTGCTTGCTGGCCGCAATCGCCGTTGGGTTTGGCGCCATCGGAGCGCATCTGCTAGAGAAATCATTGACAGAAAAGCAATTGGAGCAATGGGAAACCGCTGCGAAGTATCAGATGTATCATGCGATTGGATTGATGCTTGTCGGCATGACGACGTCGTTAAGCCGCTCTCGTAAGAAACTGGTCGGCTGCGTAATGCTTGCTGGGGTGATTCTTTTTTCAGGAAGCCTGTACGCTTACGTACTTTCTGACATCAAACCGCTCGTTGCGTTCGTTCCCTTTGGTGGATTTTCGATGATCATCAGTTGGCTGATGTTTGCATGGTTTGGCTACAGTTCGATCCGCGGCGACAATCGCGAACTTGGAGAGTGATTTGAAAACGGGATACTGTTGCAACGTCCACGGCGGCACGACGCTTGATGAGGTGAAAGCGAATCTGGAGCAGTTTGCTTGCGAAGTAAAGCGGCAAGTGTCACCAGACGACGCGATGCCGATTGGCCTGTGGTTGAGCCAGTCTGCGATGGCAGATCTGGGTGATGCAAACGGGGCTCAAATTGATGCGACCAACGCGTTTGGTGATTGGCTGGCAGATCACGGCCTAGAACCGTTTACGTTCAACGGCTTTCCACAGGGCGATTTCCATCAAGAGGTGGTGAAACACGAAGTGTATTTGCCAACATGGGCTGCCAGTTCACGGTTGGACTACACGCAGAAGCTTGCCGTCGTTCAAACGATGCTGCTCGCCCGATCGAGGTCAGCGTCAAAGTTTCAAACGATTTCGACGCTGCCGCTTGGTTGGCCTCCGGTTTCGAAAGAGAAGCTGTTCTCAGAAGGCGCGGGATTTCTATCTCAGTGCGCAGCGAACTTGCAAACGCTTGCCAAATTTCTAGCGAATTTGCAGCAGGGTACTGGCAGTCATGTGATGGTTTGCATCGAGCCAGAACCCGGATGTATTTTTGACACGTGTCATGACATCGTGAGATTTTTTCAAGAGTATCTTCTTGATGGTACGGACCAGCAAAATGGGATGGTCTTGAAACACATTGGCGTATGTCACGACGTGTGCCACTCCGCGGTAATGTTTGAGGATCAAGCGACGGCCGTTTTGGCTTACAAGGACGCAGGCATTCAGATCGGCAAGATTCAAGTTTCGTCTGCGATTAAAGTGCAGTTCGACGGTGACGAAGAATCGAATCGATCGAAGCGCGAGCAGTTGGCTCAATTCTCAGAGCCTCGATACTTGCATCAAACTTCGGTCCAACGTTTAGACGGATCGAGGCAGTTTTATGAAGACTTGTCGATTGCGTTGGCCGATGGGACAACGCCCGAGGGTGAATGGCGAGTACATTTCCATGTGCCAATCTTTGCGGATCGGCTTGGGGTGATCGAATCTACGCGAAGCGACATCGGTTCTATTTTGAACGCGATTCAACAGTACGACGTTCATGTCGAGCACTTTGAAGTTGAAACTTATGCGTGGAACGTTCTTCCGCAGAGTCACCATGGCGTCGCGAGCAATTTGGCCAGCGGGATTGCGGAAGAGTTGAAATGGTTCGACGCGGCGAGGGACAGGCACGATACGAAAAAAGCGTGAAGTCCATAGGGGGACTTCACGCCTGATCGATTTGCAATGGTAGCGTCTTCTTAGCGGAAGAGCTGGAAGAATCCACCGAATTGGAATACTGAGAGTATCGAGTTCGTAACCAACTCAGGTTTGCGGTACTCGAGAACAATCAGGTCACCCGGTTGGATGATGACGCGTTCTGTCGGGTCGCTCTGTGCGTATCGCAGATCGACATCGATAGCGACTTGCTCGCATCCGCATTTTCGCAGGACAGTAACCTGTGTCGCGGGAAGCAGTGAGCCAAGTCCTCGGAAGCTGCTTGAGCTTCCGCCGCCGGCAGTTGCTGAACCGTTTCCGCCAGCCAAAGCCATCGCTTCAAGGACATCGATGTCGTAGTCTCGCGGAAGTGGGAATCGTCCACCATCAAGAAGTCCACCCGTGTAGAACACGTCTCGTTCACGACCTTTGATGAAGACGATGTCTCCATCTTCAAGTGTGATGTCGGATTCGTTGATGCTTGGGAACTGGCCCCGTTCAGCTTCAATTGGGATGCGAACCATGTTGGCTTCGTCAATCGTTGCACTAGTTGCACGGCCGCCCATTGGAGCTCCGACTTCCTGAACGATCGCGTTCATGTTGGCGAAGTTTTCTTGTCCGCCGCGAAGAACGATGATTTCATTCAAGGCTCGTTCACCCGGCATTCCGCCAGTTTCGCTCAAAGCGTGAAGCACGTCGTTCTCGTAAGCTGGCAGTTCGATTGAGAACGATTGAGTTTGCATCGAGTCATCGATGAAAGTTTCGTTGTCACGAATTGAGTTGTTGCCGTTGCCTGTAACAAGATCTTCGCGAATCACGAGGATGTTGTATGTACGACGCTTCATCAAGGTAACGATGATTTTTTCGCTACCTTCGAGAAGGATTTCTTCTTCGCTGTAAGCGTCGATGATCTCTTTCTCTGCATCAGCCAGCGTCATGCCAGCGATACGAATTGGCTTAACGAGCGGCAACGAGATGTACCCGTCATCGCGGATCGGAACTGGATAACCCAGTGCAGGTTGCTGTCCCGCGTCCTCAGGGAAGTGGACTGGTGGTGGCACGTCCTTGTCGCCAGTGATGCCCTGGATGTAGATGCCCAGCGTATCGCCGCGACCCAGAATGTACTGTTGCGGCGGCGACTGACGCAGCTTCAGGAAGTTGATCTGCGTCGTGTTGTCTGGTTTGCAACACGCTGCATTGAGAACTTCGTTTGCTGGTGTCAAATCGGTTGGACCATAGGATTGGCATCCTGAAAATCCACACACAGCGACACATAAGAAGGTTGTCGCCCATAACCTGGAATTCATAATCGCAGCATTCATTGCCGGATCTCCCAATTCAATCGATCAATCCTCCTGATCACAAAATCAGGATGGTACGAGCAGATTCGGTTAGCCAGACGTAAGGTTGTTAAGGGTTATGACGGAGTTCTTGATGTTCCTGTGAGCGAAGCTATTCCGGTAAAAGTGATTTTCATAGCGATTGAGTCGTAGTTCGGGATAACCTGTGACGGTTCGCAAAGATGTTCCTACGAAAAAAAGCCCTGAGCATGCTCAGGGCTTTCATGATTCGATGTGCTATCGCTGGTTGAAGAGCGACGCTATCGCTTAGTTGGTTGGGCTAACATCGTCGTCGCCACCAAGACCAGCCAAGCCGGCGAGACCGATAAGGCCGATGCGACCGTTGCTAAGAAGTCCACCACCAAGGCGGCCACCAATACGTCCGCCACCAAATCCGCCGCCGCATGTGTTGCAGCTGCCGCATGTTGAGGAGAAAGATGAAACAGGCTGTGAAGCGTAGCTGTCGTAGACAACTTCTGAAGAAGCACCGCACATGCCGATTGAGCATGGCGATCCAACTGCTGGGCTAGAGTAAGGCAGCACGTCGTAAGACTGTGAACCAACAAAGCCGTCTGAAGAACCAAGCATCTGGTAGGCACCAGGTGCGATGTTTGCGAATGCGAAGTTACCTTCTTCGTCAGCTACAACTGAGTCAACTACCTTACCATCAGCAGAGAGCGTTACCTTCGTGTTGGCAGCTGCTTCTTTGGAATCCGTTCGGAAAGCTTTTCCTTCGAGTTTCCCTTCTTCAGTCAGCATCACTTTGACGCTTTTCTCAACGACATCGGTCGTGACATCTTCTGAGGGAGCGTCTGCTTGATCGAACGCTTTCGCGGTTACTTTGGCAGTGGCTGCCGTTTCAGTGTTGGCTTCTTCTTGAGCCATAGCAGGGAGAGCGATAACGCAAAGCGCAAGGAGAGCGGCAAACTTTTTAATCAACATGGTGGAAATCCTAGGAGAACTGATTGGGCTGGGGAGCCCTTATCTTCTTCGTAATTTGCCCAACCGAATTGGAGAGCAGCCACAGTATATTTATTTCACTGAATAGGTCAAATGAATATTCCATAATAAGTCCGCAAAAAACTACGGATATTGCCATCGCGCTATATTCTGGCTCAGATTTTGAGGCATTTTTGCGCGGATTTAGGCGATAACAAGGATGTCGGGCGCTTTCCTTCCAACTCTCTCCGTTTTCTGTTGAAAAATGAAGCTTGCTTCAACCGTCCTCGCTGGACTCATGATTTTGTCGGCTCCATGGCCAATCGGAGGAAATTTCCTCTATGTCCGCACGGTGGTTCTCGTTTTGACCGCAGTGCTTGGAATTATGGCCGCGTTGACCTGTCTGGTGGAGCGAAAGTACCACTCAACGAGTTTTTTGTGGCTGGTGATCCCGTTCGCGGGAGCATACGGGGTCTATCAGGCTCTTAGTATCAGCGGCCCGATTTCAACTTATCCGTCAGCGTCGCTGGCTCAGCTTTACGTGCTTGGAAGTGCGATAGGAATTTTTCTTTCTTCCATCATTTTGTTTAGGGACACTCGAACAATCGAGCCGTTGTTGATTTGTGCCGGAGTGGTCGGATTCGCCGTTTCGTTCATTGGAGTCGCACAGAACCTTGGGTGGAACGGCAAAGTCCTATGGGTTTACGAACTTCTTTACGGAGGTGTCCCCTTTGGGCCTTTCGTGAACAAGAACAATGGAGCCGGGTTTCTGATCCTTGCACTCGCCGGACCTCTCTATTTCGCGGCCAAGCCAATATTGGCGGCGAATAGAGGGAGAGGGAAAGGATCTTCAGAATTCGAAACTGGACAGCTCTCTTTGTCGCGATCCCGATCCAAAAAGCGATTTCGTCTTTTGCTGGCCTGTTCAAAATTCCTCGCAAACTTGGAAGTTCGCCATCTGTACTGCCTCACGGCTTTGATTGCAGTGGTCGCTGGAGTGTTTCTGTCGTTTTCCCGTGGAGGTTCGGTCAGCATTGTGATCGCGTTGGCCACCGGCTTGCTGACACTGATGATCGCCAATCGCTGGGCGGTCGTCTTGGCCGCGATCGTCATCGTGGCTTGCGTCGGCGCGGCACTTTGGACGGAACAAGTCAACGCAGTCTCCCAGTCTTTGGCGTCAATCGCCGATGCCGATCAAGGTTCGGCACCACGACTGCTGCATTGGAATGATGCAATGTCCTACTACGAACACTACTGGCAGTTAGGTTCGGGCTTGGGAACTTATCGCTATGAGTACCCAGTATTTCAGGAACAGCCGTTTCGAGGAAAATTCGTTCACGCAGAGAATGTCTTCCTCGAAACTTTGGCTGAACTTGGACTGGTGGGCGTGATCGCGTTACTGCTGACTGTTCTGACCCTGCTCTATTCTTCGATTCGATTGTTTCGGCAACGATCCGTCGCCGATCGGGCATTGGGAGTTGCGGGAACTGCGACGACTGCCGGTCTCGTCGCCGCAAGCTGTCTCGACTTTGGCATTTATCAGCCAGCCAATTTTGTCCTCGCCGCGATCTTGTTTGGAGCCATCGTTGGCAGGGTGAGCCATCCGGATTGCACCAAGAAAAGCACAGCGAAACCACGAGCGTTGGGCAAGTATTTTCGATTTGGCATGTTGTTGGTGATGATTTTGGCAGCGGGCTATTCAACGGTCCCAAGTGCCGCAATTGAATCAGTAAGCTTTGCGAAGCGGCAGATTGCCTTGCACACCAAACATGGGGGTGAGAGTATTCATCGATTGGATCGAGCAGAGAAGGCGCTGGTGTTTGCTGACAAGTTTCTGCCCGATGCGTGGGAGCCTCAGTACTTGCTTGGGCAGTGTGAGATCTTTCGCCATCGCCAGACGTTGACGGACGAAGTCGTCGCTGAAACTGAAGCTGAAATTCGACGACAGGCAAGCGAAGCAGGGCTAAGCGAGGAAGAGGCCGAAGAACAGTTTCCGCCACGGTCCGATTTTTGGATGACGACGTCGATGACGAATCTTCATCGAGTCATGCGGCTGATCGAAGTACAGGATCCGAAGCTGTTTGCGGAAATGAGAAACGATCCGACGGTCGTGACGCCGGGAATCGAAAAAGCTTGGGCACATTTCAACACGGCACTCTCGCGTTGCGACCGGGACGAACGAGTGCATTTTCGCCTCGCCCAATTGACGGTGCTGATGGCGGCTGAAGAAGGAAACCGTGAAACAGAATCGAGGTATGTTGCCAATGCCCTCGCATTAGCCAAAGGACACACAGGGATATCTTACGATGCCGGTCTACTGTGCATGCATTCGGGCAACTTTGAGCAGTCCGCTGAACTGTGGGCTAACTGTCTCTCGAGGAGTCGTCAGTATGAAGGACGGATTGTCCAGTTCGGTATTGGCCTCCCAGCGAAACTTTATTTTGAGAAAGTTCTCCCGCAGAATCCACGCGACCTGATTAGGTTATCTCGCCAGTATTTTTCAGGCCCGGATCAAAAGGTTCCCAACGAACTCTTGCTGGTTCATGCCAGAAGACTCATTAATAGCTCGAAACTTGACGATGTCGAAAAAAGCGTTCTAAACGGGCAGGCATGGTTTCAAGCGAAAAACTATCAGAAAGCATGTGAAGAGTTTGAGCAGGCGTTATCATCCCAACCCGAACGACCGGATTGGCGGCTAGATTACGCAAAAAGCCTTGCCGAGACGGGCAGATATGACGATGCGATTAAGGAATTGAAGATTTGCCAACTGGAACAACCGGGATCCGCGATTAAAATCTCACGGATCGTCGAGCGTACCAAGCGAGAACGGATTCGAAAGCGAACCAGTGAACAGGAGTAATTCCCTGCCCGATTCGCCATTTTACTATTGTCCCGCAAAATCAAACCAACCCCTGATTGTTGAGCAATCAACAGATCAGCAGTTCGGCTCAAACCGAACGCCAACCTGGAGTAAGTACAGATGTCCGGATTACGCCCAGTCCAAAATAACAACTATTCAATCCCGCAAGGTCAACCTGCGGCAGCCATGCCGTCGAGCGGTGGACTTTCAGAGTTGTACAACTTTGATGTGTTTGACATGGTCAAGCGTAAGCTTTGGCTGATTCTGTTTTTCACTTTGCTTGGAATCGCATTAGCGCTGCTATTCTTTTTCAAAGCTCCGAAAACGTATCGTTCGACTGCGAAAGTGTTCGTCGATGAAAAGAGCGCACCGAGTCTGAACGATGGCGACGGCTTCGCGCAGAACACGGTTGAGAAGTACATCGAAGTTTTGCGAAGTACTGCAACGCTGAAGCACGCCGTTAGTGACGGCAAGTTCGAGCGAATGGAAATATTCGAAGACGTCGATTCTGTGATTCGCTATCTTCGCGATGGCAAATCGCTGATCGCAAAGTCTGCCGATGTGAAATCAAACTCGGGCGTGATCAAGATTTCTTTCGATGGCGGCAATCCAGAAGAGACGCAGAAAGTTCTGAAGTCCGTTGTTGCCGCGTTCGGAAACTACATTGATTCAGATGCGGAAGAGATCGGCGGACAGACGACTCAGCTTTGGACGCAGTTGCACGAAAGCATGATGGGGCGTCAGCAAGAAGTGCAAGCAGAAATTGAAACGCTGATGGCACTGCCTGAGATGTTGATCGTCGATGGCCGAGTTCAAAACCCGTTCCAATTGCAACAAGCTCGTCTCCACGAAGAGCTGCATCAGTTGCGTCGCGATCGAACCAAATTGGAAGCTCGAATCGAAGCGATCCAATTGGCGAAAGCTCAAGGAAAGAATCCTGAGTCGCTCGTGATCGGTGTGCTTCAGGAGTTCAATGAAACTTCGATGGGAGCTTACGCTTCGACGCACAGCAAATACGTTGAGCTCAAAATGCAAGAGCAGGAGCTGCTTCAGGAGTACGGCGCTCAACACCCGGCCCTAAGAAACGTTCGCAAGCAAATCGCGATGGTTGATTCGATGCGAATGGAAGAGCTATCGTCGATGCGAGGTGAAGCCGATGTGCTTCAGGGCAAACCCGACATGGTGAACGACTTCGTTGAGCGTATGAACGGCGAGATCGCCATGATTGCGGCCCAAGAGAAAAGCCTCGAGACTTCGATTCTTGAAGAGCAACGAAAAGCTGCCGAAACTTCGGTGAACATCGAAAAGTTCCTCGCTCTGCAGCGTGAGCGGGATCGGCTCGAGCTTTACAGTGACAGCACAATCGACAAGCTTGGTGAAGTCAAAGTTTTAGAAGACTTCCAGTGGCGAAAGATGTCAGTACTAAACCCTGCTTCAAAGGCGGAGCAAGTGGCCCCAAGTTTGCCGCTGTGCCTTGGTGGCGGACTGTTTCTCGGAACGCTCTTCGGATTCTTGTTCGCGGGCGTCAAAGAAATGGCTGAGAAGACATTCCGATCGTCAGAGGACATTGCAGCTCTGCTTGGTTCACGAGTCATCGGGCATATTGGACTCTTTCAGCGCGTTCGCCCTCGTAAGGACTCTCCGTTCGCAAACGTTGCACCGGAGTTGATTGCACTGCATCAACCTTCGAACCAAAATTGCGAAGCCTATCGTTCGATTCGAACTTCAATCTTCTTCCGAGCCCAGGAGACTGGTGCAAAGATCATTCAGATGACCAGCCCAACGCCCGGCGATGGTAAGTCGACGACGATTGCAAACATCGCCGCATCGATGGCTCAGTCGGGACGCAAAGTTCTGGTGATCGACGCTGACTTGAGAAAGCCGCGACAACACAAATATTTTGGTGTTGAAAACGACTATGGTTTGACGTCGGTCGTATACGGACAGATGGAGCCAGAAGAAGCGGTTCGAGTCATCCAGCCGGAGTATCTTTCGGTCGTGACTTGTGGTCCGATTCCTCCGAACCCGTCTGAGCTACTTACTTCAGCAAGATTCGAAGCAATCATCGGTGTGTACCGTGAGCAGTACGACTTTATCCTGATCGATACACCACCATTGTTGGCTGTTACCGATCCGGCGATCGTTTGCCGCTTTGTTGATTTGGTCTACATGGTCATGCGAATCACCAACGGAGTTCGCAGCAATTCCATCCGAGCCAAGGAAGTCATCGATTCAATGGGCGTGGAACTTTCGGGAGTCATTATCAATGGCCTTCGTCGACGTGACCAGAAGACTTACGACTACAAAGGCGGCAAGTACGGTTACGGTGGGTACTCGTACGGTGGAAGTTATGGCACTGGCTACGGAAAGAACTACGATGCCAGTGCAACGGCACCAGCGTCAGCAACGACGGCTCACAAGCCGCCAGTTCCGAACCTCTTGGACGCCACCAAGACCAACAAGGCTCGACGATAGAATTCGTTTGCCGATGTAGTCATGAAGGCCCTCTGATGTGTTCATCAGAGGGCCTTTTTTGTTGTGTTTGGTTGAGTGAGTCGCCCAGCTCTCCGAGCTGGTAGCGCGCCGGGGAGTGCGTTTTCTATCACACGGAGCTCCGGCCCTGGTTTAACGTCAATACCGTTCAATGAAGGTCACGTCACCCTTCGTTTTGGCTTTTCAGTAGGATCGTTGCAGTTGGGAGGTGGCATAAGCCTCTGGCTTGTGGACATGCAGAACACAGGCCAGAGGCCTATGCCACCGAGACTTTAGCTCCATTGAACGGTATTGGGTTTAGCGTCTAGATCTGCCCGCCATCAGTTCGGAGAACTGAGCGACTCTGCTCCGCCATCCGTTCAAAGGACTGAGCGACACTAAGCCTTCCGCGCTTTCAGCACGGGATCGCTCTTCAAAGGAAGTTTTACGGTCTTGCCCGATTCAGCAGCTTTGTAGATTGCCAGAATCACCTCCACGCTACGACGACCTTCCGCGCCGTCGATTGCCATCGGCTTACCTGTCTTGATCGCTTTGATCACATCGCGGAATTGTTTCTCGTGAGCAGCGAATCCGATTGCCGATGGGTCAGCAGCACCGCCACCGGTTTTGGTAACCGAATTGAACTCAGCAATGATCTTCTTATCCCGCGCAGTCATCTTGCGAAACTCCCAGACTTTGATGTCCTCTTCTTCGATGACCGCTGATCCGTCGCTGCCGTGGATTTCCATCTTCTTCAGCATTCCCGGGAACGCAGCCGTTGTGGCTTCGATCACGCCGAGTGCTCCGCTGGCGAATTTTAGCGACGCCGTGGCGACATCTTCGACTTCAATACGATCGTGAGCGAGTGTTGCAGTTTGCGCCGAGATCTCGGCGACCGGGCCCATCAGCCATGTCAGTAAGTCGACGTTGTGAATCGCCTGGTTCATCAGGGCTCCACCACCGTCCAGATTCCAGGTGCCACGCCACTGCCCGCTATCGTAGTATTCTTGCGAGCGAAACCATTTGACGTAAGCATCGCCAAGTGTCAGTGTGCCGAATCGCCCTTTGTCGACGGCTTCTTTGAGCAGTTGACTGGCGCGATGAAATCTTGATGGGAAAATCGTCGATAGCAGCACGCCGTTTTTGCGACAGGCCTCAATGATCTTGTCGCATCGTTTGAGCGTGATCTCCAATGGTTTTTCGATGATCACATGCTTTCCGGCTTTCGCCGCAAGCAACGCCGGCTCCATGTGAGCGCCGCTGGGAGTGCAAACTGTGACAACGTCGACCTTGGGATTCGCCAACATAGCTTTCAAGTCATCATACGGTTCGCATCCGTATTGCGACGCAAGCTTCTCTGCCGATGTCAACCGGCGGCTCTGGCACGCGACCAGTTTTGCACCGGGGATGGCTTCAATGGCCTTGGCGTGAAAGTTCGCGATCATTCCGCAGCCGATAATTCCGAATCCAATTGGCATCTATTTCTGACCCTTTACCAAAACCAAATCACACCTGGTGCTGGTTCAGCTTCAGGTGGCATTAACTCGGGATACATTATCCCAATTGAAAGTAAAATCAATGAAAGTGAATTTAAGACCAAGTGCACAATCACGCACGGCACAATCGATCCTGTCTTTCGAAAGATGTAGCCAAGCCCCAAAGCTAAGAAGAAAAGCGGAATCGGTGCTGGCCCCTGCCCTGCGTGAACTGCGGCAAATAAAATGGAGCTTATGAAGATCGGTGCCCAGAATCGATAGGACGTCTGGAAGGGAACTTCGTTTGGAATTGCCCGGTTTGTGTTGGGAGTCACCGGCCCTCCAATGATCCAAACTTCTTTGGGTTCTTCGTGGTCAAACGTCCGCTGTAACCAACCCTGCAGCAACCCTCGAAAAAAGACCTCTTCCGTGAATGGCGCGACTCCAACCGCTGCGATCCACGCCCAAATGACAGTCGACCCAGTAAAATTCTCTTGCAAAGAATCGAGCGTTGGGTGGGTGTATGGAATCAACTGCGTCACGACCAGTTGGATCAACATGACCATTGGGATTAGCATCAGAGAGGCCGCACCGCCGATCAGCATGTCTTGCCCCAATGAGTTGGCTTGGCCAAACCAAGTGACACGGCGATGGCGAATCAGCATGTAAACCATCGCAGCAATCGTTGCTGCAAGCTGAAGCAACATCGCCCAGCCACTGAACTCAAGAAGTTGAGCCGCATCGAAATTTTGAATTTCCATGACGCTCGTGCCCATCGCCAACGGGATCAGAATCGCGCCGATGGTTTGGAGTGAAAACCAGATCACCACGGTGACGAAAATGTCGATAATTCCGATTGGCGAGACATCGTGTTGCCGAGAATTCATGAACTCGCCAATTCGCCGTTTCGCGATCAAGCGATGGGCCCACATGGCGAGGCACATCGTCAGGATGACGAACTGGATGATGACGAAGCCGGTCTGCATGAATTTGTTTCCGTGATTGTGTGAACGTGTTTGTGGCTTCCCACAGCAGCAGATGCCAAGTTGCTGCGGCTGGAAGCCGCAACCACGAAACTAAATCCACAAGTTCAGCCGACCATCCAACATGTCCGGCAACAGCTTCTGCACATGATGGATCGCCTGACGCTTCGAATAACGAGTGCTCAAATGCGACGCAACAATCAGCTCGTTCTTAAAGTTGTCTTTTCGATCAACAAAGTCGTTCAAGTGCATGTGTCCGTTCTTGTGGATCAAGTCTTGACGATGGTCGGGAGCAACAAAGGTCATTTCCGTGATCAAAATTTTCACTTCGTAGAATAGCGGATTATCATCCAGCCCCCTCGGAGAAGTGTCTCCAGTGTAACCGATGATCGGCACGCGAATCTCTTCAGTTATTTCGGTTCCCGATTCGCGCAAGTCTCGAATCTGCTCACCGGATAGATCGCGAAACTCAGCCTTCAGTTTGTTACGTCGCTCGAAAATCACGTAACCCATGCTCGTGACCGTATGTGTCGTGCGAAGCGTTTTCACGACAAGCTCACGAGAAAGTTCGAACTCGTCTCCAGCCGTCAATCCGATCAGTTCGCAAGGCATCTTGCCACGGTCGAGCGATTCGAATGAGTCCAACATTCTGCGAACAGACTTGATCATGTAAGCCGGCATCAACAACCGCGGTGGAGCCATCTTCATCAGTCGGCGACGCGAGACGTGCAGTGGAATGCCCGCAACATGATCCAAATGAGCATGCGAAATCATCCATGTTGGAGTGCCCATGAACTCCCAAGGATGAGCTCCCAAGTCAAATCCAAGCTTGAGCTCAGGGATCCGCCAATACGACTGAACGGCGGCTCGCGAATAGCCTTCAACGGTCAGGTCGCCGTGCTTGTGTGTTAAAAGAGGAACGTTTTCAGTCATTAAAACCTGATATCACTTAAAATTATCGTTCTGAAGCGAAACTGTCCGATGTTGCCGATGTTAGAGCGACAGGCGAGTCCAAAGTTCGGAACTTGCGGATCTGAGTTGCGATTTGTGGGGATGCACAGATGCAAAAGCCGATCAAAGTGTAAAAATAGAGGAAGTCTGGTATAGTCCGCGACCTCAAAACGTCCAAAAATGATCGAATCTGCTCGAATCGTTCGACCGAAGTTGTTTGTGCAGATTCGATGATTCAAAATACGCTGCAACATCGCTTTTGCGTAATGACCGCGAAGAGCGGTTTGCCTTCGGCGTTCGATATCTTCAATGGCTATTTTACAACGGTTGACATGTTCTTAAATTCGATGCGTTCGATTCGACACTGGATGTTCCTCGCCATGTTCGGCGGTATGCTGCTGTTCCCGATGATGGAGTCAGCGACTTTTGCACAAGTGCCAGCTTTTGGGAATCAAGGCGGCAATCCGTTTTCGCTGACGGCCAAGTTTGAGAGCTACGCAGACGGAAACCTAGGTCTGCTTACCGTCACGGCAAAGGTAGAAGCCCCTTGGCATGTTTACTCGGTGACTCAGCCAGACGGCGGTCCGACGCGTTCCGAGATCATTATTGAAGATTCGGAGCAGTTCAAAATCTTGGGCGACTTCGAGCCCGATTCGGATCCGCATGTGAAACAGGAAGCTGGTTTCGATGTCCCCAGCGAATCACATGAAGGCACCGTCAATTGGAGTGCTCCGATCGAATTCACGGAGGGCACGAATCTGGAAGAGCTGGCGATTGAAATTGACTTCGTCGGTCTTCGCTGTGCCGATGGCGGCTGCGTTCCAATTCGCGGTGCGTCCGCCATTGCGAATCACGCTGGGGTTATTGAAACGCCGGCCGTTAAAGCGTCTGTGGTTGAAGAGGAAGTTAAATTTGAAAAGTACAAGCCGGCAATGTCCCACGTCGAATTCTCGGCTCGAGTTGTTCGCACTGCAGGTGAGGGGCCGATTCGCCCCGGCGACAAGATTGCTTTGGAATTGACCGCCACTCCGGAAGGCGAATTTCACATTTACGCTTACGAGAAAATCAAAACGGCAGAAGTTCAATCGACAATTGTTGCGTTCACCGAAACAAACGATTGGAAAATCTCAAACACTCCCCGATTGTCGGTTCAACCGGAACAAAGCAAGGTCGACGACTACGAGTACCACCACGCTCCGATTACCTGGTCGTTTGACATTGAACTTCCGGCAGATGCGTCCGTTGGAAAACAGACACTGGCCGGCATGATCGGTTTTCAAACTTGTACCGACGAAGGCTGTGATCCTCCGGGTGGGATGAAATTTTCTGCAACGATTCCTGTTGGAATTTCCGCGGGCCCAATTCCCGTTAAACTTGAAAAAGGTGCACGCTACGGGGAAGTTTCTGGTGCACTTGAAAAATCGGCTGGGGCTGACGGTAGTGCGGAACTGGTCAAGGAAAAAGGCCATGTGAAAGACTCTGCAGACCAGATCGCCGCGATGGCACGGCTCTACGATGGTGACGCGAAAATCAATTATGTGACGCTGAAGGAAAAAGCGGCAACGACTTTGTGGACGGCTTTGTTCGGTGCGTTCGTTGGCGGCATTCTGCTTAACTTGATGCCTTGCGTGTTCCCTGTCCTTGGGTTGAAAGTAATGGGGTTTGTCCAGCAAGCCGGTAGCGATCCCAGGAAAATTAGAATGCACGGTATCGCGTTCACGATGGGATTGGTCGCTTCAATGTGGGTGTTGGCCGGAATTATTTTGACATTGAAGCAAGCGTTTGGCAAAGATGTGAACTGGGGTGCTCAGATGGGCAATCCCTATTTTGTCGCCGCAATGATCGTCCTGTTGTTCCTGTTGGGATTGAACATGGCTGGCGTGTTTGAAATCGGAACGTCGATGACTCGCGTCGGCGGCGGCGTTCAAGGCAAGAAGGGTTACACGGGTTCTTTCTTGTCCGGTATTTTGACAACGCTAATCGCGACGCCTTGCTCGGGGCCGTTCCTAGGAGCTGCGATGGGTTACACGTTGGCTCAACCGGCGTTAACGGCGATGTTCCTGTTTACCATTTTTGCGCTTGGCATCTCGCTCCCATATTTGCTGCTTTCGTTCTTCCCTTCGTTAATCAATAAACTGCCTCGCCCGGGTACATGGATGGATACATTCAAAGTCACGATGGCGTTCGCCTTGTTTGCAACTTGTGCGTTCTTCCTGAAAACGTTTGGGGGGCAGACTGGAGTCGATGGTTTGGCTTGGCTGGTGATGGCGTTGGTCATCTTGGGACTTGCCGCTTTTTTCTATGGAACTTGGTCGCCATCACATGTTAAAGCAAACAAGAAACTATGGTTTGGATTCGTCATACCAGGTTTGATTGCTTTGGGGGGAGTGTGGATGACTTACGATGCGGCCCGACAAACATCGGATGCAGTCGCTTCTCATGATGCAGGTGGACTGAATTGGCAAGAGTGGAATCCGGGGAAAGTCGAGCACTTGTTGGCGAGCAAAAAGAAGATCGTTTGGGTCGACTATACCGCAGATTGGTGACTTACTTGTAAATTTAATGAGAAGCGTGTCTTCTCAAACAAAGCTGTTCTCGACAAGCTCAAAGAGTTGGGCGTCGAGATGGTCGTCAATGATGATACAAGTATGCTGGAACGAAATGCAAAAGAATTGAGCCGAGTCGATCGTGGTCAGTTGCCTGTGAATCTCCTTTATCCTCCAAACTATCCAGAGGAGCCAGCGATTTTGCTGGAAGAGTTGATCAGTCCAGCCGATGTGCTTGAGGCGCTTGGGCGTTTGGAATAGATCCAATGACAGAGCGAGTCAAAGCCGGCGCCGGTTCCTTCCGCCAACGAGTTGTCCTCAAACCGATTTGACCGAAGCTAATGAAGAAATCGAAGCAAAGCGCGTGGAGTAGTTTGGCAACACTATAGGATAGAAGCGATTTTGTACTACGCCGTTTATCTTCTCGGGAAAGATCCACATCATTGCGAGGGCAACTCTACTGCTGTTGGTGTAAATGGCTTTCTCGACACGGCCGGCACTTGGTTGGGTGTTCCGAAGCTGAATAAAGTCAAAGGCGAAAGCAAACCAAAGGCTGAGTCGGATCAGGTTGCTGATGCACTGGAAACGCCTGCCGGTTAGAATGGTTTCCATGAAATCGGAAACCGAAGCACTGCTAATCGAAAAAGCAATCGAAGTTCGTAATCGAGCTTACGCACCCTATTCAAAGTTCAATGTTGGCGCAGCTGTGTTGCTTGCTGATGGCAAGACCATCGTCACGGGCTGCAACGTCGAGAACGCATCGTACGGTTTGGCAATCTGCGCGGAGCGGAATGCGATCTGTGCTGCGGTCGCTCAAGGCCACAAAGATTTCTTGGCCGTTGTTGTCGCGGCTTCTCCGTTGGCATCGCCGTGCGGAGCGTGTCGTCAGTTCATTGTCGAGTTCGGCAAAGATGTCGAAGTTGTCAGCGTCGATCCGAATGACACTTCCAAGATCCTTCGCTGGACAAGCGACGAGTTAATTCCGGATAGTTTTGAGTTCGAAAAGTGATGTTGCTCGGTTCTCCGAACCCAATGTCGCTCGGTTCTCCGAACCGATGGCGGGCGGATTGATACG